>NZ_FYDN01000008.1:0-313310 GCF_900187485.1 Pseudomonas sp. Irchel s3a12
CCATTATTACAATCGGATCAGGCTGCACAGTCACAATGGCTACCGAACTCCGGTGGACATGGAGGCCCTGGCGGCATGAAAAAGGGTAAAACCCTATAACCGTGTCCAGTATCGTTTGACCAGATCAACCGAGGAAATTGCGAGAAGTACGCCGACGTGCGATACCGAGTCGAACTCAAACCTTGAAAAGCCCACAAATCGGCTCCCTCTCCCTCGGGAGAGGGCTGGGGTGAGGGGAAAACCCACCACAAATCCAAAGCCGACCACGCCCCGCTCCTCACCACTCAACAGGATGAGCGTTAGCTCGGCTGCAGCTCTTGATCTTGATCCACGAGCGACGTCGGAAGGCTGAGCGGAGGGATTGATCCGGGGGTGGGAGCGCAGCGACCGTTTGGCGAAGCCAAACACATCGAGAGGAGGTGCAGCGAAGCAAACCGTAGGCGATGCCCCCCGGATCGATCCCGGAGCGAAGGGACCCCGAGCTTTAGCGAGTGGGCCGCACGTAGGAGCAAGCCTTTTTGGTTACTTTTTCGGCGTCTGGAAAAAGTGACCCGCCGTAAGGGCGGAACCCTAATCAGCAACCCCCGCAGCAACGGATATACCCCCAAAACCCCAAGAGCCTGGTCGGCCCAAAGGCCGCCAAGCCCCGCTCGATCAATCCGCCAGCCAGCCGTATTCCCAGTAGCGCAAGTTATCGCCGCGCAACACGTAATCGCGCAACACCACCTCACGCAATTCATCACCCATGCGATAACTGGCATCAGGATCGGCCAGGTGCATACGGATCGCTTGCAGCCATTCATCCGTACTGTTGGTCTTGATCCGCGTGCACGGCAAATAACCGCGATAGGCCTCGGTATCCGTGCAGATCACCGGGTAACCGCAGGCGCCGTATTCCAGCAGCCGCAAGTTGCTCTTGCAGTCGTTGAAGATATGGAACTCCAGCGGCGCCAACGCGAGATCGAGGTTGAGGCTGGCCAGTTTCGCCGGGTACACGTCCAGGCCGATGACGCCATGGAACTCATGCATGTACGGCCGCAGATCATCCGGACACATGCCGAAAAACACCCAGTCGACTTCATTGGCCAGTTCACGAACAACCTCGGCGATCACCGCCAGATCACCGTGGTGACTGGTGCCGCCGCCCCAGCCGACCCGCGGTTTCTTCGAGGTCCGACGCTGGCTGCGCAGGTGGCCCCACAAGTCCTTGGCCAACATGTTAGGGACGACACGAATGTCGTGGTGCATGTCCGACAGCACGTTGGCCAGTGGTGCGGTGGATACGACCGCACGATCACACAGCCCGATCGCGCGGCGCACCATGCGCTCCATGTCCTGCTTGCTCGGCATGTTGCGTATGTGCGCATTGCGGTGGGGAACATCAATGACGTAGTCGTCGAGTTCGAAGATCCGTCGAGCGTTGAAGTACTTTTTCAGCGGTGGGATTTCATCGATGGCGTGCTCCGAGTAGCGCCCTTGCAGAACGATCACATCAGGCGACTGACGTTCGATATCGATGATCGACGGCAAGCCGTAGCAAATACGCCCTTCCGCCCTATTGGCCGCTTCCAGCTCGATCATCGGCTGGCTCATGCGGTAATGGCCGATGGCCGAAGCGTTGATCGGCACCACCAGCAGATTGGGCAACTGCGCCTTGGAGAATGCACTCCACCCCGTGCGCAGTCCCGGCTCCAGACTGAAGTTGGTGGCGCCCACGCCCTGCAACGTCAGGTTGACGTTGTAGGCCGGGTCTCGCGCCACCAGCGGCAACCAGCACTGGTAAAACGTGTCCCTCTCCTCGGCGTGCTGCGCTTCTTCCTCCGGTGTCGCCATCGCATTTGGCCGCGCACCCACAGCCAGGATCGCATTGGGGTTCAGCACCACCAGATAACCGTCGCGGCCAACGCGCAGACACAGGTCCACGACATTGAGCGTTTGTTTGAGGTCCTGCTCGTCCAGCCCGCCGGCAGCTTCGAACACCGACTTGCGAATCATCAGGCAATCACTGCCGACGGCACTCAGGTCATGCACCGCCTGCAGGCGATGCATGTACCCTTCCGACTGCATCGGCTGGCCATAGAACGGCAACCCGACCGGCCCGTTCAAGCCAAGAATCAGGCCGGCGTGCAGCACGCCGCCGTCCGGATTGAACAGCTTGGCGCCAACCACCCCGACTTCCGGGCGTTGCGCATGATTGAGCAGTTCGTCGAGCCAGTCGTTCCGGGTGATCACCGCAAAGGCGTTGAGCATCAACACATACTCACCGCGCGCCTGGCTGACGGCATAGTTGTGCACCGCTGCCGCGTTACCCTTTTGCGGGTAGCTCAGCACGCGAATCCGCTCGCTGCCCAGTTGCGCCATACCGTCCAGCCAAGCCAACGCTTCAGCGCTTTCGCTGCCGTTATCGACCAAGAGCAATTCGTACTCGGTGTAGTCGGTCTTTTCCAGCAATGTCTCGACGCAGCGTTGCAAGGCAGCCGTCTGGTCCTGCGTGACAATGACCACCGACACCAATGGGCGCCGGGCATGGTGATAGTCGACACGATTGAGCAGCCCGCCGTTACGGTCGCGAATGTCGTGAGCGATGCCAAGGCGTTGCAGATGCGCTTCGAGGATTCGCGGACTTTGCTGCGCAACGCCAGGATCAGTGAGCCATTGCGACAGATCGAATTTCGACTCCAGCAACACTTCAGCAATGTGCCCGACCACTTGCAGGCCATCGCTTTCAACCATGCGCCAAAGCACATCGTGGGGCGCGAGTTCGGCGAACGTCGAGGTAAAACCACCAAGCGCCAGGAACCGTTCGCGCTGGAACGCCAGCGCTCGCCCGACGTAAGGGTAGCTGCGCATGAGGTCGAGGTTGAAATCCGGCTTGAACGCAGGCTCGGCCGACTCACCATCGCGCAGACTGCCTTCGTCGCTGTACAGGCATGTCAATGAGCTTGCGTGCGCAATGCGATCGGCCATCACCAACAATGCTGGCGCCACCGGGCAGTCACCTGGCTGCAACAGATAAAACCAGTCGGCGCCTTCCAGTTGCGGCAGCAGAGCGTTGATCTGCTCCAGGCCGTCACCCTGCAACGGCATGTGGAACACCCGATCGTCCAGCTTCCCCTCGCTGCAAGCCGTGGACAGCACCAGAACCAGTTCCGGCGGGTAATCCTGAGCGGCGAGTGCCTCAAGGGTGCGCTTCAGGCCATCGCGACTGCCTTGGGCATCAATGATGATCGGCACGATGCGCGGTCGGTGCGGCCAGCCAGCGAGGGTTTCCGGCAGCCATTGGCGCTGCGCCTCGGTCAACACCCGAACCGCCAGCCATTGTGCATAGAGTTCGCCAAAACTGAAGCTGTCGACTCCGACCCCCAGCTCCTGACGGCTCTGCTTGGTGCCGAGGGTACGGCTCAGCGGCAGCTCCTGCCAGACCCGAGGCGACTCATCGGCCTTGGTCAACGGCACATAACGAACCCAGCCCGGCGCCGGCGCCGACTCGCCGCTGCGGACCTTGAGCATTTGCGAGATCCACTCGCGCTCGATCTCGGCCGCGTCTTTCATCGGTTGCTGCGCGCTCAGACGCTCGGGGTAGAGACGCTCGGCACTCAGTACGTTGTTGGAGACCACCAGATTGCCGCGCCGCAACAGACAGACGTACAAGGCAAAATCCAGCGTCGCAACGAAGCAGGCCCCCTCCTCGGTCAAGGCTGGCAAAAGCTCCACAACGTCGCTACGGCGAAACAGCGCACTACTGAATCCACCCAGTACGTTGACCGGGAATTTTTCAAAGATGCTCAGTACATCGTCGCCTTTGAGCAAACCACTGGCCGGCGACAATGAGCTGTTTTCCAGACGTGCGGGCAGGATGATGTCGTTGGCATCCCACAACAACCGTTGCGCTACCACCAGACTGACTTCGTCACGCCGCAGCTCGTGGGCTTGCTGTTCGATACAGGCCGAATACAGCAGGTCATCATCACACAGGAATTTGATGAACTCGCCCCGGGCTTGCTCAAGGCAGGCCTTCAGGTTACCGACCAGCCCCAGCGTTCGTGGGTTGCGCACGTAACGCACGACAAAGCCGGTCTGCTCCGTCACCCGCGTAACGATGTCTTCAATCTCGTTGCCACGATTGTCATCGCACACGATGATTTCAAGATTGGCGTAATTCTGGCTGACAGCGCTGTTCAGCGTCCGCTCGAAGAAGCGCGGATTGAAGGCGGGAATGACAAGACTGACAAGAGGGAGTGAATTCACGGCGGGCTCACAGGCGATACGAGCCCGCTCGGAAAAGCGAGCCCTTGATACCGCTAAAAAACATGACTGAGTGGCAGGGTAAACGGGCGCTTACGCGCCCGTTGAGGATCAGATCTTGTTGAACAGACCCAACTGGCTGATCTTGCTGAACGCAAGCTGCGAAGCTTGCAGCATGGTCTGCTGCAGGGTCAGTCGCGTCATCACTTCAGCCGGATCCGAATCGCGAATGGAACCTTGCGTGGTGGTATTCGCGGTGCTCAGACTGTCATTGGTGGTGGCTTGCATTTCCAGCGCCTGACCACGGGCACCAATCTCGGTCACCGCGGTGCCGATCTGATTGTTGGCCGCGTCGATGTTGCCGAGGCCCGCCTCCATGGCGCCCTGGAATTTCTGCTTGGCCACCGGATCACCATCGATCGGTGTATTCAGAGCAGTAATCATCTGACCGAGGGTGTCGAGCACGTTCTGGGTCTGGTGATCGTTTGGGCGGATCGAGAACTGATCACCCGCTGCCGGTGCGCTGCCCAGAGCAAAGGTCACGCCTGCCGCCGTGGCGTTGCTACCGGCCACAGTGCCCGAGGACACCGGTTTGCTGTCCGCAGTCACCGGCGCAGCATACAGATCGAATGCGGTGGCGCTGGTGAACTTGAGAACGGCGCCGCCCTGCGGGAATGCCGCAGTGTACGCCGCCTGGTCAGTGATGCTCGAACCGGTAATCACGGCGGTCGACGGGTTACCCGGGCTGCGCGTGGTAGTGAACGAGTCAGGCGCGGTAGACAACTGGAAGCTGTGGCCGGCAATGACCGCGTCCGGGTTGGTATCACCAGCCTTCAGGTTGATGTTCAGCTTCATGTCGACGCCACGGAAGCTGACCGTCTGGTTGGCACCGCTGCTGTTGCTGACCAGACCGTTCTGGCTCGCCTCAGCCGTCACGTCGTTGCCAAGGGCATCGGTGATTTTCAGCTGGGTGCTGCTGAGGAAGCTGACGGTATACGGCTGGCCAGCGGTGAACTTGGAGTTGTAAGTGGCTACGGTACCGATCGTGCCGTTGGACAGTACGACGCGACCGTCATCCACTGCCGGTGCGGTCATGGCGACGTTGGTACGCGCGGTATTGATGGTCTGCTGGAAAGCAGCCCAACCGGTGGTGTTGGTGCCGATCGTCATGCCATCGCCGATGCCCAGATTGATCGTGGTCTGGTCACCGTTGTAGCTGTAGGTGCCGTCGGCATTCTGCGAATACGGCGCGGTGTCAGTCTTCGAACCAGAGAACAGGTAGTTGCCGCTGGCATCCTTGGCGTTCATCAGACCCAACACTTGTTGTTGGATCTGGCCCATTTCCGAAGCGTAAGCCTGGCGGTCCTTGTCGGTGGCCGTGCCATTGTTGGCGGCCAGGGCGAGTTCCTTGGCGCGGGCCAACGCGGTGGTGATCGAATCCAGCGTGGATTCCTGCACGGTCAATGCACTTTTGGTGCTGTCGACGTTGGTCTTGTACTGATCGAGCATCGCGGCCTGCTGGCCCAGTTGCAGCAAGCGCCCGGCACCGATCGGATCATCGGCGGCGGTATTGATGCGCTGCAGGCTGCTCGCCTCGCTGGCGGTGGCGACGGCCTTGTTGAAGTTACGCTGATAGTCCGACGCTTGCGTGCCGTAATACTGGGCGGTGGAAATGCGCATGAATTACGACTCCTTAAAGGCTGTTGATCAGCGTGGCGAAAGTTTCCTGCGCAGCTTTGATGATCTGCGAAGACGCTGTGTAGTACTGCTGATATTTGACCAGGTTGCCGGTTTCTTCATCCAAGTTGACCCCGGACAGCGAATCGCGCGCGCCTTTGGCGTTATCCAGAATCGCCGAGGTCGCGGCGCTGTCGGACTTGCCTTGGGCGGTTTTGGTACCGACGTTGGTCACCAGCTTGTTGTAGGCGTCAGTCAGGCTGATGCCCTTGCTCGCCGAACCGGTATCGACGGTCTGCGCCGTTTGCAGGGCGACCAGCGATTGCGCGTTGCGGTTGTCCGAAGACGCCGCACCGGTGAGATTCATGGTGAAGGTTTCGCCGGACTTCGGCGTGCCGCCAACGGTGGTCTGTACGGAGAATGTCTTCTGCACGTTCGGCGTAACACTGGTGTCCATCACCGGGTTGCCGCTGGCATCGACGATGCCGACTTTCAGGTCCAGCGTGTTCGATTGACCGGGAACGATAGTGCCGCTGCTGATGAGGCCGCCCTTGGCATCCACAAAGGTGTAGGACTGGCTGCCCCCGGTGACCGCACCGAACACCAGCTTGACCGGCGTCGAGTTCTTCAGCGCCGCCTGCATGTCAGCCTGGGCAGTCGGGTTGTAGATATCGATTTTGCTGTTGAGCGTCGGCTGGGTGAAAGTGCCCAGACCGTTGGCGCTGGCCACACCGGTCAACGGACCGGCCGCAGCGATTTTCTTCGGATCGGTGAGCACTGTCTGGATGCTCGCCGCCGCATTGCGGGTCGGCGTGACTTTGAAGCTGTCACCGGCGCTCAACGCACCACCCTTGAGAGCAAGGGTAAAACCGTCGATCACAGGCGGCGGATTGGTCGTGGTACTGAAGGCGCCCATATCGGTGCCATCGGAACGCTTGACGGTGTAGTCAGTGGCGCTGGTGAACGTCACTTGATAATCGCTGGTGGTCAGCTTGCCGGTGTCCTTGATGGTGACATCGAGGTTACCCGAACCGGTGCTGTTGCCCGACTGCGCGATGCTGCGCGAACTGATCAGCGCGGCACTGTTGATGTTGTTGAAAATGGCCGCGCCGAAGTCACCGTTCTTGTCGATGCCCTGGGCTTGCTGACTGTTGACCTGATCAGCGATCACCAGCGCCACGCGGCCCAGCTCGTTGAGCGACGGGTCGAGGACTTCTTTGCGGTAAGTCAACAGGCCGCCGATTTCACCGCCGCTCATCGCCGAGGTGATGTCGATGGTGCTCGAACCGCGATCCATCTGGATGGCCATGCGCGACGGGTCGTCTTTGCTCGCGACCATGCTCAGCGTGTTGGTGGTGTTGCCGATCACCAGAGGCTGACCGCTGCCGATGTAAACGTCGAAACTGGTGCCACGCTCGACGACCTGTGCACCCGTCAGTTCGGAGAGCTGGCGCACGGCTTCGTTGCGGCTGTCGAGCAGATCGTTCGGCGCACCGCCACTGGTGGAGATCTCGCCGATTTTCTGGTTCAGGTTGGCAATCGAGGTGGCCAGTTTGTTCACCTGGGCCGTCATGTCGCCAAGGCTGCCGTTGATGGTGGTGTTCTGGTCGTTGAGCTGTTTGGCGATGGTATTGAAGCGACTGGTCAGCGCCTGCGCACCGGTCAGCACCGATTGGCGGGAGGTGTCATCGGTCGCCGACGTCGAAACGCCCTGCATCGTGGTGAAGAACTTCTGCAGCACACCGGTCAGGCCGGTGTTGGTGTCCGACAGCATCGAGTCCAGCGGTGTGGCCTGCGCCAGGTAAGCAGCCGATTCGCTGTCGAGCGAAGTAGCGGTGTGCAGCTGGCTTTCCAGGTACGAGTTGTACACCCGGCGCACGTCGGCCAGGGTCGTGCCCGTACCGATGAACACGGTGCCGAACTGCTGCGAGGATTTGGTGCCCTGCACGGTTTGCTGACGTGAATAACCGGCGGTGTCGACGTTGGCAATGTTGTTGCCTGTCGTAGCCAAAGAGGACTGGCTGGCCGACAGTCCCGACATCCCGATATTGAGCAAACTCATGGTTCAGACCTTATACCTTGTGCCTTATAAAGGCGTGGTGGATACACCCGCCGCAGCGTAGTTTTGGAAACTGTTCATCTGCTTGGCAATCTGCGAAATCTTGCTTGCGTAGTTCGGGTCGGTGGCGTAACCGGCCTTTTGCAACTCGCGTACAAACTGTTCTGGGTTATCGGCAGACTTCACGACATCTTGATAGCGATTATTGCTCTGCAGCAAAGTCACCAGATCGTGGAAGCTGTCCTTGTACGAGGCGTAGGAACGGAACTCGGCCGTCTCCTTGACCATCTCGCCATTGCGAAACTCGCTGGTGATCGCCCGGGCCGAATCGCCCTTCCAGTTGCTGCTCGCCTTGATGCCGAACAGGTTGTGGCTGCTACTGCCATCCTGGGCACGCATGACCGACTTGCCCCAACCGGTTTCCAGCGCCGCCTGCGCCACCAGATAACGCGGATCGACGCCGATGCGGTCGGCCGCTTCCTTGGCCATCGGCAGCATGGTGTTGACGAATTCGTCGGCGGAACTGAAAGCTTTCTTCGCCGGCGCCAGTGGAATCTGCGCCATGGCGCGACCGTAGACCTGCATCTGTCCGCCCGAAGCTTTTTCGCCCTCGGCGCGGGCCAGCCAATCGCCGTTGTACAGCGGGCCGGCGCCAGTGGTGGCAGCGGTTGTCGCACGCTGCGGCAATGCCGTTGCCGCTGCCGGCGTGGCTGACGGCACCAGCCCGGCGAGCAAACGATCGGCCAGTTTTGGTGGCAAAGCCAGGCGACGCTGATTGATCAGTTCCATATCGTTGCGATGAGCCAGTTGCGTGTTCGGCGCATTCACCGAACGCGACGCCCACAGCGGTCGCTCGCCATTGAGCCGCGACAACGGGCCATTGGTGGCAACGGTGCCGGCGGCAATCGGCGTAGCCACGGCAGCAGCTTTCGCCTTGGCTTCTTCCTGCTTGGCGGCGGACGCTGCAGCGGCCTCGCCCGGCGCCAGCGGTTTGTTCTTCGACATCTGGCGCATCAGCACGTCGGCCAGACCGATACCACCGCCCTCGCGGGACATGGAAACGGCCAGTTGCTGGTCGTACATTTCCTGATACTGCTTGGCCGCCGGCGTGTTCAGCGGATTGTCTTCACCCAAGGCGTTGGTCGCCGAGCGCATCGACTTGAGCATCTCGCCAAGGAACAGCGATTCGAATTCCTGCGCCACCTTGCGCAGGTTTGCATCGCTGTTCTTGTCGCCGACCTTGAGCTGGTTCAGGCGATTGAGGTCCGAGTAGGAACCCGAATCGCTGCTGCTGACCAGACCGCTTTTGCGCATATCCATAAGGGTCGGCCTCAGATCACGATCAGGTCGGCTTGCAACGCGCCGGCCTGCTTCAAGGCTTCGAGGATCGCCATCAAGTCACCCGGCGCCGCGCCGACCTGGTTCACCGCACGAACGATTTCGTCGAGGGTGGTGCCCGGACCGAACTTGAACATCGGTTTGGCTTCCTGCTCGGCATTCACCCGCGAGCGCGGCACGACAGCGGTCTGGCCATTGGACAGAGGGCCGGGCTGGCTGACAATCGGGTCTTCGGTGATGGTCACGGTCAGGCTGCCGTGGGTCACGGCGGCTGGCGACACTTTCACGTTCTGGCCAATGACGATGGTGCCGGTACGCGAGTTGATGATGACTTTCGCCACCGCCTGACCCGGGTCGACTTCGAGGTTTTCCAGGATCGACAGGTAGTCGACGCGCTGGCTCGGATCGAGCGGCGCAGTGACACGGATCGAACCGCCATCGATGGCTTGCGCAACGCCAGGGCCAAGCATGTCGTTGATCTTGTCGACGATGCGTTTGGCCGTGGTGAAGTCGGAACGGTTGAGGTTCAGCGTCAGGCTGTTGCCTTGGTTGAAACCGCTCGGCACCGAACGCTCCACAGAGGCACCGCCGGGGATACGACCGGCCGACGGAACGTTGACGGTGATCTTCGAACCGTCACGGCCTTCGGCGTCGAAGCCGCCGACCACCAGGTTGCCCTGAGCGACTGCGTAGACGTTGCCGTCGATACCCTTGAGCGGGGTCAGCAACAGCGTACCGCCACGCAAGCTCTTGGAGTTACCGATCGAGGACACGGTGATATCGACCTGCTGACCGGGTTTGGCGAACGCCGGCAAGTCGGCACTGATCGACACCGCCGCGACGTTTTTCAACTGCACGTTGCCCGATCCCGGCGGCACCTTGATGCCGAACTGCGAGAGCATGTTGTTGAAGGTCTGCAGGGTGAACGGGGTTTGCGTCGTCTGGTCGCCGGTGCCGTTAAGCCCGACCACCAAGCCGTAACCGATCAACTGGTTGGAACGCACGCCGGAAATGCTGGCGATATCTTTCAGCCGCTCGGCGTGGGCACCAAAGGCTGCGGACATCAGCGCCGCAGCCAGCATGAGGCTCTTGAAATTCAACGTAGCCACCTAGAAAGGGAACAGCGGGCTGAGGAAGAAACGGTCGAACCAGCCTGGCTGACTCGTATCGGCAAACGCGCCGGTACCCGAGTAGGTGATGCGTGCATCGGCGACCCGGGTCGACGACACAGTGTTGTCCGTGGCGATGTCATCGGCACGCACCAGGCCGGCGATGCGCACCAGTTCGTCACCGGTGTTCAGCGTCAGCCACTTCTCGCCACGCACGGCGATGATGCCGTTGGGCAGCACGTCAGCGACGGTCACGGTGATCGAACCGGTCAGGCTGTTGCTCTGCCCGGACTTGGCGTCGCCTTTGGTCGAACGGTCGGCGCTATAGCCGGCGTTCAGACTCAGGTCGTTGCCCCCAATCGGATTGTTAGTGGTCAGGCTGGAGCCGAACAACGAGGTCAGACCGACCTTGTTGTCACTGTTCTTGTCCATCTGCGAGTTGGCGTTCTTGCTCGCCTGCGTGCGCTCGTTCAGGGTGATGGTGATGATGTCACCGACCCGGAAAGCCTTGCGGTCGCTGTACAGGTTCTGCTCGAAGCCGGCCTGATAGATCGAGCCATTATTGGCGGCAGCCGGCAACGGCGTGCGCGGCAACACCGGGGCGTAGTAAGGGTCATTGGGCTTGGGCGTCGGAGCGACGCAGCCCGCGAGCGAGACGACCCCACTCAATGCCAGAACAGATACAAAGCGATTCATGACCCTACCTCACGGTGTTGCAGGCGACCTCATGGCCGCCTCATAGACTTGATTACAGATTCTGCGTTACGAACGAGAGCATCTGGTCAGCGGTGGAGATCACCTTGGAGTTCATCTCGTACGCGCGCTGAGTGGTGATCATGTTGACCATTTCTTCAACAGTGCTGACGTTGGAGGTTTCCAGGGTGTTCTGCAGGGTGGTACCGAAACCGGCCAGACCCGGAGTGCCGACTTGCGGCGCGCCGGAAGCGGCGGTTTCCAGGAACAGGTTGTTACCCACTGCTTGCAGACCGGCCGGGTTGATGAAGTCGGCGGTTTGCAGGTTGCCAATCACTTGCGCTGCCGGGTTACCGGCGATGGTCACCGACACAGTACCGTCACGGCCAACGGTGAAGGTCTGGGCGTCGTTCGGGATAACGATGGCAGGTTCCAGAGCGAAACCGCTGGCGTTGACGATCTGGCCGTTGGAATCGAGGTGGAAGGTACCGTCACGGGTGTAGGACGTGGTGCCGTCCGGCTGCAGGATCTGGAAGAAACCGCGACCGTCGATGGCCATGTCCAGCGGCTGCTCGGTGGTTTGCAGGCTGCCGGCGGTGAAGTTTTTCTGGGTGCCGACAATGCGCACACCGGTACCCAGTTGCAGACCCGACGGCAGTTCGCTGTCCTGAGTCGACTGAGCGCCTGGCTGACGCTTGATCTGGTAGAGCAAGTCCTGGAATTCGGCACGATCACGTTTGAAACCCGTGGTCGACACGTTCGCCAGGTTGTTGGAAATGGTGGTCAGGTTGGTGTCCTGGGCGGACAGACCGGTTTTGGCAACCCATAGAGCCGGAAGCATTCGATTCTCCTCGTGCGCCTGTTTTTCGGCGCGACGTTCTGATAATTAGCTGATCTGCAAGACCCGAGCCATGGCCTGGTCGTCGTCTTTGGCGGTGTTCATCATCTTGACGTGCAACTCGAACTGCTTGGCCAAGGCCAGCACCGAGGTCATCTCTTCAACGGCGTTGACGTTGCTCGACTCCAGGAAACCCGACACCAGTTTGACGTTGGCATCGGCCGGCGCAGGCTGGCCGTCCTTGGTGTAGATCGAGCCGTCGAGGCCCTTGTTCATGTTCTTGATGTCCGGGTTGACCAGCTTGATCCGGTCGACCTCCGCCATGACGCGCGGGCCTTCGCCCATCGCCCGAATACTGATGGTGCCGTCTTCACCGACTTCGATCTGCTGCTCGGGCGGCACGGCGATCGGACCGCCATTGCCCATCACCGGCATGCCGTTGCCGGCGCGCAATACGCCGAGGGCGTCGACGTTGAGGCTGCCGGTGCGCACGTAGCTTTCGCCGCCGTTCGGGTTCTGCACGGCGATCCAGCCATTGCCGGTGACAGCGACGTCGAGGTCACGACCGGTCTGCACCAGCGAGCCCGGAGTGAAGTCGGTGGCGGGCCGTTCGCTCATGGCAAACGCACGCGCCGGAAAGCTGTCACCGAACACCGGCATCGAACGCGCCTGCTCCAGGTCGCGCTGAAAACCGTTGGTGGAGATGTTCGCCAGGTTGTTGGCATGAGCCTTCTGCGCCAGTGCGTTCTGGCTGGCGCCGGTCATTGCCACATAAAGGTACTTGTCCACACTCTTTCCTCTGCATGCCGGACGTTTGCCGCCCACCGCTGTACTGCTGAGCCATAAGCAATTTGCAGACCAACTTTTTTCTGGCGCACAAAGGCCCGGCAAACAAAGGACTTGGGGGATGGCGAGGGGAAATTTGAAATGTATCGAAGTCGAAAAACCGGCGGTGTTATGCCGCTTGGCGGCAATCCCTCGAATGATCGTTCCCACGCTCCGCGTGGGAATACCTCAATGGACGCTCTGCGTCCGCTTTGGGACGCGGAGCGTCCCGGGCTGCATTCCCACGCAGAGCGTGGGAACGATCACGTGCTGCCCGACTCTTTGCCGACTTCGTATTCACGCAGCTTGTTGGCAATGGTGGTATGCGAAACCCCCAAACGCTTACCCAACTGCCGACTGCTCGGATGCTCGGAATACAACCGCTCCAGCACCGCTTTTTCGAATCGCCCGACAATCTCGTCCAACCCGCCTTCCAGCGAGAAATCGCCAAGCGGCTGACGCACGCCATAATCCGGCAGACGAATATGTTCGGCCTTCACCGTGCCGCCATCGCACAGCGAAACTGCCTGGAACAAAACGTTTTCCAACTGCCGCACGTTGCCCGGCCAATGGTAATGACTGAGGCGATCCATCGCCGCCGGCGCCAGTTTCGGCAGCGAGCAACCGATCTGCCGACTGGCCTGATCGAGAAAGTGCTCGACCAGCGGCGTCAGTCCGTCGAGGCATTCACGCAGCGGCGGGATGTGCAGCGAGAGCACGTTCAAGCGGTGGTACAAATCCTGGCGAAACTCGCCGCGCGCGCACAGCTCCGACAAGTCGACCTGCGTCGCACAGATGACCCGCACATCCAGATAAACCTCTTCATCACTGCCGACCCGGCGGAAGCAACCGTCCTGCAAAAAGCGCAGCAACTTCACCTGAAGACGCGGGCTCATCTCACCGACACCGTCAAGAAACAGCGTGCCGCCCGCCGTCAATTCCAGCAGCCCGAGCTTGCCTTCGGCGCGCGCACCTTCGAACGCGCCCGGGCCATAACCGAACAACTCAGTCTCGGCCATCGACTCCGGCAGGCCTGCGCAGTTGAGCGCCATCAACGGCGACTGCCCACGCGGACTGGCGAGGTGACAGGCGCGCGCAAGCAATTCCTTGCCCGTACCGGTTTCGCCCTCAATTAATAGCGGAGCGTCGAGCGGCGCCATACGCCGCGCTTCACGCACCACGGCGGCCATCACTTTCGAGCTCTGGAAGATGCTGTCGAAGCCACGCAGCTCCTGCTTGCGCACGTTGTAGATGCGCTCGCCTACGCGATCGGCGCGGTGCAAGGTCAACACCGCACCAGCCATGGCCTCGCTGTCGTCGTGCTCCGATTGCAGCGGCGCGATGTCGGCCAGAAAGATGTCGCCCTTGACCTTGACCCGCATGCCGTTGATTCGCGATTTGTTGGCGCGCACCAACTCCGGCAAGTCGAAATCTTCGGCGTAACGCGACAGCGGAATACCCGGCACTTCATCGACCCGCACGCCGAGCAACTGCGCCGCCGCACGGTTGGCCGCCACGATCGAGCCCCCCATGTCGATCGACAACACCGGAAACTCCAGCGCGCCGAGCAGCGCATTCAACTCCATGTGCCGACGCTCGCTGGGCATCAGCCCAACCCGCTTGACGCCAAACACTCCGGCGATCGCCTCGAATTTCGGGCGCAACGCCTGGAACTGGATGTTGATCAGGTTCGGGCAATGCAGATAGATCGCGTTGCCATGCTCACCGCCGACCTCACCGCGCGCGACGTTGATCCCGTAGGCAACCAGCAGGTTAAGAATGTCGCGCAGGATGCCGATGCGGTTCTGGCAGTGGACTTTGATGCGCATATAAATCGCCCGAATAAACGATGAGAAACCTGTAGGAGTGAGCCTGCTCGCGATGGCTTTGGGTCAGTTGATATTGATGCTGACTGATGCACCGCTATCGCGAGCAGGCTCACTACTACAGGGGGACCGCACCAGACTTTTCTGTAGTGGCACGCAGATAGTTGTCAAGATTATGTGACAGCCACTAGGCTTTTCAAACCTGAAAATCACCGAAAATGCGCACCAGCGGTCAAAGCGTAACGATAACTTTACGAATTAAAGAGAAATTTCCCACGAGCAGGCCATTCAACCTGCTGCACATCAACTCGCTCTCAGGTAATTCTGAATCCATCGCTGGACATAACAAGAACGAATTCCCCTAGCAGGAGAGCAGTATGAAGCAGACGCAATACGTGGCCCGCGAGCCCGATGCGCAAGGTTTTATCGACTACCCCGCCGAAGAACATGCGGTGTGGAACACGCTGATCACTCGCCAGTTGAAAGTGATCGAAGGGCGTGCCTGCCAGGAATACCTGGACGGTATCGAAAAACTCGGTCTGCCCCACGACCGCATTCCGCAACTGGGCGAGATCAACAAGGTGCTCGGCGAGACCACCGGTTGGCAGGTCGCCCGCGTGCCAGCACTGATCCCCTTCCAGACCTTTTTTGAATTGCTGGCCAGCAAGCAATTTCCTGTGGCGACGTTCATTCGCACCCGCGAAGAACTGGACTATCTGCAAGAGCCGGACATTTTCCACGAGATCTTTGGTCACTGCCCGCTGCTGACCAACCCGTGGTTCGCCGAATTCACCCACACCTACGGCAAACTCGGTTTGCAGGCCACCAAGGAAGAACGTGTTTATCTGGCGCGCCTGTACTGGATGACCATCGAGTTCGGCCTGGTCGACACCCCGCAAGGCAAACGCATTTACGGTGGCGGCATCCTGTCCTCGCCAAAAGAAACCGTTTATTCGCTGTCGGACGAACCTGAGCATCAGGCGTTCGATCCGCTCGAAGCCATGCGCACGCCGTATCGCATCGACATCCTGCAACCGCTGTACTTTGTCCTGCCGAACCTCAAGCGTCTGTTCGACGTGGCCCATGAAGACATCATGGCCATGGTTCGCCAAGGCATGCAGCTGGGTCTGCACGCACCGAAGTTTCCGCCGAAACCGAAAGCCGCGTGAACCGCGACTTTTGCTGACAATTGAGCCTGTCCGTCGCCGCCACTTTGGTTTAGCGTGACGGCATTGACAGCTCAAACGTTTTAATAAAAAAAACACACTCGATTCAGGAATACACCATGTCCACTTTGAACCAAGCCCACTGCGAAGCCTGCCGCGCCGATGCGCCACAAGTCAGCGACGAAGAACTGCCGATCCTGATCAAGCAGATCCCTGACTGGAACATCGAAGTCCGCGACAGCATCATGCAGCTGGAGAAAGTTTTCCTGTTCAAGAATTTCAAGCACGCCCTGGCGTTCACCAACGCTGTCGGCGAGATCTCCGAGGCAGAAGGTCATCACCCGGGCCTGCTGACCGAATGGGGCAAAGTCACCGTGACCTGGTGGAGCCATTCGATCAAAGGCCTGCACCGCAACGACTTCATCATGGCTGCGCGCACTGACGAAGTGGCCAAGACCGCAGAAGGACGCAAGTAATGCACTTCGACGCCATCGGCCGGGTACCCGGCGACCCGATCCTCGGTTTGATGGAGGCGTATGCGCAGGACACCAACCCGCGTAAATTCGACCTGGGCGTTGGCGTCTACAAGGACGCTCAGGGCCTGACACCGATCCCGGAAGCGGTGAAAATCGCTGAAGCGCGGCTGGTCGAAAGCCAGGACACCAAGACCTACATCGGTGGCCACGGCAACCCGCTGTTCGGCAAAGTCATCAATCAGTTGGTGCTCGGTGCCGACTCGAAGCTGATCGCCGCACAACGTGCCGGCGCCACCCAGACCCCGGGCGGCACTGGCGCCCTGCGCCTGGCCGCCGACTTCATCGCCCAATGCCTGCCGGGCAAAGGCGTGTGGCTGAGCAACCCGACCTGGCCGATCCACGAAACCATTTTCGCCACGGCCGGGGTCAAGGTCAGTCACTACCCGTACGTGGGCAGTGACAACCGTCTCGACGTCGATGCCATGCTCGCGGTGCTCAACCAAGTGCCGAACGGTGATGTGGTGCTGCTGCACGCGTGCTGCCACAACCCGACCGGTTTTGACTTGAGCCATGACGACTGGCAGCGCGTGCTCGATGTGGTGCGCAGCCGCAATCTGCTGCCGCTGATCGACTTTGCCTACCAGGGCTTTGGCGATGGTCTGGAACAGGATGCGTGGTCGACCCGGTTGTTCGCGGCCGAGGTGCCTGAGCTGCTGATTACCAGTTCCTGCTCGAAGAACTTCGGTCTGTACCGCGACCGCACCGGTGCGCTGATCGTCTGCGCGAAAAGCGCCGAAAAGCTCATCGACATCCGCAGCCAACTGGCCAACATCGCCCGCAATTTGTGGTCGACACCGCCCGATCATGGTGCTGCGGTGGTCGCGACCATCCTCGCCGATCCAGAGCTGAAAGCCCGTTGGGCCGATGAAGTGGAAGCCATGCGTTTGCGTATCGCGCAGTTGCGCAGCGGCCTGGTTGAAGCGCTGGAGCCGCATGGCCTGCGCGAGCGTTTCGCACACATTGGCGTACAACGCGGGATGTTCTCTTACACCGGACTGTCGCCGGAGCAAGTGAAGCAACTGCGCGAGCATCACAGCGTGTACATGGTCAACTCGGGCCGGGCGAACGTCGCCGGCATCGACGCTACGCGCCTCGCCTTGCTGGCAGAAGCCATCGCCAGCGTCTGCAAATAGTTACTGCAACACAAAACCCTGTGGGAGCGAGCCTGCTCGCGAAAGCGGCGTGTCATTCAACGAAAATGTTGCCTGACACACTGCCTTCGCGAGCAGGCTCGCTCCCACATTTGTTTGTGGTGACCTTTGGGTTTTGCCCTCCCCTGCGGCCATCTGTCGCATTAATTTGAATTAAAAGTCTGATTGTCATTTTTCCTGCTGTATCCTGCGCAGGCTTTCAAGAAGCGCGGATCTACCAGATCTATCAACAGACTTAGCGAGGAGCGCAACCATGCACGAGATTCCTAATCTCCCCTTCCCAAGCCTGCACGTACCTGAGCAGACGACCACGCAGCAAGCCGGAGCCCAACAGCCCGAGCAGAAAGAAGCCGTTGAGAGCCGCCCGGCCGACAACGAAGAGTAAGACCCCGTCGTACAGACCGTGTGGAAAGCGCTAACATGCGCTTTCCACACTGCCTGAACCCCGAGCCCGCCATGACCGACGAATTCTCCGAAAGCCAAGCTGCCGTACTCATCGGCGCCACCGAGAAAATGATCGACATCTGGAACCGTCTCTCCCCCGAGAAACAAGCCGCCCTGCTCGCCCGTTTCGGCAGCGAAGAAAATGCCCTCGCGGCGCTGGTCACCACACAACTGGTTGCCCCGGCCAACCCCTGAAGCGGCCTCCCGGCAAATAGTTTTACTTTTCCCGCCCCAGAAGCCTCCACGCCGGTATCATAAGCAGCCTATCTAATCTGCCGTTCCTGTGGATCGTTACCCATGTCGTCCTCTATGTCCGAGCCCCAGCGCCCCCTGGCGGTCACGCTGCAAGTCGTTTCTATCGTCCTCTTCACCTTTATCGGTTATCTGAACATCGGCATTCCGCTCGCGGTGCTGCCAGGTTATGTGCACAGCGATCTGGGCTTTGGTGCGGTGATCGCCGGTCTGGTGATCAGCGTGCAATACCTCGCCACCCTGCTCAGCCGCCCGTACGCCGGCAAGATCATCGACAACCAGGGCAGCAAACGCGCAGTGATGATTGGCCTGGCCGGGTGTGGCTTGAGCGGTGTGTTCATGCTGATTTCGGCGTGGACACCGAGCATGCCGATGCTCAGTTTGATCAGTCTGTTGATCGGTCGCCTGGTGCTGGGCAGCGCTGAAAGCCTTGTCGGTTCCGGCTCGATCGGCTGGGGCATTGGCCGGGTTGGCGCGGCAAACACCGCCAAAGTGATTTCCTGGAACGGCATCGCCAGTTATGGCGCACTGGCGGTTGGCGCACCGTTCGGTGTGTGGCTGGTCGGCCAGTTGGGTTTGTGGAGCATGGGCGTCAGCATCATCTTGCTGGCGATTCTTGGTCTGGCGTTGGCCTGGCCGAAAACCGCCGCACCGATTGTGGCGGGTGAACGCCTGCCGTTCATGCATGTGCTCGGTAAAGTGTTTCCCCACGGTTGCGGCCTGGCGCTGGGCTCGATCGGCTTCGGCACCATCGCCACTTTCATCACCCTGTATTACGCCACACAGCATTGGGACAACGCCGTGCTGTGCCTGAGCCTGTTCGGTGCCAGCTTCATCGGTGCGCGCCTGCTGTTCGGCAATCTGATCAACCGCCTCGGCGGCTTTCGCGTGGCGATTGCCTGCCTGTCGGTGGAGACACTGGGCCTGCTGCTGTTGTGGCTGGCACCGGACGCACATTGGGCGCTGGCCGGTGCGGCGCTGAGCGGGTTTGGTTTCTCGCTGGTGTTCCCGGCGCTGGGTGTGGAGGCAGTGAATCTGGTGCCGGCTTCAAGCCGTGGCGCAGCGGTCGGTGCTTATTCGCTGTTCATTGATTTATCGCTGGGGATCACCGGGCCATTGGCCGGGGCGATTGCGGCAGGCTTCGGCTTTGCTTCGATCTTCCTGTTCGCCGCTCTCGCTGCATTGAGCGGATTGGCCTTGAGCGTGTATCTGTACAAGCACACGGCCAAGTACCGCGAAGACTAGAAGTCCACTTTGCCGCGCCCGGCCTTGATGCTGCCGCGCTTGGTTTTCGATTCGAGCCGGCGCTTCTTCGATCCGAGGGTCGGCTTGGTCGGGCGGCGTTTCTTTTCGACTTTGGTGGCGCTGAGGATCAGCTCGACCAGACGCTCAAGCGCATCGGCACGGTTGGCCTCCTGCGTACGGTATTGCTGGGCCTTGATGATCAACACGCCATCGCTGGTGATGCGACTGTCGCGCAACGCCAGTAGCCGCTCCTTGTAGAACTCGGGCAAGGACGAGGCCGGAATGTCGAAGCGCAGGTGCACCGCACTGGAAACCTTGTTGACGTTCTGCCCACCGGCACCTTGCGCGCGGATGGCCGTCAGTTCGATCTCGGCATCGGGAAGATGCACGTTGTTGGAAATCACCAGCATGGAAAAACGTCCGTAATCAGAGTGCACAGGATACCGCGATTAGCTGCAAAGCGACCTGCGGCCTGCGGGCGCAACTTCCAGCGCACTTATATCGAGCATCATTTCGAGTTACCATTGCGACCTTTAAATTTACCCGTTTAATGCAGGAAGCAGACTTATGAGCAACAAGGCAGTTATCGTTTTCAGTGGTGGCCAGGACTCTACGACCTGCCTGATCCATGCACTGACCCACTACGATGAAGTCCACTGCATTACCTTTGATTATGGTCAGCGTCACCACGCGGAAATTGAAGTTGCCCAGCAACTTTGCAAACAGCTTGGCGTGACCGTTCACAAGGTAATGGATGTCTCTCTGCTGAATGAACTGGCGATCAGCAGCCTGACCCGCGACAACATTCCCGTGCCGACCGTCAACAGCTCCGGAGAAAGTCTGCCCAGCACTTTCGTACCGGGAAGAAACATTCTGTTTTTGACCCTCGCTTCTATCTATGCGTATCAAGTTCAAGCCCGAACAGTCATTACCGGCGTTTGCGAAACCGACTTCTCGGGTTACCCGGATTGCCGCGATGAGTTCGTCAAGGCGTTGAACAACGCGCTTGAACTGGGCATGGATTACAAGTTACGTCTGGAAACGCCACTGATGTGGCTGAACAAAGCCGAAACCTGGGCGCTGGCTGATTACCACAATCAACTTGACCTGATTCGTCATCACACGCTGACCTGCTACAACGGTATAGCTGGAAGCGGATGCGGCGACTGTGACGCGTGCAATCTTCGCGCGAAAGGCCTCAGCGAGTTCCTGGAGAACAAAGAGCAGGTAACCAACAGTTTGAAATTGAAACTCAAACTAAAATAAGGCACAAAAAAAACGCTCGCCTGGACAATCCAAGCGAGCGCTTCTGCTATTCGATCAAACCTGGCTTCCTGTCAAATACTTCTTGAACAGCGACCGCGCCCCATAAGCGGGCATGATATTAAAGAAAGCAAAACCCACTTTGATCGCGATCTGCACATAGATCATGCTCAAGATCGCACTGTTCTCCATCGTTCCATAGAATGCGATGTAACAGAACAGAAAGCTGTCGATGATTACTGCAAACAATGTACTCAAGAATACGCGCAAGAACAGGAATCTGGAGTTGGTCAGTTCCTTGATCTTGCACAACAGATACGAGTTGATGTTTTCGGACACCAGAAACGATATCGAAGACGCTACCAGAACAGAAGACAATTGACTGATCACGTCATTGTAAGGTCCATCGAGCTTCCACCCCGGCAACCCCGGCAAATGGGTGGTGATCGCCAATAGAATGATAATCGCCGCATTGCTGATGAACGCAAAGAGAATTGCCCGGCGCGCCAACCGCAGACCAAAGGTCTCGTTCAACAGGTCAACGATCAGAAAGGTCAGCGGGTAAAGAAAGGTTCCCGGGGTCACGACAATGTCAAAGTAATCCAGATAGATCGGTTTAGTCGCTGCAATACTGGTGAAGATATAAAGCGTGAACAACATCAAGTTCAGGATAATGTAGATCATCCAGGAACTCTCATGACGATCATTGATTTCGTAAGCCGTCAGCGCCCCACCCTGGGAGTAGAACTTCTTGTAGAGGTTTTTCACTTCGATTTTATTCAGATTATCCATAATCTCACTATTCAACACTTCACTCAGTTTTATTTTAATTATCTTGCCTGTCGCAATGACCATGATAACGGCCAGGCTTTTTCCATTTTCGAACCCCAGCAATTTGTACTTGCTGTTTTCCATTTCAACACTGCAATCCATTAAATCGTTCCTCGATTACATCTCCGATCACGCATACACGATCCGTATCAAAGCTGCCTTCATGGCTTATAGATAACTTCGCTGTGATTTTGTCATACACCAGTTTTTCCCTGTCGCTGGTCGATGCTCCTTTCTGCACGATCAACAGATCGCCGGGTTCGTTCATGCCACTAATTTCGTTTTCCAGAAGCACGCCAATCAGGTTAAAGGACGCGCCAAAATAGTAAGTCAGTGGATGAATCGTGGCCAGTTCACCAATTCTTTTATCCAGACTTTGCAGCAGCATACTTTCCTTGATGACAGGCACCGCCGCCGGATTCATGTTCCCCTGTGGCGAAATACTGCTTTCGATGATTTCCTTCTCTTCAAAATCAATCGTTTCTATTTCCTCGTAAGACACGCCGAAGAAATCAGAAATCTTGCGTACAGTGGACTGTTGTACATTGACCACTTTGCCTTCAAGGATGTTGTAGATGGTGGTACGCGTCAAACCACTGGAGTGACACAAGGACAACTGCGTCTCCCCGCGACTCTTTATCAGGTATTTGATGTTGTTTTTCAGATTCTCCGATCTTTCTCTTCTGTGTATCACATGCTTGCCATCCATTTTTTAACTGCAATCAATGTCACACCCAGAATGATCATTCCGGACATGCACAAGTGAGGTAGGAAATTGCAGTTATATCCCTGTCAGTGCCGCGCAGGATCATAGCATTCTCCCTCCTTGGGTTCGGTATAAAAAGTCAGCCTTCACGCGATGCCACCCACCCACTGGCAGGATGATTTCAGCCTTTGTACTGACTATTCAGTTTCGGTTGCCTTTCACCCGGCGTCTGAAAATCGGCATCATGCCATGGCCGTTTTACACCCGCAGCGGCTACAAAAAGAATCATTTTCTTTGAAGAATGTTCATTTTTTTGATTAATTCTGTGGCGTTCCTCACTGAAAAATTTATGATGCGTCAACCCGGCGCTTCATTCTCGAGAGTGAAAGAACGAAAAAACGGGGACCTGTACAGGGTTTAGTTTTGCGCTCACAGCGGTCAAAACACGGATTCGCCTGTACAGATCTGGCAAGCAAGGACATGCGCAAATCTCGCAAAACCAGGGAAGGAATCAAGCAATGGCAGTCATTACTGAACCGCTCAAGAACCAGGCTGACATGTTGCGTCGTGGCCTGGCGGATCTTCGCGCAGAAGACGCCGAACTGGCGGCCATTCTCGACGCTGAAGTCACGCGTCAACAGCACACGCTTTCACTGGCCTCCTCCTCCTGCGCCGTCCAGCCGCGAACCTTGGCGGCCTCTGCTTCCGTGCTGGTCAACGTGACGGCAGAGGGCATGTCCGGCAAGCGCCACAGTGCAGGGTGCGAGAACGTCGAACTGGTCGAGTCGCTGGCCATCCGCCGAGCGCGGCAACTGTTCGGCGCGCAATACGCCAACGTGCAGCCACACTCAGCGTCGAACGCTATATACCAAGTCCTTACGGCCTTGCTGGAGCCTGGCGACACCTTGCTGGGTATGGCAGTGGAACACGGTGGTCATCTCACGCATGGCAGCCTCGCGGCGTTTTCGGGCGCCTACTACAAGGCGATCCAGTACGGCACGACATCCGACGGTCTCATTGATTACGACAAAGTGCGTCTGCTGGCGCTCGCCCATCGCCCACGCGTCATCCTCTGCGGCGCCACCGCCTATTCACGCGTAGTCGACTTCAAGCGGTTTCGCGAAATTGCCGATGAAGCCGGCGCCATCCTGCTCGCCGACATTTCGCATATCGCCGGGCTTGTGGCCACCGGACGGCATCCAGGTCCGATCGACGCCGCACATGTCACCGTCACCTGCACGCACAAGCAACTCGCCGGACCTCGGGGTGGCGTGATCCTCAGCGGTCGGGACGCCAACACCAAGATCCCCGGCTTGAGAACCACCTTCAGTCGCCTGCTGGATCAAGCCGTTTACCCGCGCATGCAGGGCGCGCTCGCCGCCAACATGATCGCAGCGAAGGCTGCCGCGCTGGGTTACGCAATGTCCGCAGAATTCGATGCCTGCATGGCACAGATCCGCAGTACGGCGGATGAAATGGTCAAAGCGTTTCAGGCCAAGGATTATGAGGTGGTCGGCGACTGCAGTGAAAACCACACAGTGCTGGTTCGCTTGCGGGGTGGCATCACAGGGGCTATCGCGGAGGCGGCGCTGGGACACTGCGGGATCATCGTCAACAAACATCGCCTACCCGACGATCCCCGTTCGGCACTTGTCACCAGCGGGCTGCGTATCGGCACCGCGGCTCTAGCGCAACGCCGGGTCGATGTCCACGGCAGCCGCCAGATCGTCGATTTGATCGTGCGGGTTCTGAATACGGTAGCGCCGCTCGGCGAACAGGATTACACCCTGGAACCTCTGCTCCTCGCGCAGTTTCGCTCAGAGGTCGAAACCCTGTGCAGGGACTATCCTCTCGCCGACTATCAATAGCGGTCCAACATTTGCGCCCATAAAAAACCCGGCACTCAGGCCGGGTTTTGTGTTTCTGCGTCAGCGCTTACTTGGCAGCACCTGCCGCAGGTACGGCCTGTTGCGCACCGCGCTTGTTCTTGATCACGTAGCAAACCCACATAAATACGACCCACACCGGAATCGCATACACCGAGATCTGAATGCCCGGGATCAGCAGCATCACGCCCAGGATGAACGCGACGAACGCGAGGCAGATGTAGTTGCCGTACGGGTACCACAGCGCCTTGAACAGCGGCGTCTGCTGAGTCTTGTTCATGTGCTGGCGGAACTTGAAGTGCGAGAAGCTGATCATCGCCCAGTTGATCACCAGCGTCGCAACCACCAGCGACATCAGCAGCTCCAGCGCGTGCTGCGGGATCAGATAATTGAGCAGCACAGCCACCAGCGTCACTGCCGCCGAAGCCAGGATCGACCGCACCGGCACGCCGCGCTTGTCGATCTTCGCCAGACCTTTCGGCGCATCGCCCTGCTCGGCCATGCCCAGCAGCATACGGCTGTTGCAGTAGGTGCCACTGTTGTACACCGACAACGCGGCGGTCAGGACCACGAAGTTGAGGATGTGCGCGGCGGTGTTGCTGCCGAGCATCGAGAACACTTGCACGAACGGGCTGCCACTGTACGAATCACCGGACGCGTTAAGGGTTTCCAGCAGGCTGTCCCATGGCGTCAGCGACAGCAGGATCACCAGTGCGCCGATGTAGAAAATCAGGATCCGGTAGATCACCTGGTTGATTGCTTTCGGGATCACGGTTTTCGGCTTGTCGGCTTCAGCGGCGGTGAAACCGAGCATTTCCAGACCGCCGAAGGAGAACATGATGATCGCCATGGCCATCACCAGACCGCTCACACCGTTCGGGAAGAAACCACCGTGCGACCACAGATTGCTCACCGAGGCTTGCGGGCCGCCGTTGCCGCTGACCAGCAGGTAGCTACCGAGCGCAATCATGCCGACGATCGCCACGACCTTGATGATCGCGAACCAGAATTCGGCCTCACCGAAGACTTTGACGTTGGCCAGGTTGATCGCGTTGATCAGCACGAAGAAAGCCGCTGCAGACACCCAGGTCGGGATGTCCGGTGCCCAGTAGTGGATGTATTTGCCGACCGCGGTCAGCTCCGACATGCCCACCAGAATGTACAGAATCCAGCAGTTCCAGCCCGACAGAAAGCCGGCAAAGCCGCCCCAGTACTTGTGCGCGAAATGGCTGAAGGAACCGGCCACCGGCTCTTCGACAATCATCTCGCCGAGCTGGCGCATGATCATGAAGGCGATGAAGCCGCAGATGGCGTAGCCGAGGATCATCGACGGGCCGGCGGATTTCAGTACCCCGGCCGAGCCGAGGAACAATCCGGTACCGATCGCGCCACCGAGGGCGATCAGTTGAATGTGGCGATTTTTCAGGCCGCGTTTCAGCTCGCCTGATTGCGAGGGTTGTCCACTCATGAAAAAGGTCTCACGCAAGGTTTGATGATGTTCAGTAGACGTTGCTGCCAGGTTGCGATTTCAAGCAGCCCCGATCAAACCCCAGCGCAGGCACCAGGAGTTCAGCTCATTTACAACGGTCATGCGTCACCTGTTTGTTTTTATCTGTGACGAAATCGACCCCGAAACGCTTGTGGCGCCACGGAGTGAACAAGGCGGATAGCCTTGAGATTTGCGCGATTACGCAGAGGGTCACAGTTAAAACGCGGCGCATTGTACACCGCTAACCCCCTGCTGCCAGACCCCGCTGGATCAGCGTGGCGGTTGCCGGGATTGCGTGTGTCCGCCTCGAGACACTCGAGCGGCTGCAAAAATTGAGTCAGGCCTTTGCAGGCCATCGGCGTGGACGAGGAAAAAACCGTCCCACGGAGAGAGATGGAGATCAGTCACGGCGTTCATTGCGCCTCCTTCTTGTTATGCACCTGCACGACAGGCATGGGGCGCATATCACCCTGCAAACGATGCTGAAACAAGCGTGCCAGAGCCTTGTCCGGCCCGCGGCGGAGCAGGCTTCGGCAGCTTTTCCTTACAGCGCTCATGACGGGTTGGTTTCACTCGGTTTTAACGGCTTTTTTGTAAACTTTTCTTTACGACGCGTAACGCAGAGTTTCCATTTCAGAAATATCTGTCAGACGTCTGCAAATTGACGGTAGCTAGCTTGCTAATGAAACGTGCCGTTTAGTTTTTTGTTTTCAAATAAAAAAACTGCCGCCGAAAAACAGAATAAAAAGTCTATTTAAAAAATAAATGAATAATTTTTTGCATTACAAAAAACCCTGAACTAGGTTCTTCACGTCTTGCCGGCCACCTCGACCGGCCAGTCACAACCGTGAATGTCATCTAGGAGATCGACCATGCAAGCACTGGAAAAAGACTTGGATACCGAACTGCAACTGGACGAATGGTTTGAAGCACCGACCCACGAGGCGGCTGTAGAAATGATGCAAGCCGACGCGGTAGTTCCGTTCGGCACGGCGATGTGGCCTCTGTAAGACATCTCCGGGCAGGCACGATCCGGCCGGTCGTGCCTGCCGCTTTTTACACGGTCAGTCAGGGAGGATTCATGGATAAGCCCCGCGCGATCTCGCATTTCCTTTACTACCTCGAACACCACCCCGCCCTTGCCGGCATCGACTCGGCGAAGGTATTGCTCGGCCACACGGCTGATTACGAAGCGCTGACCGGCGCGCTCGCCGAACAGGCAGGCGATCATCCTCGTTTCCAGTTCAGCACCCGACGTCTGGACCTGGACAGCACCGCAACGCTGACCTCGGCAATCACCGACAGCGATCTGTACATTTTTTTCTACGACTCTTCCACCTTGCCCAACCCACGCCCCGACGGCCCGGAGTTCGTGCGCGCGCTGCAAGCGGTGATGGCGGAGAACTGGAAGAAGTCGCTGCTGTTCAAGGATTACGGCGATTATTTCTATGACACCTTCAGCGTCACCCCGCAGCGGATTGCCGGACTGAACAGTCACCTGATCCAGCGTATGTCCCACGCGACCACGCTGAGTTTCAAGGACGATGACGGCTCATGGTTTGAAACGCCGCTGAGCAGCATCAAGAAGTGGACCGATATCAACGGTGTCGGCAACTTTGACCTGGCCCCCGGCGAAATCGCCACGCACAGCGAGGCCATCAACGGCCATGTGAAGTTCAAGGGCACGTTCCTCAGCACCATCCCGTTTGCGCGCAAGTACGGTGTGCTGGAATCACCACTGGAACTGTGGATCGAGAACTCGACCATCAGCCGCATCGCCACGGAGGTGCCGGGGCTGGAGCATGACTTCAACAAGTACCTGGACGCCAATCCGTCGAACCGGCGGATTGAGGAGTTGGGGATTGGCACCAATGAAGGCGTGAAGGATTTGTATGCGCGTAATGCCGGGTTTGAGGAGCGGCATTGTGGGTTGCATCTTGGGTTGGGCGGTGGCGCCAAGGGCAGTCATCACCTGGACCTGATCTTCTCCGGCGGTGTTTTGGCGCTGGATGACAAGCCGGTGTTTGATGGGCGTTTTGTGTTCTAGCCCCAAGATTTAATCGTTCCCACGCTCCGCGTGGGAATGTAGCCTGGGACGCTCCGCGTCCCTCTAGAGCCGAACGCGGAGCGTCCGTTGAGGCATTCCCACGCAGAGCGTTGGAACGATCGGTGTGCGCCAGACGAAAAAAAACGCCAACCCTGCGGTTGGCGTTTTTTCATTTGGCGCTAAACCCGATCACTCAGGCTTTTTACGACCAAACCCCGGACGCTGACCGGAACCTGCCGGTGCGCCACGACGCTTGCCCGACGGCTTGTCACCGTCAACCAGCTTGATCCCCGGACGCTTCGGCGCAGGTTTGGCCGGGCGCTTGTTGGTGGTGTCCGCTGGACGATCCGCCACAGGCGTGCCACGACCGGCAGGTGCACCACGCTCGCCACGCTCAGTGCGACCGTTGGCCGGACGCGGAGCGCGTTCGCCGTCACGGGCTACTGGCTTGCGACCTGGACGCTCGCCTTCGATCTGCGGTTCACGGCTTGGGCGCGGACCGGTCGGCGCGCCAGCGGCTGGACGCAGCGTACGAACGCGCTCGGTCTTGGCCATCGGCCGCGACGATTTGCGCTGCATGCGCTCAAGCTTGTCTTTGCTCTTGGCGTTCAGTTGCGGCATCGCTACCGGCGTCAGGCCGACTTCAGCACTGAGGATGTCGACTTCGTACTGGCTCATTTCGCGCCAGCGCCCCATCGGCAGGTCGGAGTTGAGGAACACCGGACCGAAACGCACGCGCTTCAGACGGCTGACCACCAGACCCTGCGATTCCCACAGACGACGAACCTCACGGTTACGGCCTTCCATCACCACGCAGTGATACCAGTGGTTGAAGCCTTCACCGCCTGGCGCCTGCTTGATGTCGGTGAACTTCGCCGGGCCATCTTCCAGCACGACGCCGGCCTTCAGGCGCTCGATCATCTCGTCGTCGACTTCACCGCGTACGCGCACGGCGTACTCACGGTCCATCTCGTAGGACGGGTGCATCAGACGGTTGGCCAACTCACCGTCGGTGGTGAACATCAGCAGACCGGTGGTGTTGATGTCGAGACGACCGATGTTGATCCAGCGACCTTCTTTCGGACGCGGCAGCTTGTCGAACACGGTCGGACGGCCTTCAGGGTCGTCACGGGTGCAGATCTCGCCATCGGGTTTGTTGTACATGATCACGCGGCGGACCGATTCGGCCGCTTCTTCGCGCTTGATCACCTTGCCATCAATGGTGATGGCGTCGTGCATGTCGACGCGCAGACCGAGGGTGGCGTCTTTGCCATTGACCTTGATCCGGCCCTGGCTGATCCAGGATTCCACGTCACGGCGCGAGCCGACGCCGATACGGGCGAGGACTTTCTGCAGCTTTTCGCCTGCTGGGCCGATTTCCTGGTCGTCTTTCTGAATGATGTCGCTCATCTGGGCACCTCCCGGTGTGGTCTGTTCAGGCGGCGCCTGAAGCATTGAAATCTGGGTACTTAGCCGAAGGGATCGGCGAAGGGTCGCGAATCATACGCGGATGTGCGCCATCGCGCATCAGAGACTAGTCGATCAGGCCAAGGTTATTTCTTTTTCCGCCGACCGGCGCCACCGAGTTTGATCAGGCGCAGCGCGGCTTCGGCCAGTACGCTGCGCTTGTCGTCCTTGTCGAGTTTCTTCCAGGCTTTGATTTCGCGCTTGCTGCGGCCGCAGCCGAGACAGATGTCGTCGGTGAATTTGCAGAGGCTGATGCACGGGTCTTTGGTGGAACTCATCGAGGTCTCCGAAAAACACAAATCCCTTGTAGGAGTGAGCCTGCTCGCGATAGCGGTGTGTCAGTCAACATCTTCTTGACAGATACACCGCTATCGCGAGCAGGCTCACTCCTACAGGGGATCGCGGTGTTTGGCAGGGCGGGTCAGTCTTCCAATTCGCGGCGTTCGGCCTCGATGGCTTCGGCCAGGGCACGGGCTTCGGCTTCTTCTTCGCTTAGCTCCGGTTCTGGCGCGGGTTGTTCGAGCGCGGCGACGGCGGCCAATAGTTTTTCGCGGGCTTCGGCGACGCCAAGAATGTCCTCTTCCGGTTCGGCTTCTGGCTCTGCTTCAAGTTCAACTTCAATCGCTGGCTCAGCGACTTCGGTTTCAGGCTCGTTCGTCGGCACGTCACTGTCGCCCGCCTCACCATCCACCGCATCCCGCAGCAAATCATCGAAGTCGGTCTTGATCCCCTCCTCCATGCTGTCCAGCTCCAACAGCAAGGTATGGAAACTGGTCTCTTCCTTCTCCTCTTCCGGCTCGGCGCTGGCATCGGCCAGTTCCTGCAAGCCCTGCGGCACCGGAGCGTCGTCGAAATCAAGCACCGGGTCAGTTTCCATTTCGCGCAATTCGGCCAGCGGCGGCAGGTCTTCGAGGTTCTTCAGGTTGAAGTGATCGAGAAACATCTTGGTGGTGGCAAACATCGCCGGTTTGCCCGGCACGTCGCGGTAACCAACAACACGGATCCACTCGCGCTCCAGCAAGGTCTTGACGATATTGCTGTTCACCGCCACGCCACGCACGTCTTCGATCTCGCCACGGGTGATCGGCTGACGGTAGGCGATCAGCGCGATGGTTTCGAGCAAGGCGCGGGAGTAACGCTGCGGGCGCTCTTCCCACAAGCGGCCGACCCACGGCGAAAACTTTTCGCGGATCTGCAAGCGATAGCCCGATGAGACTTCCTTGAGCTCGAAAGCACGGCCCTCGCAGGACTTGCCCAGCAGGGTCAGGGCTTTCTTGAAGACCGCAGGCTCGGGCCGTTCGCCTTCTTCAAACAGTTCAAACAGACGCTCAAGGGATTGCGGCTTTCCCGAGGCCAACAGAAAGGCTTCAAGCAGGGGGGCCAGCTCGCGGGGTTCAGTCAGGTTCATGTTTCGACTCGTTATTCGGCTCGGGCTCGCACGTGGATCGCGGCGAACGGCTCATTCTGCACCAGCTCGACCAAGGATTCCTTGACCAGTTCAAGGATCGCCATAAAGGTCACCACCACACCCAGCCGCCCTTCCTCGGCGGTGAACAGCTCGACGAACGGCACAAAACCGCCGCCCTTGAGCCGTTCCAGCACATCGCTCATGCGCTCGCGGGTGGACAGTGCCTCGCGGCTGACCTGGTGGCTTTCAAACATATCGCCACGGCGCAGCACTTCGGCCATGCACATCAAAATCTCTTCCAGCGCGACATCCGGCAACAGCTTGCGCGCCCGGGCTTCCGGGGCGTCGAGCTTGGGCACGATCACATCGCGGCCAACCCGGCTCAAGCCGTCGATGCCTTCGGCGGCCGCCTTGAAACGCTCGTATTCCTGCAAGCGGCGGATCAGTTCGGCGCGCGGGTCGTCTTCCTCGTCTTCGACAGTCTCGGCCCGAGGCAGAAGCATGCGCGACTTGATCTCGGCGAGCATCGCGGCCATCACCAGATATTCGGCGGCCAGCTCCAGGCGCACCGACTGCATCAACTCGACATAGCCCATGTACTGGCGGGTGATTTCCGCCACCGGGATGTCGAGGATGTTGATGTTCTGTTTGCGGATCAGGTACAGCAGCAGGTCGAGCGGGCCTTCGAAGGCTTCAAGAAAGACTTCCAGCGCATCCGGCGGGATGTACAGGTCCAGCGGCATCTCCATGACTGCCTGGCCATAGACCATGGCAAATGGCAGTTCCTGCTGAGCGCCGGCCTGCGGATCGACAACGGTTTCCACTGCGGACATTCAGGCCTCGACCATGAACGGCGCGGGGTCGCCGCAACCGACGCGGATCACTTCCGGGTCGTCGCCGGTCAGGTCGATCACGGTGGAGGCTTTAATGCCGCCAAAACCGCCGTCGATGATCAAGTCCACTTGGTGTTCAAGCAGTTGGCGCATTTCGTAAGGATCGCTGAGCGGGTCTTCGTCGCCGGGCATGATCAGGGTCACGCTCATCAGCGGCTCGCCGAGTTCGGCCAGCAGCGCCAGCGCGATCGGATGGCTCGGCACACGCAGACCGATGGTGCGCTTCTTCGGATGCAGCAACAGACGCGGCACTTCGCGGGTAGCGTTGAGAATGAAGGTGTATGGCCCCGGCAAATGCGCTTTGAGAATGCGGAAGGTGCCGGTGTCGATCTTGGCGTAGTTGCCCAATTGCGACAGGTCACTGCAGATCAGCGCGAAGTTATGCTTTTCATCGAGCTGGCGCAGGCGGCGCACGCGCTCAATCGCGGTCTTGTCGCCGATCTGGCAGCCGATGGCGTAGGAAGAATCCGTGGGATAAACCACCACCCCGCCCTTGCGGATGATTTCGACCGCCTGTTTTATCAGGCGCGCTTGCGGGTTTTCCGGATGAATCTGGAAAAATTGACTCACATTCTCTACCTGTTCAGACGGCGGCAATATCTGTGTCATGTTTGAACCGACACCACAGGGATGGAAGGTCCTCGGGAACCGGCCGGTACTGGCCGATCTCGGACCAGCCGCCAGGGCCATGGAAGTCACTGCCAGCGCTGACCAGCAGACCGAACTCTCGGGCAAGGATTGCCAGGCTGCCGACCTGTTCCGCAGGCTGATGGCCATTGACCACCTCGATCGCATGCCCGCCTGCTTGAATATAGTCGGCAATCAGCTTTCGACGCTTGCTACGAGTGAAATCGTAGTGCCACGGATGCGCGAGGCTGACCCAGGCCCCGGCGGCACGCAGTGTGCCAACGGTGTCTTCCAGCGTCGGCCAGTGCAACTTGACGTCACCCAGCTTGCCGGCGCCGAGCCATTTGCGGAATGCCTCGGCACGATCCTTTACAAAACCTTCACGCACCATCCAGTCGGCGAAATGCGGACGGGCCGGGGCGTTGCCGCTGTCGCCCAGTTCCTGCTGGACCTGCCGGGCACCATCGAGGGCACCGGGCATGCCCTTGAGAGCGAGTTTGCGGCTTATTTCTTCCGACCGCAGCCAGCGCCCATCGTGCAATCTGGCAATCGCTTCGACCAACGGTGCGGCGTTGACGTCGAAACCGTAGCCCAACACATGAATCGTCGCGCCGCCCCAGGTGCAGGACAATTCGACGCCGTTGACCAGTTGCATGCCCAATTCATTGGCGGCCGTGCGCGCTTCGGCGAGGCCTTCGAGGGTGTCGTGGTCAGTCAACGCCAGGACTCGCACGCCGTTCTCGAACGCACGCGCAACCAGAACCGCAGGCGCGAGGGCGCCATCGGAGGCCGTGCTATGGCAATGCAAATCAACATTCACGGGGAGTTGTAACCTCAAATCAGCTGGCGCTATCGCGCGCCCATATGTTTGTTATTATGCCGCCACATCCAGCTTCTGGCTCTCACTGTGAAACAATTCATCGATTTCATCCCGCTTCTGCTGTTCTTCATCGTTTACAAACTTGATCCACGGGTCGTCGACATCGCTGGCCATGAAGTCACTGTAGGCGGTATTTACAGCGCCACGGCGATGCTGATCATCAGTTCCCTGGTGGTGTACGGCGCGTTGTTCATCAAACAGCGCAAGCTGGAAAAGAGCCAATGGCTGACCCTGATTGCCTGCCTGGTATTCGGCAGCCTGACGCTGGCCTTCCACAGCGAGACTTTCCTCAAGTGGAAAGCCCCGGTGGTCAACTGGCTGTTCGCCGTCGCCTTCATCGGCAGCCACTTCATCGGTGACCGCCTGCTGATCAAACGCATCATGGGCCACGCACTGACCCTTCCGGATCCGGTCTGGACCCGCCTGAACATCGCCTGGATCGGCTTTTTCCTGTTCTGCGGCGCTGCCAACCTGTTCGTCGCCTTCACCTTCCAGAGCTACTGGGTGGACTTCAAGGTGTTCGGCAGCCTGGGCATGACCTTGGTATTCCTGGTCGCACAGGGCATTTACCTGTCGCGTCATCTGCACGATGCCGATACCACAACAACACCAAAAACCGAGGACTGACATGCTCTACGCCATCATTGCCACCGACGTCGCCAACTCGCTGGAAGCACGCCTGGCCGCGCGCCCTGCGCATCTGGAACGCCTGCATGCGCTCAAGGGCGAAGGCCGCATCGTACTGGCCGGCCCGCACCCGGCCGTCGACAGCAATGATCCGGGCGCAGCGGGTTTCACCGGCAGCCTGATCGTCGCCGAATTCGATTCCCTCAGCGCTGCGCAAGCATGGGCCGATGCTGATCCGTACATCGCCGCGGGTGTCTACGCCAACGTGGTCGTCAAGCCGTTCAAGCAAGTCCTGCCTTAAACGTTCGGTGATGAGGGGATTTACCCCTCATCACTCGCGACACTGCCTCACGCAATGAACCTTCCTGGTTCTTGCTGCTCTCAATCGCTCATTATTCTCGTTTGCCTGCCGACAACCTGCCCAATATCCATTTGGAAACAGGTGTCGCGATGCGCAAGGGTCCGTTGTGTCTGATGTTGGTCACGTTGTCGATCATGGCACCCGCCCATGGTGAGGAAACCACCGAAGGCGGCAGTTCCACGCCATTGTCGTTAAGCGCCGGCAGCCAGATCACCGAGTTGCAGCAGCGCCTCAAGGCCAGCGAGCAGCAACGGGAAGAACTGAGCAAACAACTGCAAAATGCCGACAATACCCGTGAAAGCGCACAGCTCGCCCGGTTGCGCCAGGAGAACCAGCGTCTCAAGCTGCAACTCAAGGAAGCCCAGGCCAGCGCGCTGCCGCGTCTGCTGACTGATCAGCAGCAATGGTTCGTCACGGGCGCCGGAGTAGCGCTATTGGCGCTGCTCTGCGGTATCTTTGCCAGTGGAGCAAGCCGAAAACGTCGGCAATGGCTAAATTGAGTGAGTCATGAGCGAGCTGTTACTGATTGATGATGACCAGGAGTTATGCGAACTCCTGAGTAGCTGGCTGAGCCAGGAAGGCTTCCATGTGCGCGCCTGCCACGATGGCCAGAGTGCGCGCAAGGCGTTGGCCGAAACGGCCCCGGCGGCGGTGGTGCTGGACGTGATGCTGCCCGACGGCAGCGGTCTGGAACTGCTCAAGCAATTGCGCAACGATCACGCTGATCTGCCGGTGCTGATGCTCTCGGCCCGTGGCGAGCCGCTGGATCGTATCCTCGGTCTGGAACTGGGCGCCGACGATTATCTGGCCAAACCCTGCGACCCACGAGAACTGACCGCTCGCCTGCGCGCCGTACTGCGCCGCAGCCACCCGGCGGCAGTCTCGACGCAGCTTGAGCTGGGCGATCTGAGTTTCAGCCCGGTGCGCGGCGTGGTCAGCATCGACGAGAAAGAACTGACCCTTACCGTTTCCGAAAGCCGCCTGCTCGAAGCCCTGCTCAAGCAACCCGGCGAGCCGCTGGACAAACAGGAACTGGCGCAGATCGCCCTCGGTCGCAAGCTGACCCTGTACGACCGCAGCCTCGACATGCACGTCAGCAACCTGCGCAAGAAGATCGGTCCGCATCCCGACGGCCGCCCACGCATCGTCGCACTGCGCAGCCGCGGTTACTTCTATAGCCTCTGAACTGCACACATCCCCCGGCCAACGGTAACCGACGCCACCCCCTGTAGGAGCTGCCGCAGGCTGCGATCTGATCGTTCCCACGCTCTGCGTGGGAATGCAGCCGGGGACGCTCTGCGTCCCACAGTCAAAAGATCGCAGCGTGCCGCAGCTCCTACAACGGGATATGTGTAAGGCTGGGCGCGAAGCGTCTTTACCCAAGCTTTACGCAGTGCTGACCGCCGCTGACCTTGATCTCCGTAATCTGAACTCATCCGGAACGTACCGGGAACGAGACAAGGAGATACACCATGCGCAAGACTCTTATCGCTCTGATGTTCGCTGCCGCTCTGCCAACCGTCGCCATGGCCATGCCGCAAGACGGTGGCCCGATGGGTGGCCCGCTCGACGGCCCACGCCACGGCGGTCAGATGCACGGCATGCACGGCAAAGGCCCGTACAGCCAACTCGACCTGTCCCGCGAACAACGCGAGCAGATCCGCAAGATCATGGGCGAGCAGATGCACGAGCGTAAGCAAGTGGTCGACAAGTACCTGGAAAAACTCTCGCCGGCTGACCAGAAAGCCATGAAGGACGAGATGGCCGCCAACCACAAGAAAGCCGAGTCCGATGTTCGGGCGCTGCTGAAACCGGATCAACAGAAGAAATTCGACGAGATCCAGAAAAAACAGGCCGAGCGTCGCGCCGAATGGGCCGAATTCAAGGCGTGGAAAGCGCAACAGGCGCAAAAGGCGCAATAATGTTCTGACCCCGGACCCGACGGCTAAACACCGCCGGGTCTTTTTCCACCGATCCAATGTAGGAGTGAGCCTGCTCGCGATAGCGGTGTGTCAGTCAACGAATACTTGTCTGACTCACCGCTATCGCGAGCAGGCTCACTCCTACAGGGATTTGCGTTTGTTCTGAGGATTTTCTGTGCGTTCATTGTTCTGGCGTATTCTCGCGAGCTTCTGGCTGGCCATCGCTCTGGTGGCCGGGCTGTCCATTCTGCTCGGGCACATGCTCAACCAGGACGCGTGGATCCTCAGCCGCCATCCGGGCCTCAACACCCTCGCCGGCGAATGGACGCAAACCTACGAAGCCCAGGGCGAGGAAGCTGCTCAGGACATCCTCGAACAGCGCAAACGCCAATATCACATCGATGTTCAGGTGCTGAACGAATCCGGCGACCCGGTGGTTCGCGGCACCTTCCCGCGCCGCGCAGCCGCGTTCGAAGCCCGCCAGAACAATGATGACCGGCGCCTGCCATGGCGACGTCTGACCGATGAATTCACCAGCGAAAAAACCGGTGACACCTACCTGTTCATCTACCGCATCCCGCATCCGGAACTCGACTCTTGGCACCGCGAAAGTCTGCTTTGGCCATTGAGTGCGCTGGGCATCGCGTTGGTGGTGCTGACCCTGTTCAGTCTGTTGGTGACCTTCTCCATCACCCGCCCGCTCAGCCGTTTGCGCGGCGCGGTGCATGATCTCGGGCAGACCACCTATCAGCAGAACAGCCTGGCGAAACTGGCCAATCGCCGCGACGAATTCGGCGTGCTGGCCACCGACTTCAACCGCATGGGTGCGCGTCTGCAGAGCCTGATAGGCAGCCAACGGCAGTTGTTGCGCGACGTTTCCCACGAATTGCGCTCACCGTTGGCGCGGTTGCGCATTGCCTTGGCGCTGGCGGAACGGGCCAATCCTGAAGAACGGGAAAAACTCTGGCCACGCCTGACCCGCGAGTGTGATCGGCTGGAAGCATTGATCAGTGAAATACTGGTATTGGCGCGAGTCGATGCCGACAACGCCAGTGCTGAAGAGGTGGATCTGAATGCGTTGCTCGGCCTCTTGCAGAAGGACGCAATACTGGGATCGCCCGAGCAGATCGTGCGTCTTGATGCCGAACCGCAGCTGAATCTGAAAGGCTGGCCGACCATGATCGAGCGCGCCGTCGATAACCTGCTGCGCAACGCCCAGCGCTTCAACCCGGAAGGTCAGCCGATTGAAATGCAGGCTTCACGTCAGGGTGAAAAAATCATCGTGAGCGTGCGCGACCATGGGCCGGGGGTGCAGGCTGAACATTTGAGCCAGTTGGGCGAACCGTTTTACCGGGCGCCGGGGCAGACGGCAGCGGGACACGGTTTGGGCCTGGCGATTGCGCGGCGAGCGGCGGAACGGCATGGTGGGAGTTTGACGCTGGCAAATCATCCGCAGGGTGGGTTTATTGCCAGCCTGGAATTGCCGTTGGTGCCCGGAGCGGTGGTGCAACTTTAAGAGCCTAAAAGCTACCCTCACCCCAGCCCTCTCCCGGAGGGAGAGGGGGCCGACCGAGGTGTCTTGCGTCATACATCGACCTGAAGAACCGAGTTGATTATGGACCAGGAAGGCACGTGAATCGTCGCCGACTCTGGGTTCGAAATGCACTGGAACCGTTATCGACTCCGAACTCGAAATGCACTGGAGCCGTTATCGACTCCGAACTCGAAATGCACTGGAGCCGTTATCGACTCTGGATTCAGCCGAGCACTTTCAGGTCGGCGTACCTCTACAGCATCCCCCAATCAGTCACCTCTCCCTCTGGGAGAGGGCTAGGGTGAGGGGCTTTTGATCTTCAGGCTTTACCAGGCCAGGCACTGACGAACTCGCTCAGATCGACTTTATCTGCCACACGCGGCTCTTTCTGCGGCGTGCCGAGATACAGGAACGCAATCACCTCTTCACCTTCGGCCAGGCCCAAGCCTTTAGCCACATGCTGCGAATAAGCCAGATCACCCGTACGCCACACCGCACCAATCCCCTGCGCATACGCCGCCAGCAAAATCCCGTGCGCCGCACACCCGGCCGCCAGCAACTGCTCGGCCTTCGGATATTTAACGTGTTCCTGCAATTTGGCGATCACCACAACCACCAACGGCGCTCGCAGCGGACCGTTGCGCGCCTTGTCGATCATCGCTTCGGTGACCTCGCCTTCCTGCTGCTGTGCAGCCTCGGCCAACAACTCGCCCATCTGTTCACGCGCCGCGCCTTCGACCGTCAGGAAGCGATACGGCTGCAAATGCCCGTGATCCGGCGCGCGCAACGCGGCGCCAAACAGGGCTTCGCGCTGCTCGGCAGTGGGGGCCGGTTCGACCAGTCGTGGAACGGAAACACGGTTGAGCAACGCGTCGAGAGCCTGCATCGGCCACCTCCTGAAAAATGTGTGCGGCTATTCTAGCTGTATCTGCCAACAGGATGCCGGTTTACATGCCCTGCCCCAAGGGTAGAATGGCGCCCTTCCCACATCAGCCCGAGCGGACTTCATGGCGTTGCCGACCTTACGGATCATTGGTTTCATCATCGGCATTTTCCTGATCACCCTGGCCGTGGCCATGGTCGTGCCTATGGCCACCCTGGTGATTTTCGAGCGCACCGGTGATCTGCCGTCGTTCCTCTGGGCGAGCATGATCACCTTCGTCGCCGGCCTCGCGCTGGTGATTCCCGGCCGACCGGAACACATTCACCTGCGTCCGCGTGACATGTACCTGCTGACGGTCAGCAGTTGGCTGGTGGTGTGCATTTTTGCTGCGCTGCCGTTTCTGCTGACCCAGCACATCAGCTACACCGACTCGTTTTTCGAAAGCATGTCGGGCATTACCGCGACCGGCTCGACCGTTCTCAACGGGCTCGACACCATGTCACCGGGCATTCTGATGTGGCGCTCGCTGTTGCACTGGATCGGTGGTATCGGCTTTATCGGTATGGCGGTGGCGATTCTGCCGCTGCTGCGTATCGGTGGCATGCGCCTGTTCCAGACCGAGTCCTCGGACCGCTCGGAAAAGGTCATGCCCCGCTCGCACATGGTGGCGCGCCTGATTGTGGCGGCGTATGTCGGCATCACCATCCTTGGCAGCCTGGCGTTCTGGTGGGCCGGGATGAGTCCGTTCGACGCGATCAACCACGCGATGTCGGCGATCTCCACTGGCGGGTTCTCGACCTCCGATCAATCCCTGGCCAAGTGGACGCAACCGGCGGTGCACTGGGTCGCAGTCGTCATCATGATTCTCGGCAGCCTGCCGTTCACCCTGTACGTGGCGACGTTGCGCGGCAACCGCAAGGCGCTGATCAAGGATCAGCAAGTACAGGGTTTGCTCGGTATGCTGCTGGTGACCTGGCTGGTGCTCGGCACCTGGTACTGGTGGACGACCAATTTGCATTGGCTGGAGGCGCTACGCCACGTGGCGCTGAACGTGACGTCGGTGGTCACCACCACCGGTTTCGCCCTCGGCGACTACAGCCTGTGGGGTAACTTCTCGCTGATGCTGTTTTTCTATCTGGGTTTTGTCGGAGGCTGTTCCGGGTCGACGGCGGGCGGGATCAAGATCTTCCGTTTCCAGGTCGCCTACATCTTGCTCAAGGCCAACCTTAATCAACTTATTCACCCGCGCGCAGTGATCAAACAGAAGTACAACGGCCACCGTCTCGACGAAGAGATCGTCCGTTCGATTCTGACCTTTTCGTTCTTCTTCGCCATTACCATCTGCGTGATCGCCCTGCTCCTGTCGCTGCTCGGCGTCGACTGGATGACCGCGTTGACCGGCGCTGCCAGCACCGTGTCCGGGGTCGGCCCAGGCCTGGGCGAGACCATTGGCCCGGCGGGCAACTTCGCCACTCTGCCGGACGCGGCCAAGTGGATCCTGTCGTTCGGCATGCTGCTCGGCCGACTGGAGATCATTACGGTGTTTGTACTGTGTATTCCGGCCTTTTGGCGTCACTGACCGCACCCGGCGCCTGCAACAACCGCCTCCGGTAATCGCCGGGCGTGGTGTCGAACCAGCGGCGGAACGCGCGAAAGAAGTTGCTCGGGTCGGCAAACCCCAACAGATAAGCGATTTCCAGCAGCGTCATGCTCGGTTGCGCCAGATACTGCTCGGCCAGTTCACGGCGGGTGTCGTCGAGCAGTTGCTGAAAACTCGTGCCCTCCTCCTGCAAGCGGCGCTGCAAGGTGCGCTGCGATAGATGCAGGGTCTGCGCGACGGTATCGCGCTTCGGCTCACCTTGCGGCAGCAAACGGCAGAGCACCTGTCGCGCCTTGTGGGTCACGCGGCTTTCGGAAAAACGCGCCAAGTATTCCCCGGCAAACCGGTCATGCAACAGCGCCATCGCCTCGTTGGCGGTGGGCAGCGGCGCTTCCATGTCGGCGCGTTCGAAGATCAGCGCATCGTACGGCGCGTTGAACATCAGCGGTGCGTGGAAAGCTTGTTTATAGGGTTCCAGGTCATCCGGTTCCGCGCCCTGCACCAGCACTTTGACCGGGTGCAACGTGCGTCCGGTCAACCAGCCGCACAGGCCTAGCGCACAGGCCAGCGAGGCTTCGGCGCTTTGCCGGGTCGGCGGCAGATGGTCACCGTGCACGGTCAGAATCAGCGCATAACCTTCATCAAGCAATCGGAAACTCAGATCGGCGCTCTCGGCGATGATGCGCTGATAGCGCACCAGCCGCTGAAAGCCTTCGGCAAGGGTATTGCTCGACATCAACGCGTAGCCGGCGACATGAAAAGACGCCGGTCGCACCACCTTGCCCATGTTCAGGCCGATCGCGGGGTTGCCAGATAACTCGACCGCCCGTTGCCAGAGACGGGTCATGGAATCTTGCGGGAAGCGCGCATCCGGATCATCCAGAGCCGTGTAATCGAGCCCCAGTTGTTTGAACAGAACCCGGCAATCCAGGCCGTCCATCTCCAATGCTTTGACAATCCCCATCGCCCAGCTTGCAGAAGTCGTTCGTTCGCTCATGGCGTTTTTCTTTTACATGATGGGCCGCATGTTACGGCCCGATTTGCGAAGGATACTAAAGTGGCGCCGATTGTCACTGGCCCACGCCAATGATCACTCTAGACTCAAATAAGCTACCCGCAGCACAACTCGTCGCCAGAACAATAACCACAGAGAACGCGGTCGTGGAAAACATCAAGCATTTCAACAGCTTCGCTGAGTTCTATCCGTATTACCTCAGCGAACACAGCAATAGCACCTGCCGGCGTCTGCACTTCATCGGCACGACACTGGTGATTTTTATTCTCGCGCTGACCATCGCCGAGGGCGCCTGGCTGCTGTTATTGGCCTTGCCGCTGGCCGGTTACAGCTTCGCCTGGGTCGGGCACTTCTTCTTTGAAAAGAACCGGCCGGCGACTTTCCAGCATCCGCTGTACAGCCTGCTTGGCGACTTCGTCATGTACCGCGACATGATTCTGGGTCGCGTGGCGTTCTGAATGAGGGTCAGCCAATGAATGCCAATGCCCGCTTCACCCATATGAAGGACGGTACCCAAGAAGATTGGGCGATCATCGCCGCCGACTTCAGCGCCTACGCCAAACAGTTGCCCGCACGGATCATGACCCACCTGAAATTGCTGGAAGGCGATTTCGGCGGCTTCCCGGTGGATCGCCTGACCCACTCGCTGCAAACCGCCACCCGTGCCTTTCGTGACGGGCGCGACGAGGAATATGTGGTTTGTGCCTTGCTGCATGACATCGGCGACACCTTGGGTTCGTACAACCATCCGGACATTGCTGCGGCGATTCTCAGGCCGTTCGTCAGTGCCGAAAATTTGTGGATGGTCGAGAAGCACGGGGTGTTTCAGGGGTATTACTTCTTTCATCACCTGGGCATGGATCGGCATCTTCGTGAGCAGTTCAGGGAGCATCCGCAGTTTCAGGCGACCGCCGAGTTTTGCGCCAAATACGATGCGGCGGCGTTTGATCCTGACTATGACACGCTGCCGTTGAGTTTTTTCGAGCCGATGATGGAGCGGTTGTTTGCGCAGCCGAAGAACTCGATTTACAAGGCGGCGATGGAGGAACACTCGCCAGCGTAATCATCCTCGGCAACCGCTGCGCGGTTCATCGCGAGCAGGCTCACTCCTACAGTTGAAATGCGTACCCCTGTAGGAGTGAGCCTGCTCGCGATGAGGCCCTCTCAATCACCAGAGCATTATGCGAGTTCGGCGACTTTGGCCGCCTTGAGCTCCGCCTCCCGCGCCTGCGCATCCGCCAGCCGATACAGCTCGATCGTGCCGTCCCAATGCTCGATCAGCGCCGTGCACGACTCCACCCAATCGCCGCAATTGAGGTAATCCACTTCCCCCACCTTGCGGATTTCGGCGTGGTGAATGTGCCCGCACACCACGCCATGCAACTCGCGCTTCACGCACTCATGGGCAATGGCTTCTTCAAAGTCGCTGATGAAACTCACCGCGGTCTTCACTTTGTGTTTCAGGTACGCCGACAGCGACCAATAGCCGTAGCCATAGCGCGCACGCCAATGGTTGAGCCAGCGATTGAGGGTCAGGGTGAATTCGTAAGCGGAGTCGCCGAGAAAGGCCAGCCAGCGGTGATATCGGGTGATCACATCGAACTGATCGCCGTGAATCACCAGCAGATGCCGACCATCGGCCGTGACATGCACGGCCTCGTCGACCAACTGGATATTGCCCAGAATCAGCTTCGAATAACGACGCAGGAATTCGTCGTGGTTGCCGGTGACGTAAATCACCTCGGTGCCGCGCTTGCTCATGGTCAGCAAGCGGCGGATCACGTTGGTATGCGCTTGCGGCCAGTACATGCCGCCGCGCAGCTTCCAACCGTCAATGATGTCGCCAACCAGGTAAATCTTGTCGGCGTGATAGCCCTTGAGAAATTGCGACAAGTGCTCGGCCTGACAATCTCGCGTGCCCAGATGCACGTCGGAGATCCACAGGGTGCGCACGCGTTGTTTACGGCTGGGTCTGGCGAGCTCGGCGCTGGTCATGGGCAACCCTCTGCGATGTTTTCGCCACTCTGCGCGCGCTCGGTTAATCGACCATGACAAGCATGAGTCAGTCCTGTGACAACGCATCCGGCGTGCGCCGGTGTAGACTGGCGATCACTTCGGAGACCACCTGCCATGCGACCGATCCTCACCTTGCGTCAGTACACCCACGACTTGATCGTCCACAGCCACGAGCACGCGCAATTGGTGTTCGGGTTGTCCGGTGCGCTGGATTTCGAGGTCGAGGGTTGTGGCAGTCAGGTGCGCCAGCAAAGTTTTGTGGTGGTCCCGTCCGGCGCTCATCATGCCTGCGGCAGTCCCAACGGCAGCCGCTGTCTGGTACTGGATATCCCGGACGGGCAATGGCTGACGGATTCACTGGGCGAGCATGCCGACGCCAGCCATCGTCTGCTCGATCAACCGGCGCGCTTGTCGCTGGATTCCGGGCAAAGCCAGTTGGTCAGTTGGCTGGCGAACAGTCCGGTCAGCGATCCATTGATTGCCCAGCAAGGCGCGGTGTTGCTGCTGGCCAGTCTCAATCACGCGCAACCTGGCGAACTGGCTGCTCGCCGCTTGCCCTATGCCGCGCTGGATGCGCACATCGAGCAGTACGCCGCTTATCCATTGCAAGTCGCCGATCTGGCGCGAGTGGCGGGGTTGTCCAGCGCGCGCCTGCATGCACGGTTCATGGCCGAATGCGGGCAGACGCCGATGGATTACATCCGCAGTAAACGCCTGCATCTGGCAGTTCAACTGCTACGCGACACAGCCCTGCCGATCGGGGAAGTTGCCAGTCGCGTCGGCTACAACTCGCAGAGTGCCTTCTCGGCCGCCGTCTTGCGTGAGTTCGGTTCGTCACCCGGCCAGCTTCGGCGCGATTCCTGCGACAAACGACGATAGTCTGCCGACAGACTTTCGACCTTCCCCGGCTCATTATGTGTCCACTGCTGATCATTCCCACGCGCAGCAAAGGAATGCAGCCCGTGACGCTCCGCGTCACTGGACGCAGAGCGTCCCTAGAGGCGTTACCACGCAGAGCGTGGGAACGATCAAGAATTGTGTTTGAGATAGAAGGATTTCGATGACTCCGCGTACCGCCCTCGGCGCTCTGCATATCGGCGCCTTGATGTTTGGCCTGACGGGTGTGTTGGGCAAACTCGCTGCTGCGTCCCCCGCTGTGATCGTCTTTGGACGCGCGGCTTTCGCCGTGCTCGCCCTGGCATTTTTTGCCCGTTTCGCCAGTCAGCACGGCTGGCAAAAACTTCAGGCCGTGGACTGGCGCCGCCTCGCCCTCAGCGGCGTGTTGCTGGCCGGGCACTGGGTGAGTTTCTTCCTGTCTGTGAAGATCGCCGGTGTCGCCATCGCAACATTGGGCTTTGCCAGTTTCCCGGCCTTCACGGTGATTCTTGAAGGGCTGATCTTCCGAGAACGCATCCGTGCCAATGAAATTGTGCTGGTGGTGTTGGTCAGCATCGGCCTGATTCTGGTGACCCCAGCCTTCGACCTGAGCAGCGGCGCGACCATCGGTTTGCTTTGGTCGGTGCTGTCGGGGCTGTTGTTCTCGCTGTTGTCACTGACTAACCGCGCCAGCTCCGGGCGGATTCCGGCGGTACAGGCGGCGTTGTGTCAAAACGTCGTGGTGGCGCTGTGTCTGCTGCCGGTTGCAGCACCGCTACTCAGCGAAGTACGCGCACTCGACTGGCTGTGGATCGCCCTGCTCGGGGTGTTCTGTACCGGCGTCGCGCACAGCCTGTTCGTCGCCAGCCTGGCGGTGATCAAGGCGCGCACGGCGGCGGTGGTGTTTGCCATGGAACCGGTCTACGGCATCACCGTCGCCTGGCTGCTGTTCAATGAAAACCCGACGCCGAAGATGTTGCTCGGCGGCGCATTGATCATTATCGCCATCGTTGTGTCAGCACGGATGTCAGGCCACGCCGACAAGAAAGCCGTCGCCGCCGAGGCCGCGTCTCACTGAGTGCCGTCGTTGTGACCGAGGTCGCGGTCAGGATCGATCTGATCGCGAACCCGCTGCTTCAACACCTTGGCCTCGGGAAAACCGCCATCAGCCTTGCGTTCCCAGATCTGCACGCCGTCGCAGGTGATGTGAAATACCCCGCCGGTGCCGGGTACCAGGGAGACTTTGCCGAGGTCATCACCAAAGGTGCTGAGCAGTTCCTGCGCCAGCCACGCCGCGCGCAGCAGCCACTGGCATTGGGTGCAATAGGTGATGACAACTTCTGCTTTTGCGACAGTCATGTTCGCTGAAACTCCTGAGACAGAGGGCGCCGCTATAATAGCCGGCTTTATTGCTTGCCCAGAGACTCACAATGCGCCGTCTGCTGTTCTGCCTGCTGCTTGGTTTGCTTCCACTGTTTGTTCACGCCAGTGACGCGCCGCGACCGAAAGTCGGCCTGGTGCTGTCCGGCGGCGCCGCGCGTGGTCTGGCGCACATCGGTGTGCTCAAAGCCCTGGAAGAGCAAGGCATCAAAATCGATGCGATCGCCGGCACCAGCATGGGCGCGGTGGTCGGCGGGCTGTACGCCTCGGGCTACAAGATCGATGAGCTGGAAAAACTCGCGCTGAACATCGACTGGCAAGCCGCATTGTCCGACGCCCCGCCGCGCGAGGACGTGCCGTTTCGACGCAAACAGGATGACCGCGACTTTCTGGTGAAACAGAAACTCAGCTTTCGCGACGACGGCAGTCTCGGCCTGCCTCTGGGTGTGATTCAGGGCCAGAACCTCGCGCTACTGCTGGAAAGCCTGCTGGCCCACACCAGCGATACCCGGGACTTCGACAAACTGCCGATCCCGTTCCGCGCTGTGGCCACCGACATTGCCAATGGCGAAAAAGTGGTGTTCCGCAAAGGCCACTTGCCTCAGGTGATCCGCGCCAGCATGTCGATCCCGGCGGTGTTCGCCCCGGTCGAGCTCGACGGCCGGCTGTTGGTGGACGGCGGTATGACCGACAATATCCCGCTGGATGTCGCGCGGGAAATGGGCGTTGACGTGGCCATCGTCGTCGACATCGGCACACCGCTGCGCAACCGCAAGCAACTGACCACCGTGGTCGATGTGCTGAACCAGTCGATCACTCTGATGACCCGCAGTAACTCCGAAGAACAACTGGCCGCGCTGAAATCCTCCGATGTACTGATCCAGCCCGCGCTGGCCGCATTCGGTGTCACCGATTTCGGTAAAGCCCAGGACATGATCGACGCCGGTTACCGCGCGACCCGCATCCTCGATGCGCGCCTCGCCGTGCTCAAACCCAAGGAATCCCAAGACGCCGAACTCGCTGCCGCCCGTTCCCCGGGGCAGCGCACGCCGATCATCACCGCGATCCGCGTCGAGAATGACTCAAAAGTCGACGACGACGTGATCCGCTACTACATTCGCCAGCACATTGGCGAGCCGCTGGACCTGGGGCGATTGCACTCGGACATGGGCACCTTGTATGGCCTCGACTACTTCGAACAAGTGCAGTACCGCGTGGTGCACAAGGGCCAGGACCACACACTGGTGATCAGTGCTCGGGGCAAGCGCAGCGGCACCGATTACCTGCGGGTCGGCCTCAATCTGTCCGACGACATGCGTGGCGATAGCGCCTTCAACCTCGGGGCCAGTTACCGCATCAACGGCATCAACCGCCTCGGCGCGGAATGGCTGACCCGCGCGCAGATTGGTGACAAACAAGAGCTGTATACCGAGTTCTATCAACCACTGGACGTCGGTTCGCGCTATTTCGTCGCACCGTACGCCTCGTTTGAAGCACAGAACGTCGAGGCGGTGCTCGATAACGATCCGATCGCACAGTACCGCGTCGAGCGCTACGGTTTCGGCCTTAACTTCGGTCGCCAGATCGGCAACAACGGCGAAGTGCGGTTCGGTGTCGGCGAGGCCTGGGGCAAGGCCGATGTGCGCATTGGTGATCAGGACCTGCCGAGTGAAAACTTCAACGAAGGCTTCTATGCGCTGAAGTATTCGTACGACTCACTGGATAACGTCTACTTCCCTCACGAAGGCAAGGACGTCAGCCTGACGCTGATGCAGTTCGAACCGGGGCTGGGTTCGGATACGCGTTATAGACAGTGGGAGTTCAAACTCGACAAAGCCATGAGCCGTGGCCCGGACACGCTGATTCTCGGAGGGCGCTACGGGCGTACGCTGAACGATGCCAACGTGGTGACGTCGAGCTTTCTGCTCGGCGGCGCGCGGCAATTGTCGGGGTTCCGTGAAGACGCCATTTCCGGGCAAAACGTCAGCCTGATGCGCGCGGTGTACTACCGTCGGTTGACGCCGCGCTCGTATCTGCCGCTGGACTTTCCGCTGTATGCCGGCGCCTCGCTGGAGCGTGGGCGGGCGTGGAACAACGACAATGAGTTCGACAGTGGCTACATCAACGCCGCCAGCGTGTTCATTGGTTTTGACACGCCGCTGGGGCCGTTGAATTTCAGTTACGGGTTGAATGATGCGAATGAGCAGGCGGTTTATCTGAACCTTGGCCAGACCTTCTGACCGGGTCAGGAATTGATGTTGTCTGACCGTCAGTCTTCGCGAGCAGGCTCGCTCCCACAATGGTTCTGCGAATACAGTTCAAATGTGAGAGCGAGCCTGCTCGCGAAAACGATATCAGCGCCACCGCAAATCAATCGGGTATTAGCGAATCCCCGCCAGCAACGTCCGCGCCGTTTGCTTCAAAGGTTCATCACCCTCTTTGAGCAGCTCATTGAGCAACGCAATCGCACTGTCGATATCACCGTCATCAATGCAGGTCTGCGCCTGTTCGAGTTTTCCGGAGTTTTCGTCGTGTAGCGGCTCAGGTGCCTGCAAGTCCAACGGTTGCAACACCAGAGACGGCTCGGCATCGGCAAACTCATTGAGAAAATCTTCATCCAGCGGCTCGGCGTGCGGCTCAGGGATCCACTCAAGTTCAGCGTCCTCGCCGGCCGCTTCCGGCAGTTCAAAATCCTGAGGCAGTATTTTCAGGCTGGTGCCCAGCGCCGAGGTGTCTGCCGCTGGCTCAGTAGTGGCCGTGCGGCTGTCTTCCAAATCCCAACTGGAATCCATCGACAGCTCGCCCAGATTCAACTCGAAATCATCTTCAGGCGCCGGTTGAGCAGTGACAGCAGGCGCCACCGCAATGATGGGCGCCACCGCGGCCAACGGTTCGGCACCCGCCAGTTTCGGATGTCGAACACGAACATCCTGTAACGTCTGGGCATCCACACCCTGTTCACGCAACTGACTTTCCTGCTGTTCATACACGGCGCTGTCACCCTGACGCCCCAAGACTTCGAGCAACTGCAAACCGATATCGGTGCGCTCCGGCTCTTTGTGCAAAGCGTCGCGCAATAACCCAGCAGCTTCGCCCAAGCGGCCGTAGGCCAGATAGATTCCTACCGCCTCCAGCACATCGCCCGCTGCCGGTTCTTCACGGTGTTGGGTTGAGGTGTGAGCCCTGACAGACTCTGCGTTTTCGACTTCATCTACCTCAGGTTCCTCGCTCTGCGGCAACTGCGGCAGCGGTCGATCAGCCTGTTGCGACTGTTGCCGTCGACGGTGCACAAACAGCCCGGCCAAGGCCCCCAACAACAGCAACAGGCCCGCGAACAATGGCCAGTTCAAACCGTCATCTGTGGACTCAACAGGTGCCACAACCGGGGCAGGTGCCGGAGCGACTTCGGTAGGTGGCGGTGCTTTCCTGAGTTCGATCAATTGCGTTTGCAGCTCAGTAATCTGCTTCTTGCCAGCGGCAATCTGCACATCCTGCGTCTGCAGTTTGGCGTTCAGCTCATCGACGCTCTTTTGCAATTGCTGATTCAGCAACGCACTGGCAGCCAGTTGCTCGGCGAGTGCATCGTTGGCCGGCGGATTTGCAGGCGTTGGCGCGGGCACGGCATCGCGTTTGGCCTGAGGTGCCTGCGGCGCTGCGACAACAGGCTCGACGCTGGGAAACGCGGAAGATTGTGCACGCGGATCCGGTTCATCGGTGGCCGGCACGATACCCGGCGACCCCGGAGGGTCGATCAACACCGTGTACTCACGCAGCAAACGGCCATTGGGCTGATTGAGCTGCACAAGGAAATTCAGAAAGGGTTCGTTGACTGGTTTGCTTGACGTGACCCGGATCATCTGGCGATTGCCATGCAGGATCGGGATGAACTTGAGGTCGTTGAGGAAGAACACCCGCTCAACCCCGGCCTCGGCGAATTCATCCGCCGTGGCCAAGCGCACCGTCAGATCGTTTTGCGTCAGCCCGCCGACATCGACCAACGCGATATCGGCCTTGAGCGGCTGATTGAGGCCTGAATGAACGGTGATATCACCTAGCCCCACAGCCATCGACCAGGCCGAATAGCTGAATACGCCAGCGGCCAGCAGCCATTTGGCGCCACCGCGCAGTACCACGTGCCGACTTGCGAGCATGAGCATCCCTTAAATAAGCAAAACCGACTTCTATGCGTTCGCACATCCGGTACGAACACGATATTGCCCAGTAGTTCTTATAGTCGGCTCAGCGCGATCTCTCAAAGATACGGCACGTGGATGTGCCTCAAGATTTTTCCAGGTTGGCCAAAATGTGCCCATGAACCCGCATGCACACTTTCAAATCCGCCTCGTCGACGCCTTCGAACAACTCGTGTCGCAGTTGTGTGGCAATGGTTTCGATTTGTTCGATCAGCGGCAGGGCCGGTGCGCAGAGGACGATTTTTTTCGCCCGGCGGTCTTCCATCACGGACTGGCGTTGCACCAGGCCCTGGCTTTCCAGACTGTCGAGCAAGCGTGCGAGGGTCGGCCCTTCGACGCCAACGCTCTGCGCCAGCTCGCGTTGGGTCGGCGCTTCTTCAAAACGCGCCAGATGCAGCAGCACCAGCCAGCGCGCCTGGGACAGACCCAGCCCGGCCAGTCGGCGGTCCAGTTCGGCACGCCAGCCACGGGACATCTGGGCCAGTTGCATGCCAAAGCGGTGTTGATCGGTTAACGGCATAAAACACTCACGGTTAGACTGAAAATAAAGAAAATCTAATTATTAGCCAGCTAAGCATGAGCTGCAGTTATAGGCAAGTGGCGGTCTGTACTGAATCGTTACATCTTGAGGCTCCCTCACCCTAACCCTCTCCCAAAGGGAGAGGGGACTGAATGGGGGGATGCTTTAGATATTCAGCGACTTGGGAATGCTTTGCTGAATCCGGAATTGGACGGCCCTCACCGTAGCCCTCTCCCAGAGGGAGAGGGGACTGAATGGGGGGATGCTTTAGATATTCAGCGACTTGGGAGTGCTTTGCTGAATCCGGAATTGGACGGCCCTCACCCTAGCCCTCTCCCAGAGGGAGAGGGGACTGAATGGGGGATGGTTCAGGGTTACGCCGACCTGATCCTGCTTTACCGAATCCATAATCGACTGGTTCTTTCAGGTCGATGTCAAACCTCAGACGCCTCGGTCGGCCCCCTCTCCCTCTGGGAGAGGGCTGGGGTGAGGGTCGAGACCGAATTTCACATCTCGAATTCCGACTGCAACGCAGCCCTCACGCAGTAAAGCACGCCTTCCGGCACACGTCCGGCAAACAGCTCCGCAACCTCAGCGACCGATGGCAACTCGCCCTCGCCATCAAGGAACGCGTCCTGCACTTCGCCCATCAACTCTTCCGGCAAGTCCAGCGCTTGCTCGAGCGACAACTGCTGCTTGCCAATGGCCTCAGCGAGCATCGTGTACACATTTTTTTCCGAGCACTGCAACTGTCCGGCGATCTGCAGCGGCGTCATGCCGGCGCGGGCCAGGGTGATCAATTCGTGGCGCACATCGGCCACCGCTTTTGGCGCCTCGGCCTCGCCACCGAGCACTTCGAGGAAGGCATCACCGTAGCGCTCCAGCTTGCGTGCGCCGACACCGCTGACCCGGGCCATTTCCGCCAGCGAGGTCGGCTGGCTGCGGAGCATTTCCAACAACGTGGAATCGGGGAAGATAACGTACGGCGGCACGCCATGCTCTTCGGCCAACTTGCGCCGCAGGGCGCGCAAGGCTTCCCACTGTTCGCGCTCTTCGCCGCGCACCAGTTGGCTGGCTGGGCTCTTGCTGGCGGTTTTGGCCGTAACCTGCGGTTTGAGGTCGCGGCGCAGCTCCAGCGTGACCTCGCCCTTGAGCAATGGCCGGCAACTGTCATTCAAACGCAGACCGCCATAACCTTCGTGATCGACATCCGCCAGACCGCGCGCCACCAATTGACGGAACAGCGAGCGCCACTCGCTCTCGCTCAACGCCTTGCCGACGCCCCACACCGACAGATGCTGATGGCCGAAACTGCGGATTTTTTCGTTGTCCTTGCCCAACAGCACATCAACCAGATGACCTACGCCATAACGCTGGCCGGTACGGAAAATCGCCGACAAGGCCTGACGTGCAGGCTCGGTGGCGTCCCAGGTCTGCACGCCGTCGACACAGTTGTCGCAATGGCCACACGGCTCGGGCATGTCTTCATCGAAGTACGCCAGCAGGGTCTGACGACGGCAGCGGGTCTCTTCACAAAGCGACAGCATGGCGTCGAGCTTGTGTTGCTCCAGACGCTTGTGCCGCTCGTCGCCTTCGGAGTTCTGCAGCATCTGCTTGAGCATCACCACGTCTTGCAGACCGTAGGCCATCCAGGCATCTGCCGGCAGACCGTCACGACCGCCGCGCCCGGTTTCCTGGTAATACGCCTCAAGGGATTTCGGCAAGTCGAGGTGGGCGACGAAACGCACGTTGGGCTTGTCGATGCCCATGCCGAACGCCACGGTAGCGACCATGATCAAGCCTTCCTCGTTGAGGAAGCGTTTCTGATTGAAGGCGCGCAGATCATTGGGCAGACCAGCGTGATACGGCAACGCCGGGAAGCCCTGCTCGCTGAGGAATGCCGCGACTTCCTCGACTTTCTTGCGCGACAGGCAATAGACAATGCCGGCATCGCTGCGCCGCTCAGCGAGGAACGCCAGCAACTGCTTGCGTGGCTGCTCTTTGGGCACGATGCGGTAAAAGATGTTCGGGCGGTCGAAGCTCGACAGGAAGCGTTCGGCATTCTGCAGATGCAGGCGCGTGACGATTTCTTCGCGGGTACGCTTGTCGGCGGTGGCGGTCAGGGCGATGCGCGGTACGTCGGGAAACATCTCGGCCAACTGGCCCAGCTGCAGGTATTCCGGACGGAAATCGTGACCCCATTGCGACACGCAGTGCGCTTCGTCAATGGCGAACAACGCAATGTTCAAGCCTTGCAGGAACGACAGCATGCGCGGCTGCACCAGACGCTCGGGCGCCAGATACAACATCTTCACTTCGCCGCGCTTGATCCGCGCTGCGAGGTCACGCTGCTGTTCAGCGCTCAGGGTGGAGTTCAGCGCGGCGGCGGCCACACCGAGCTCTTCGAGGGTGGCGACCTGATCGTCCATCAGCGCAATCAGCGGCGACACCACCACCGCCAGGCCATCGCGCAACAGCGCCGGCACCTGAAAGCACAGGGACTTGCCGCCACCGGTAGGCATCAGCACCAGCGCATCACCGCCACTGGCCACGCGCTCAATGATTGCACCCTGACGGCCACGGAAACTGTCGTAGCCGAAGATGTCCTTGAGGACGCGTTGAGCCTGTTCGAGCATAAAAACTCCAAAAATCTACCGATACATCCCTGCGCAGGCTGGTTCAGAACAGCCGGAGCTGCTTAAACAAAACGTAAGAGCGCATTGCACGACAACCGCAATGCGGGCAGGGATCGCAAAACGCGGCAGTATACCCGAGCCCTCCCCTGCACAGGGCGACACCCGTCGATACAATCGCTGATACCTGTGTAGGAGCTGCCGAAGGCTGCGATCTTTTGATCATGTCTTTATTAAAAGCAAATCAAAAGATCGCAGCCTTCGGCAGCTCCTACAGGGTGTATGCAGGGTATGACAGGTCAAATCTGCCATGCGGCTGGCTTGAGCGCGCAAGAAGGCCTAGAATTCCCGCATTGTTTATTCCCCAAGGTAGCCCCGTAATGTCCTTCGCTGAGCAACTGACCCGCCTGCAAGTTTTCCTCGACGCCGACGAGCTGCATGACGAGGCGCTGGATTACGTGGCCGCTCACGGCTACCTGACCGCGCTGTCGATCTGCGCTGAAGACGTACCGGAGCGTGAGTGGATCGACGCCCTGTTCGCCGAAGAGCCGCATTACAGCAGCGACGCCCAGCGCGAAGAGATCGAAGCCACCCTGATCGGCCTCAAGGCACACATCGCCCGTCAACTGGCCTCGGATGAAGAGTTCGAACTGCCATGCGAACTGGACCTGGGCGACGAGCCTGATGATTCCGAACTGCGCGGCTGGTGCATCGGTTTCATGGAAGGCGTGTTCCTGCGTGAAGCGGCCTGGTTCGAAACCGCCGAAGAAGAAGTCAGCGAAATGCTCCTGCCGATCATGGTCGGTTCGGGCCTGTTCGACGAACAGCCGGAATTCGAAGACATCGCCAAAGACGCCAACCTGATGGACGACATGATCGTGCAGATCCCGGAAGCCCTGACCGCGCTGTACCTGCTGTGCCAGGCGCCAGACGAAAAACCGGCGATCCTCAAGCCACGTCACCACTAAGATCCGGCCTATGGACAACCCCATAGGCAACCGCCCCCTGATGTTGCGCTACTTCCTGCTGGCCATCGGCTGGCTCAGCGTGGCATTGGGGGTGATCGGGATTTTCCTGCCCGTCCTGCCCACTACCCCTTTCCTTCTGCTCGCCGCGGCGTGCTTCGCGCGCAGCTCTGCGCGTTTCTATCAATGGCTGGTCGAGCATCCCCGACTCGGCCCGTGGATCCGCGATTATCTCGATGGCAACGGCATTCCGCTCAAGGGCAAGGTCTACGCGATCGGGCTGATGTGGGCGAGCATTCTGTTTTCCTGCTACCTGGTGCCGTTGCCGTGGGCGCGGGGGTTTATGTTGACCAGTGCGGTGTTGGTGACGGTTTATATTTTGCGGCAGAAGACCCTGCGCAAATCCTGAAACGCTAAAAGATCGCAGCCTGCGGCAGCTCCTACATGAAGATCTTCTGTAGAAGCTGCCGCAGGCTGCGATCTTTTGACTTTAAACACCAACGTTTAAACCAGACCTGCAAACACTCTCCGAAGCTACACGGCCTTGCGTAATTACCTACAGCTACGCCAGAATCCGCCGGCTTGTGCGCCTTGGGGGCGGGTTCTATTGTGGTTCGGTCGCTGACTTTTCAGTGATCGGGTTTAGCAGCCCGGGTTTTCTCTAGACGCACAAAGTCCGTCGCCGTTATGGCGGCTTTGCGTGGGGCACTTCGGTGCGCCGGGTTCTAGAGTCCTGGTCTGCTAACCCGCGTACAGCCGCCACCTCCTTCGTTAGCAGCGAACGGTGGCAGCTTCACTACTCTAGAGGCTTTAACCATGATCAAACCAACACCCAACCCGCCCGAAACCGATCTCGCCTCACCCTACGAATCCCTCGATTCAAAAAAGCTCAACGACGCCGCCGAACGCGCCCTCGATCATTACCTCTGCCCACCCGGCTCCCCCCCTCCGCCCCGAAAAACCCGCCGGATGTACGCCGTGACCGCAGACTTCAAAAATGAAGAACTGCTGGCCGATGCCAGCGAAACACTCGCCTCAGCCAGAACCATCGCCCATGACTTCGCCCACCTCATACCCGCGTCGCAGCGCAGGACGCTGTTGGGGATCGCGCAATTGATCATGCTCGGGGAGTTGGCGGTGAATCGGGTGATGGATGATCTGGAGTTGCCGCAGTAGGCCAGACAACCGATCGTTCCCACGCTCTGCGTGGGAACGATCACGAATGAGCAACGCCATACCATCAGACAGAAAAAACCCGCCGCCCCATCAACCGGGACGGCGGGTTTTTTCGTTTCAGGCCCGAATCAAAAGCCGCTTACACCGTATCCACCTTCAACGAATGATCATTCAGCATGCCGCTGATGATCGTCGCCGTGTCATGCCCGCCGGCCACCACCCCGCCCGCGCCCGGCGTGACGCCGTAGTGGCTGGCCAGATTGACGCCGGCCAGGTCAATGGTCTGGTTCGGCGTTGCACCGGCCATGGCGCTGACGTCGATGCTGGTGAGCACCGAGGCGCCGCTGCCGGTGACGGTGAAGTGCAGGTAGTCATCCAGTGAGGCGGTGGTGCCGTTTTCACCTTGCAGCAGTTGTGACAAATCGAGCTTGTCAGTGCCGGGGGTGAAGTCGGTGATGAGGTCGTGGCCGCTGTTGCCCTTGAGCCACTGGAAGGTGTCGGCCCCTGCCCCGCCCGTCATCGTGTTGTTGCCCAGGCCGCCGATCAGCAGGTCATCACCGCCACCACCGTTGAGGATGTCGTTACCCAGGCCGCCGTTGATCACGTTGTTATTGTTATCGCCGGTCAGGGTGTCGTTGAAGTTCGAGCCGACGAGGTTCTCGATCCCGGTCAGGGTGTCGGTGCCGGCGCCGAGGGTGTTTTGCGCACCGAGCAGGCCGAGGTTGACCGTGACCCCGGCCGTGGCATGGGCATAACTGGCGGTGTCGCTGCCCGTGCCGCCGTCGAGCAGATCATTGCCCGGGCCGCTGTAGAGCAAGTCGTTGCCGGCGCCGCCATGCAGCTCGTTGTTGCCCGAGCCTGCGGTGAGCACATCGTTGCCGTCGCCGGCGTTGATGATGTTGTCGCCACTGCCGGCCACCAGCACGTCATCCCCCGAGGTACCGGTGAGGGTGTGGCCGTCCTGATAGCTGATGCTCACATTGGCCGTGTCGCTGCCGCCGTGGTTGTCGTTGGCGGTGTAGCTGCCGTGGAAGTCCGGGGTAATGTCATGCGCCCCGGCGTAGTTGAGGGTCATGGTCAGCTGATAGTTTTCCGCCGCGTTGGGGTTACCGCCGCCGCTGGGATTGGCGATGTTGGTGATGTGGATCTGATAGACGCCATCGGCCGACGCGGTGAGGGTTTGCCCGTCCGCCAGGGTTGTGTAGGCGCCACCGTTGATCGAGTACTCCATGGTGACGTGACCGGCCGCCAGGTTGTGATCGAGGTTGAGGGTTTCGCCCTGGCGCAGGTTGACGGTGATGCGGTCTTCATCGTTGGCGTTGCTGTTGGTCACCGCACCGAGATAGCCACTGACCACCAGTACGGCAGTCATGGTCGCGGCGTTGGCACTGAACGAATTACGCACGTTGGCCAGGTTCTGGTTGGCGGCGGTGTTGACGTTGGTGCCGGTGAAGTTGATCGCCCCGGTGCCGGTGAAGTCCGCCGCTTTCGAGACCCAGCCGGTGTTGAAACTGGTGGGCGTGGCATTGAGCGTATCGCCGTTCGGATCGGTGTCATTGGCCAGCAGCAGTTCGCCCGGCACCACAATGTTGCCCGACAGCACGTTGGTGATGACGTGGTCGTCCACCGCCACCGGCGGCGCGTTGGGGATGACTTTCACGGTCAGCGTCGAACTGGCGAGATCGCCGTCGTTGTCGCTGACGGTAAAGCCGATGTTCTCGGTGATGACCACAGCGGTGGTTTTCTGCGAGGTGTAGGTGTAGTCGCCGGTATCGAGGTTGATCAGCAGTGTGCCGCCGTTATTGGTGGCGATGCTCAGCGTGTTGTTCACGGTGTTGAACGTCCCGTGATTGGTGCCGCCGCTTGGCGTCAGCGAGCCTTGGCCGCTGAGAGCTTTCGGATCGTAGGTGTAAGTGGTGCCGTCAACCACGATGGATTTGATGAAGCCGCCATCGGCGCCGAAGGTGCCGCCCTCGCCCAGTAACGAACCGGTGACCGGCGCGCCCTGTACGGTGCCCGACAGTACCGAATTGAGCTGGTTGAGATCGGTGACCACCACCGCATTGGTGTTGGTGTGACTGATGCCGTCATAGGCCAGCGGGTCGAGGTTGGCGTTGCTCACGCCGCTGCCGAGGCCGATCGCGTAGTTCTTGATGTTGTTGGCATCGAGGAAGTTTTTCAGCGCGGCTTCGTCAGCGGCGTTGATGTCGCCTTCGTTGGGTTTGCCGTCGGAGAAGAAGTAACCGACGTTCTGTGCCCCGGTGAGTTTGCCCGAGGTATTGAACGCGGTTTGCATGACCGCCACCGCGGCGTCGTAGTTGGTGCCGCCACCCGCCGTCAGGCCGGCGAGAATCGTCTTCGCGGTCGCCACATCGACCCATACCGAGGTTCGGTCGGTGGCGTTGCTGCTGAAGGTGACGAGCTGGACTTTGACGTCGCCGAGGTCGTCGTACTTGTCGAGCAAGGCACTGATTGCCTGCTTGGCCAGCGCCAGTCGCGACAGGCCCGGCACACCGGAGGCGTCAGCCATACTGCCGGAGATGTCGAGAACGATGAGCAGGTTCGAATCGATCTCCACTGCCGCCACCGAACGATCCGAGGCCACGGCTTTTGGTACGTCATCGACGATGTTCACCACAAGGGTGCTGGTGGTGCTGTTGCCCAGTGCATCGGTGGCTTTGTAGGTGAAGCTTTCGCTGAGAGTGTTCGCCCCGTCGTTGGCGCTCGGCGAGGTTTTCGGCGCCGATGTCAGCGTGTAGGTGTAAGTGCCGTCGGCGTTGAGCTGGATCTGCCCGTAGCTGCCGGTTGCGCTGCCGACCAGGGTGTAGGTGATCGCGCCGGTGCCGCCAGTGACTGCGCCGACCAGCGTGCCGGTGGTGGTTTCACCGGTGTTGCTCGGGTCGCTGCCGGTGACCGTACCGGGGGCCAGATCCGCGCCGTCCTTGCTCAGATCGAGAGCTTTCTCATAGACCGTGACGTCCTGATCGACCGAGGCCACCAGTTTGCTGTCGGCGACGTTGATGGTGATGGTCGTGGTGCTTTCATCGCCGTCGCTGTCGCGGACGGTGTAGGTGAAGGTGTCGGTGGCGCCCGGTGGACTCACCGAGTTCGGGTTGCTGTGATAGACGGCGTTGCCCGCCGCATCGAGGGTCAGGTAACCGAAGTTGCCATTGATGTTGCTGTTGAGGCCGCCGATGGCCGAAGTGCCGGTGTTGCTGCCGGCGCGCACGCCGACCACAGTGGCGGCGCCATCGGCACCGCTGATGTCATTGCCGAGCACACTGACATTGACCGTTCCGCCCTCGGCCACCGAGCCGGTGTCGGGTTTGGCGGTCGGCAGATCATCGATGATATTGACGTTGATCTGACCATTGGCAGTGCTGCCATCGGTGTCCGTCGCCACCACGTTGAAGTTCTCGGTGAGGCTGTTGGCACCGTTGGCATTCGGGTGGGTTTCGTTGTCGACCAAGGTGTAGCTGTAACTCACAACACCGGTCGCTGGGTTGTAACCGGTGACGGTGAAGGTGCTGCCCAGCGGCGAGACGACGGATTGCGGGAAGCCTGCGGCGACACCATTGGTGACCACGGCAATGCCCCCAACGGTGAGGGTTTGCAAGCCATCGAGCGCGGTGACGGTAAAGGTGCCGCTCTGGGTCAGTGCCGGGGTGTCGGGGCTGGTGCCGTCGCTGAGGTTTTTCTCGTAAACGGTGAGTTCGCCGCCATTTACGTCAAGGCCGTTGAGCAGCACCGGATCGTCGTTGTTGTGGATGTTCAGCACCAGGTTGGCGGTACTGGTGTCGCCGTCGGCATCGGTCAGGGTGTAGGTGAACGTCTCGCTGCCGTTACCGCCGCCGTGCAGGTTTTTGAAGTCGGCATCGTTGGGGTTCAGCGTGTAGGTGTACGTGCCGTTGGCGTTGAGCAACAGCGTGCCGTAAGTGCCGGTGAACGTGCCGGCGGTGATCGGCCCGGCATTCGGTCCGGTCGCGACCACATCGGCGCCTTGCACATCGTTGGTCAGCACATTGCCGGTCAGGGTCAGCTGGGTTTCCGAGGCGCTGTTGGCGTTGCTGTCGTTCACCGCTTTCGGCACGTCATCGACGATGCTGACAACAATGGTGCTGGTGACGATGTTGCCCAGTGAATCAGTGGCCTGATAGGTGAAGGTTTCGCTCAGGGTGTTGGCGCCGTCGTCGGCATGCGGCGTGGTGCTCGCCGGCGATGTCAGGGTGTAGGTGTACGTGCCGTTGGGGTTGAGGACGATCTGCCCGTAATTGCCGGTGGCGCTGCCGACCAGCGCATAGCTGATCGCGCCGACCGCCCCGGTGACTGAGCCGACCAGTGTGCCGGACGCGGTTTCGCCGGTGCTGGTCGGGTCGCTGCCAGTGACTGTCCCGGGAGCCAGATCCGCGCCGTCCTTGGTCAGGTCCAGTGCTTTCTCGTAGACGGAGACGTCGGTGTCGCTGGTCGCGCACAGTTTGCTGTTGGCGACATCGATGGTGATGGTGGTGGTGCTTTCATCACCGTCGGAATCGCGCACGGTGTAGGTGAACACATCCATTGCGCCCGGCCCGTTCACCGCATTCGGATTGCTGTGGTAGACCGCGTTGCCGTTGGCGTCCAGGGTCAGGTAGCCGTAGGTGCCGTTGATGTTGCTGTTGAGGCCGCCGATGGCCGAAGTCGAGGTGTCGGCGCCTGCACGCACGCCGACCACTGCACCAGTCACCGCCGGGCCGTCGGCGCCGCCGATGTCATTGTTCAGAACATTGCCGCTGACCGTGCCGCCCTCCGCCACCGACGCGGCGTCAGGATGGGCGCTGGGCAAATCATCGACGATATTGACGTTGATCTGGCCGGTGGCCGTGCTGCCATCGGTGTCGCTGGCAACGACATTGAAGTTCTCGGTGATGCTGTTGGCACCGTTGGCATTCGGATGGGTTTCGTTGTCGACCAAGGTATAGCTGTAACTCACCACGCCGGTGGCCGGGTTGTAACCGGTGATGGTCAACGTGCTGCCGAGCGGCGTGACGATCGATTGCGGGAAGCCTGCGGCTACGCCACCGGTGACCACGTTGATGCCGCCCACAGTCAGGGTTTGCAGACCGTCGAGGGCGGTGACGGTGAAGGTGCCGCTCTGGGTCAACGCGGGAGTGTCGGGGCTGGTGCCGTCACTGAGATTTTTCTCGTAGACGGTGAGTTCGCCGCCGTTGACGTCGAGGCCGTTGAGGTAGACCTGATCGTCATTGTTGTGGATGTTCAGCACCAGGTTCGCGGTGCTGGTATCGCCGTCGGCATCGGTAATGATGTAAGCGAAGGTTTCCGTGCCGTTGCCACCGCCGTGCAGGTTTTTGAAATCGGCATCGTTGATGTTCAGCGTGTAGGTGTACGTGCCGTTGGCGTTGAGCACCAAGGTGCCGTAGGTCCCGGTGAAAGTGCCCGGGGTTACCGGCCCGGTCGGTACACGATCGGCGCCTTGCACATCGTTGGTCAGGACGTTGCCGGTCAGAGTCAGCAAGGTTTCCGACGCGGTGCCGGCGTTGCTGTCATCCACGGCTTTCGGCAAGTCATCGACGATGTTCACGTCGAGTGTGGCGTTGGCAGTGGTGCCGTTGTCATCGACCACGGTAACGGCGAACTGCTCAGGCAGATTGTTCGCGCCGTTGGCGGTTGGGTGGGCTTCGTTGTCGACCAAGGTGTAGCTGTAGCTGACCACGCCGGTAGCCGCGTTGAAACCGGTGATGGTCAGTGTGCTGCCCAACGGAGTGGTCACCGATTGTGGGAAACCTGCGGCTACACCGTTGGTGACGACGGCGATGCCACCGACAGTCAGGGTCGTCACGCCATCGAGTGCGGTGATGGTGAACGTGCCGCTCTGGGTCAGCGCAGTGGAATCCGGTGCACTGCCGTCGCTGAGATTTTTCTCGTAAACGCTGAGTTCGCCGCCGTTGACGTCGAGGCCGTTGATGATCACCGGATCGTCGTTATTGTGGATTTGCAAAACGAGGTTGGCGGTGCTGGTGTCGCCGTCTGCGTCGGTGATGGTGTAGGCGAAGGTGTCTGTGCCATTGCCGCCGCCGTGCAGATTTTTGAAATCGGCATCGCTGGTATTGAGAGTGTAGGTGTACGTGCCGTCGGCGTTCAAAACCAAGGTGCCGTAAGTGCCGGTGAATGTCCCCGGGGTCACTGGTCCGGTGGGTACGCGGTCAGCACCTTGCACATCGTTGGTCAGCACGTTGCCGGTCAGGGTCAGCAGAGTTTCCGACGCGGTGCCTGCGTTGCTGTCATCCACGGCTTTGGGCAGATCATCGACGATGTTTACGTCGAGGGTGGCATTGGCGGTGGTGCCGTTGTCATCCACCACGGTAACGGCGAACTGCTCAGGCAGGTTATTTGCGCCATTGGCGATTGGATGCGCTTCGTTGTCGACCAGGGTGTAGCTGTAGCTGACTACGCCGGTGGTGGCGTTGAAACCGGTGATGGTCAGTGTGCTGCCCAATGGCGTGGTCACGGATTGCGGAAAGCCTGCGGCTACACCATTGGTGACCACGGCGATGCCACCGACAGTCAGGGTCGTCACGCCGTCGAGTGCGGTGATGGTGAACGTGCCGCTTTGGGTCAACGCGGTGGAATCCGGTGCGCTGCCGTCAGTGAGGTTTTTCTCGTAGACGGTGAGTTCACCGCCATTCACGTCGAGGCCGTTGATGATCACCGGATCGTCATTGTTGTGGATCTGCAGAACGAGGTTGGCGGTGCTGGTATCGCCGTCTGCATCGGTGATGGTGTAGGCGAAGGTCTCTGTGCCGTTGCCGCCGCCGTGCAGATTTTTGAAGTCCGCGTCGCTGGTGTTCAGCGTATAGGTGTACGTGCCGTTGGCATTCAGTACCAAGGTGCCGTAAGTCCCGGTGAAAGTGCCCGGGGTGACCGGTCCGGTGGACACGCGGTCGGCGCCTTGCACATCGTTGGTCAGGACGTTGCCGGTCAGGGTCAGCAGGGTTTCCGAAGCGGTGCCATTGGTGTCGTCAACCGCTTGGGGAACATCGTCGACGATGTTCACGTCCAGCGTGCCATTGGCGGTGGTGCCGTTATCGTCGATCACCGTGACGGCGAACTGCTCAGGCAGATTGTTTGCGCCGTTGGCGGTTGGATGCGCCTCGTTGTCGACCAGGGTGTAGCTGTAACTGACCGCGCCCGTTGCGGCATTGAACCCGGTAATCGTCAGCGTGCTGCCCAAGGGTGTGGTGATTGATTGCGGGAAACCTGCCGCTACACCGTTGGTGACGACGGCAATGCCGCCGACAATCAGGCTCGTCACGCCATCGAGTGCAGTGATGGTGAAGGTACCGTTCTGGGTCAGTGCGGTGGCGTCCGGTGCACTGCCGTCACTGAGGTTTTTCTCGTAAACCGTCAGCTCGCCGCCTTCGACATTCAAGCCATTGATAACCACCGGATCATCATTGTTGTGGATCTGCAGGACGAGGTTGGCGGTGCTGGTATCACCGTCGGAATCGGTGATGGTGTAGGCGAAGGTTTCCGTGCCATTGCCGCCGCCGTGCAGGTTCTTGAAGTCGGCATCGCTGGTGTTCAGCGTGTAGGTGTACGTGCCGTCGGCGTTCAGCACCAAGGTGCCGTAAGTGCCAGTGAATGTGCCTGGGGTGACTGGCCCGGTGGGCACGCGATCAGCCCCCTGCACATCGTTAGTCAACACGTTGCCGGTCAGTGTCAGCTGCGTTTCAGTCGCCGTGCCATTGCTGTCATCAAAGGCTTTGGGCACGTCGTCGGTGATATTAACGTCGAGCGTGCCGGTCGCGGTGTCGCCATTGCTGTCGCCGGCAATCACGGTGAACTGTTCGCTGAGATTATTCGCGCCATCGCCGGCCGCGTGGTTTTCATTGCCGTTGAGGGTGTAGCTGTAACTGACCACGCCGGTCGCCGAGTTGTAACCAGTGACGGTCAGGGTGTTGCCCAGTTGCGTGGTGATTGATTGCGGGAAGCCGATCGGCACACCGCCGATGATTACGTTGATGCCGCCGATGCTCAGGCTGGTCAGACCGTCCGGCGCCGAGACGGTGAAGCTGCCGTTTTGCGTCAGTGCGCCAGGGTTGGCCGCAGAACCGCCGGGCAGATTGGCCTCATTGACGTTCAGCTCGCCGCCAGCCACGTTCAGGCCAGTGAGGGTCACCGGATTGTTCACCGGAGGCGGCACTACGACTGCCGGGGTGTCATCGCCGTTGTCGATCACCGCGTTATGGCGTTCTTCAGGGAATTCGGGAATACCGCCGAACCCAGCGGTGGGGAAACCGATGATCGGGTCAACACGTCCGCCAACTTCCGTCAGCAGGACAAAACTGTGGCCGCCGCCCGCCTCTCCCGGTGCGCCGCCCGGGGCATTCGGACCGGCCGCGGTGGCTTCAGCGGTTTGGCTCGGGTCGTCACCGGCGGCGATGGCTTTCTGGATCCGCTCAACGTCGGTCAATTGCGCGTCGCTCGGGGTCACTGCCTCAGCGGCATTTACATGCGCCGCCTGACCCGCCAGCAGTTCACCGGTCATGGTCATGCTGCTGCCGCGTCCGAGGGTCAGTTCCTTGCCGTTTTCCAGCTTCACCGCCACCGCGCCTTCCGCGCCAGTAATCAGTTGATCACCTGCTACCAGGCGATCCCCCTCAACCAGTGCGCGCTTAGTGCCGTCGGCTGACTGGGCGAAAACCTGGCCAATGACTTTGGTGACTATCCCGATGAGCGTTGCCATGTGAAATCCTCCGCTGCCGACCACCGTCGGCACTGGTAAGCGAAGCAGCCCATGGCTCAATCGGGTTGTCGGAGGGGACGCTCGCACCCTCGACAGTTCGTTTCGCAGGCGGCCTCTTTCGGAAACATCAGTGCTATCAAGCACTTCCGCATCCTGATCAAAGCCATACGCCCACTAACGCTACGTAACGGTGGTGAATCACTTGAGTGACAAAAAAATGTCGCTCATCAACCGCTACGCGTCCCTCCCCTTCAGCATTACTTCGCCGTATGTCGCAAAGTGAGTGGAACTTTCCTCAAGCCTTTTTGCGCTCCCTAAAGCGCATAAAACAAAGGCTTTCATGCTGAACAATGTGCCGGTTTTTACAAAGCGCATAAGTTTTTTTCGGCATAAGCCTTATGAAAATTTTTTCTTAGCTACGCTTCAGGATGTTCTTAGCTCTGTTGTTACAAGAGTGAAACGCTTACACCTAAAAATATCGTCAAATATTTGGCGACAGTAACACACCATCAGGACTCAGGGAGATGCACCCATGCGCGTTCTAACCCCCCTCTGCAGCGCGGTTTTGCTGGCCATGGCTTGCACTTCTCAAGCCCAGGCCATGAACCTTACCGAGGCTATTCAAAGCACCATCGCCACGCACCCGGAACTGGCCTCGCGCGTGGACGCCCGCCTGTCGGCTGATGAACAAGTCAAAGTGGCCAAGGGTGGCTTCTATCCGTCCGTCGATTTGAACGCCGCGTATGGCCGTGGCTACAGCGACAACACCAACACTCGGGCTTTCGGTAATCACCACACCGAAATCCTCAATTACACCCAGTCCGAGCTGCGTCTGCGGCAGATGCTGTTCGACGGTTTCAACACCGCCAACGAAGTCGAGCGCACCAAAGGCGTGTCCAATTCGCGCGCGTACTACGCGCAAGGCACTGCCCAGGATCTGGCTCTGCGCACCATTGAGGTCTACCTCGAAGTGCTCAAGCGTCGTGAACTGGTGACACTGGCCAAGAACAACCTGCAGGCGCATTTGCGCGTCAACGATCAGATCGGCCTGCGCACCGAGCGTGGCGTCGGCAGCACCGCTGACTCCGATCAATCGGTCGCTCGTAAGGCCTTGGCACAGAACAACCTCGACACCGCCGAAGTCGATCTGTCTGACGCCGAAGCCAACTTCTACAGCGTGGTCGGGCGCATGCCCGATGAGCTGGAAACCCCGGCCTCAACCCGTGGCGAACTGCCGACCGAATTGCGTGAAGCCCAGCAGAGCATGGTCGACAACAACCCGTATCTGAAGTCCGCCCAGGCTGACGTGCAATCGGCCGAGAGCCAGTACGAAGTCGCCAAGTCGCCGTTCTATCCACGCTTCGACGCGGAAGCGGCCGTCGGCGCGAACAACAATGTGCAAGGCGATGAAGGCCACGACAACGAATGGCGCGTGGGTGTGGTGATGAACTACAACCTGTTCCGTGGCGGCAGCGACAAGGCGCGCCTGGCCTCCGATGCGCACCAGATCAATCAGGCGATGGACATCCGCAACAACGCCCTGCGTCAACTCAACGAGAACATTCGCCTGGCGTGGAACGCCATGGAAAACGCGAAGAAACAGACCCCGACCGCCCGCGAATACGCGGAAACCACCAAACGTGTACGCGCGGCGTATCAGGATCAGTTCGGCCTGGGCCAACGCACCCTGCTCGACTTGCTCGACAGTGAGAACGAGCTCTACAACGCCAACCGTCGCTACACCGAAATCCGCTACACCGAGGAATATTCGATGTACCGCGTGCTGGCAAACATGGGCCAGTTGCTGAGCAAACAACGGGTGGTGCTGCCGGCCGATGCGATCGCCGCGACCGAAGTGAAAAACGAAGCGCGCCTGCCCGAACTGAAATAACCAACGCAGGAGTCAGCTTTGCCCTGATCGTTCCCACGCTCCGCGTGGGAATGCAGCCCGTGACGCTCCGCGTCACTGGACGCAGAGCGTCCCTAGAGGCATTCCCACGCAGAGCGTGGGAACGATCAATGAAGCGGTAACAGGGGAGCGATCAATATGACCAGCATGGAACCCGGCCACACCGGGATCGATCCGCGGCTGAGCTTCGATGATCCGTTACTCGACGGTCTGTTGATCCTCTGCAAACTGCATGGCGCGACGGTCAGTCGCGCCAGCCTGAGTGCCGGGCTGCCCCTGAACAAGCAACGCCTGAGTCTGGACCTGCTGCCCCGCGCCGCCGCCCGGGCCGGGTTGCAGGCACGGATTCTGCGCCGCGAGCTGAAAGACATCTCGCCGCTCAATCTGCCGATCCTGCTGCTGCTCAACGACGGCCGCACCGCCGTATTGCGGCGCTTCGGCGACGACGGCAAAGCGCTGATCCTGCCCAGCGAAGCCGATGGCGGCGAGCAATGGATCAGCCGCGAAGAACTCAGCGAGCACTACAGCGGCCAGGCTTTGTTCGCCCGTCCGCGCCACGAACTCGAAGACCTGCGCTCGCCGCTGGTGCCACGGGTACATGCGTGGTTTCGCGACACCCTGAAGCTGTCGAAATGGTTGTATAGCGATGCGATTCTCGCCAGTTTCCTGATCAACCTTTTAGGCCTGATGGTGCCGCTGTTCGTTATGCAAACCTACGACCGTGTGGTGCCGAATCAGGCCACGTCGACACTGTGGGTGCTGTCGATCGGGCTGTTGATCGGCACCGGTTTCGAACTGGTGTTACGCGTGGTGCGCGCGCACCTGCTGGATACCGCCGGCAAGAAAACCGATGTGATCCTTTCCGCGACTTTGTTCGAGCGCATCACCGGCATGTCGATGAAGGCACGGCCGGCGACCATCGGCGGTTTCGCCCAGAGCATTCATGACTTCCAGGGCCTGCGCGAATTCCTCACAGCGGTGACCCTGACCAGCCTGATCGACCTGCCCTTCGTCGTGCTGATGCTGGTGGTGATCGGCCTGCTCGGCGGCTGGCTGGTGGTGATTCCGCTGCTGGCGTTTCCGATCACCATTATCTTCGCAATGATCATTCAGGTACGTCTGCGTGACACCGTGCAAAAGAGCCTGAGCCTCGGCGCCGAACGTCAGGCGGTACTGATCGAAACCCTCGGCGGCCTGGAAACCCTCAAGGCCTGCAGCGCCGAAAGCGAGCGCCAGCACAAATGGGAAAGCACCCACGGCGCCCTCACCCGCCTCGACAGCCATGCACGCAATCTGTCGGCACTGGCCACCAACGGCACGTTGTTCATTCAACAGTTCTCGGGGATGGCGACGATTGTCGCCGGGGTCTACAGCATCATCGCTGGAAACCTCAGCGTCGGTGCGCTGGTTGCCAGTTACATGCTCGGCAGCCGTGTACTAGCGCCGCTGGGGCAGATTGCCGGGCTGATCACCCGCTATCAGCAAGCGCAACTGACCATGAAAAGCACCGATGCGCTGATGGCCTTGCCGCAGGAACGCGACGGCAAGCAGCGGCCGCTGGAGCGCACGCAACTGCAAGGCGCGCTCGACGTCAGCGGCGTGACCTTTCACTACAACGGCCAGAATGCGCCGGCACTGAGCAATGTCAGCTTCAGCCTGAAACCCGGTGAACGGGTCGGCATCATCGGCCGCAGCGGTTCGGGCAAAAGCACCTTGGCGCGATTGGTCATGGGTTTCTATGAACCCGAAGAAGGCCAACTGTTGCTTGACGGTCTCGACCTGCGCCAACTCGATGTCGCTGACCTGCGCCAGCAGATCGGCTACGTCGCTCACGATCTGCCGCTGCTGGCCGGCAGCCTGCGTGACAACCTGACCCTCGGCGCACGCTACATCAGCGATGCGCGGATGCTCGAAGTCGCCGAACTGACCGGCGTTACCGAACTTGCCCGCCAGCATCCGCAAGGTTTCGACCGGCCGGTGGGCGAGCGCGGGCAATTGCTCTCCGGCGGCCAACGTCAGGCCGTTTTGCTCGCACGGTCGCTGCTGCTCGACCCGCCGATCATGCTGCTCGACGAACCCACCAGCGCCATGGACAACAGCAGCGAGGACTTACTGCGGCAGAAGCTGCACGGCTGGGTGCAAGGCAAGACACTGCTGCTGGTCACCCACCGCACTTCAATGCTGAGTCTGGTGGACCGCTTGCTGGTGCTGGACAACGGCCGGGTCGTCGCCGACGGCCCGAAAGAAGCGGTCATCGATGCACTGCGCAAGGGCCGTGTCGGCTCGGCGGCGGTTTAGGAGTTGCCCCATGTCTGCTTCCACCGATAGCAAAGAGCGCGGCTACTTCGACAGTTTCGGCAAAAGCGCCGAAGCCGAATTCATGCCGGAAACCGCCGGTGCCTCGTTACAGGATTCGCCGCGCTGGTCGCGGATCACCGTGTGGCTGGCGGCGGCGCTGCTGATCAGCGCGGTGGTCTGGGCCAAATTCGCCGTGCTCGAAGAAGTGACCATGGGCGAAGGCAAGGCGATTCCTTCGAGCAAGATTCAGGTGATCCAGAACCTTGAGGGCGGCATCGTCACCGAAATCTTTGTACGTGAAGGGCAGATGGTGAACAAAGGCGATACCCTGCTGCGTCTGGATGACACGCGCTTTCGCTCGAACAAGGGCGAAAGCGAGGCGGATCGTTATGCGCTGACGGCGCAGGTCGAACGGCTGTCGGCGGAGGCCGAAGGTCGGCCGTTCAAGCTCTCCGATGAAGTGATCGCCAAAGCCCCGCAAGTCGCCGAAGACGAGCGCTCGCTGTATGAACAACGTCAGCGCCGGCTGGCCAGCGAGCAGCGCACGCTCAGCGAACAACTGCGGCAGAAGACTCAGGAACTCGCCGAGTTTCGCTCCAAGCAGGGTCAGTTCAGCTCAAGTCTGGCGTTGCTGCAGCAAGAAATGAACATGTCCGAGCCGCTGGTGAAAACCGGTGCGGTATCACCGGTGGAAATCCTCCGACTCAAGCGCAGCGCGGTAGAAATCCGCGGCTCATTGAACGCGACGACGCTGGCGATCCCCCGCGCCGAATCGGCGATTGCCGAGATCCGCAGCAAGATCGACGAGTCGGAACAAACCTTCCGTTCGGAAGCGGCGAAAGAGCTGAATGAGAAACGCACCGACCTGTCGAAAATCACCGCCACCAGCATCGCCATCGACGACCGCGTCACCCGCACGACGGTGACCTCTCCGGTGCACGGGGTGATCAAGCAATTGAAGGTCAACACCATCGGCGGCGTGGTTCAGCCGGGCAGCGACATGGTTGAAATCGTACCGTTGGAAGACAACCTGTTGATCGAGGCCAAAGTGCGGCCGCAGGATGTCGCGTTCCTGCATCCGGGCCAGAAAGCCATGGTCAAGTTCAGTGCCTACGACTACACGATCTACGGCGGACTGAGTGCCAAACTGGAGCTGATCGGTGCCGACACGATTACCGATGACAAGGGCAACAGCTTTTATCTGATTCAGGTGCGCACCGATAAAAACCATTTGGGCGGGGATGTGAAACCGTTGCTGATTATTCCGGGGATGGTGGCGACGGTGGACATTATTACCGGGGAAAAAAGTGTCCTGGATTACCTGCTCAAGCCAGTGTTGAAAGCGCGGACCGAGGCGATGCGCGAACGCTAGCCAATGATCGTTCCCACGCTCCGCGTGGGAACGATCATTTGTCGCCATGGTTACGCTGGAAGGTCTCCTCGCCCATCGCCGCAATCTGCCCCTCGATCAACGCCTCGAACGGCTTGAGCAAAGGCTCGAATGAAGCCGGCGCCTCCAGCGTTTGCAACGCCTGCACAATCGCCTCGATGGTCGACAACGCCCCCGGCCCCGGAGCCTTGCGCAAACGATACCGCGACACCCCGCCCTCGGCCAGCGTCACCCGTGGCAGCGCCGCCAGCAACGGATTGAGGTGCAACATCTTGCGCGCCTTGCGCCAGGTGCCATCCGGCACCACCAGCAACAACGGTTCCTCGGACTCACCGTAAGCCTGCATCGGCTGCGCGTCATCGGCCGGAAACAACAACCGCGCCTGATACCCCGGGCGGTTCAACAGCGCCGGCAAATCCTCGAACACCTCACCGACGATCAGCTCGGCATTGCTCAACCCCAGCGCTGCCAGACGCGCGGTATTCAACGCGTGATGAACCTCGCTCGGATGCTGCAACAGCAACACCCGCGTGCGACTGTCGAGGCTCGGGATCAGCGGGCACAGGCAATGGGTTTGGGGGCGCAGGCAGCGCGGGCATTGAGGTCTGGACATACTTCTTTTCCCTACAAGCTAAGCCTGATTGAGCTGTGCTTTGAGCAAATCGCGGAAGGTCTGGATCAGCGGTTCACGGCTACGGCCCCGGCGCATGATCATCGAAAACGGTGCCTGATAACCGAAGGTCGCCGGCAGCAACACGCGCAGGTCACCCTTGTCGGCCCAGGCCTGAGCGTAGTGCTCCGGCAAATAACCGATGTAGGCACCGGACAGCACCAGAATCAGCTGTGCCTCCATGCTTTCCACCGTCGCGGCGCTGTGTTTGAAACCGTGCCGTGCGAGTTCCGCCTGACTCCAGTAACCGCGCCCGACCATGCGTTGCTGGGTGATGACTTGCTCGGGAATCCGCCGCTCGTTGAATAACGGATGGCGACTGCTGCAATACAACCAGTGCTGCTCGCGGTACAGCGGCATGTAGATCAGGCCGCTCATGCGCGTGGAAAACGCACCGATGGCCAGATCGAGACGGTTGTCCTGCACGCCGAGTTGCAGTTCGTAAGGGCTCATCACCGACAGATGCAAATGCACCGCCGGGTGTTCCTGACTGTAGGCGCCGATGGCTTCGGCGAACGGCAAGGCCTTGTCGCTGACGGTGGAGTCGATCACGCCGAGGTTAAGTGTGCCGCGCAGTTCGCCCTTGAGCGCCGCGGCGTATTGCTCGAAACCTTCGAGTTCGGCGAGCAGGCGCAGGGTTTCCTGATGGAACAGCTCACCCTTGCTGGTCAGGCTGAACCCACCGCGGCCGCGATGGCACAGCACCAGGCCGAGTGCGGCTTCGAGCTGGCTCATGTAGGTGCTGATCGCCGAGGTCGACAGGTTGAGTTCCTGTTGTGCGTTAGCGAAACCCTGATGACGGACGACGCTGACGAAAATGCGTAATAGTTTCAGGTCGGGTAAAGCGTTGGCCATGTCTACTCCAAGGATCGTTCCCACGCTCTGCGTGGGAATGCAGCCCGTGACGCTCTGCGTCACCTGCGAGTACGGCTGGACGCGGAGCGTCCGTAGATGCATTCCCACGCGGAGCATGGGAACGAGCAGGTGTGGAAGTCTGGCATTAGTTTAGAAAAATCTGAACTAAGTTTTTGCCCGTAGCGATTCTTTCCCCTCACTACATTTCGCATCATCGGCCCCACAGCGGCGCCCGAACCTGTGCTCCACGGCGCGCCGACATAAATAAAACAAAGACGATGAGGCCTTACCCGTGGACAAGATTCTTCACCAACCACTGGGCGGCAACGAAATGCCGCGCTTCGGCGGCATCGCCACCATGCTCCGACTCCCCCATGTACCGACCGCTGCCGGCCTGGACGCTGCCTTTGTTGGCGTGCCCCTCGACATCGGTACTTCGCTGCGCCCCGGTACCCGCTTCGGGCCACGCGACATCCGCACCGAATCAGTGATGATCCGCCCCTACAACATGGCCACCGGCGCTGCGCCGTTCGACTCACTGTCGGTCGCCGATATTGGTGACGTGGCGATCAACACCTTCAACCTGCTCGACGCCGTGCGCATCATCGAAGAAGCCTACGACAACATCCTCGAGCACAACGTGATCCCGATGACCCTGGGTGGCGACCACACCATCACCCTGCCGATCCTGCGGGCGATTCATAAAAAGCACGGCAAGGTCGGTCTGGTGCACATCGATGCCCACGCTGACGTCAACGATCACATGTTCGGCGAGAAGATCGCCCACGGTACGACCTTCCGTCGCGCCGTCGAAGAAGGCCTTCTGGACTGCGACCGCGTGGTGCAAATTGGTCTGCGCGCGCAGGGTTACACCGCGGACGACTTCAACTGGAGCCGCGATCAGGGCTTCCGCGTGGTTCAGGCCGAAGAGTGCTGGCACAAGTCGCTGGCGCCGCTGATGGCCGAAGTGCGTGAGAAAGTCGGCGGTGGTCCGGTGTATCTGAGCTTCGACATCGACGGCATCGATCCGGCCTGGGCACCGGGCACCGGCACCCCGGAAATCGGTGGTCTGACGACCATTCAGGCGATTGAAATCGTTCGCGGCTGCCAAGGCCTCGACCTGATCGGTTGCGATCTGGTAGAAGTCTCGCCCGCTTATGACACCACCGGCAACACCTCGCTGCTGGCCGCCAACCTGCTGTACGAAATGCTCTGCGTACTGCCTGGCGTGGTCCATCGCTGAGGGTCGGGTCATGAACGAACGTGATCAGGTTCTGCAAGCGGCCGCCGATCTGGTGGCCGCCTTCGCCCGTAACGATCGCGAAGCTTACTTCGGCGCCTTCAGCGCCGATGCGAGTTTCGTTTTCTACACCCTCGAACAGCCGCTGCTGTCGCGCGATGCCTATCAGGCCTTGTGGGACAGCTGGCGCGCCGAGGATGGCTTCGAGGTGCTTGCGTGCACCTCGAGCAACGCCTTCGTCAGCCTGCAAGGTGATGTGGCGATTTTCATCCATGACGTGGCCACCGAGCTGCGCATGCAAGGGGAGCAACACTTCAGCCAGGAGCGCGAGACGATTGTTTTCAAGAAACAAGCGTCGAGCCTAGAACAACAAGGCCATTGGCTGGCCTGCCACGAACATTTGTCCGCAATGCCGGAAGGGCTGCCATCCCCTTAGCCAAAACAGGTGACGCCTCACGCACGATGAGGCGCGCCTTTATGATCGGAGCAGATCATGAATAACAACAACAACGACCAAAGCCTTACGCAGATTGAAACCCACGGGGTCGAGCAGATCCCGGACCACGAACGCAGCGCAGGCCCGACGGACTTGTTCCGGATGATCTTCGGCGGTTCGAATACCTTTGCCACCGCCGTGCTCGGCAGTTTCCCGGTGCTGTTCGGTCTGTCCTTTCAGGCCGGCGTCTGGGCGATTGTGTCGGGCGTGCTGCTTGGCTCGCTGATTCTCGCACCGATGGGTCTGTTCGGTCCGCTCAACGGCACCAACAATGCCGTGTCGTCCGGTGCGCACTTCGGCGTGCACGGGCGGATCGTCGGTTCGTTCCTGTCGCTGTTGACCGCTATCGCGTTTTTCTCGCTCTCGGTGTGGAGTTCGGGCGATGCGCTGATCGGCGGTGCAAAACGCCTGATCGGTCTGCCGGAAACCGACCTGACTCTGGGCCTGGCCTACGGTCTGTTCGCAATTCTGGTGCTGACCGTGTGCATCTACGGCTTCCGCTTTTTGCTGTGGGTGAACAAGATCGCGGTGTGGAGCGCCAGCCTGTTGTTCCTGCTGGGCATCTTCGCCTTCGCCGGTCCTTTCGATGCGAACTACGCCGGTACGGTGAGCCTAGGTCAGCCGGGCTTCTGGGCCGCGTTCATCGGTGCTGCGCTGGTGGCGATGAGCAACCCGATTTCCTTCGGCGCGTTCCTCGGCGACTGGTCGCGCTACATCCCGCGTGACACCTCCAAACAACGGATCATGGCAGCGGTCGTGCTGTCGCAGATCGCCACGTTCATCCCGTTCCTGTTCGGCCTGGCCACCGCGACCATCGTCGCGATCAAGGCGCCGGACTACATCGCGGCCAACAACTATGTCGGTGGTTTGCTGGCGGTGTCGCCGAGCTGGTTCTTCCTGCCGGTGTGCCTGATTGCGGTGATCGGCGGCATGTCCACCGGCACCACTTCGCTGTATGGCACCGGGCTGGACATGTCCAGCGTGTTCCCGCGGGTGCTGTCGCGAGTGAAAGCGACACTGCTGATCGGCGTGCTGTCGATTGCCTTCATCTTCATCGGCCGGTTTGCGGCGAATCTGGTGCAGAGCGTGTCGACTTTCGCCGTGCTGATCATCACCTGCACCACGCCATGGATGGTGATCATGATCATCGGTCTGTTGGTGCGCCGCGGCTTCTACTGCCCGGATGACCTGCAAGTGTTCACCCGTGGCGAACAGGGCGGACGCTACTGGTTCAGCCACGGCTGGAACTGGCGCGGTCTTGGTGCATGGATCCCGAGCGCGGTGGTCGGTTTGTGCTTCGTCAATCTGCCGGGGCAGTTCGTTGGCCCGTTGGGTGAAATGGCCGGCGGCATCGACATCAGTTTGCCGGTGACCCTGGGCCTGGCTTCGGTGGTGTACCTGACGCTGCTGAGCCTGTTCCCGGAACCGCGCGAAGTGTTCGGCCCCAAGGATGCCCGGCGTGAAGCCGCAGTAAAACCTCAACTGCGTCAGGCCGCCTGACGAAGATCCCTGTAGGAGTGAGCCTGCTCGCGATGACTTCAGCACATCCAATAAAGATGTGACTGACAGACCGCTATCGCGAGCAGGCTCACTCCTACAAGGGAAATGATTTTGGCCTCAACATAAAAAAGACAATCGGAGACACGCCATCATGGCTTTGGATTTATTCGTCGTCCTCATCTACGCCGCCGGCATGCTCTTGCTCGGCTACTTCGGCATGCGCAAGGCCAAGACCAACGAGGACTTTCTCGTCGCCGGTCGTAACCTCGGCCCGAGCCTGTACATGGGCACCATGGCCGCGACCGTGCTCGGTGGTGCGTCCACCGTCGGCACCGTGCGTCTGGGCTACGTGCATGGCATCTCCGGTTTCTGGCTGTGCGCGGCTCTGGGTTGCGGCATCGTTGCGCTGAACCTGTTCCTCGCCAAACCGCTGCTGAAACTGAAGATCTACACCGTTACCCAGGTCTTGGAAAAACGCTACAACCCGATGGCGCGCTCGGCGAGCGCGGCGATCATGCTGGCCTACGCACTGATGATCGGCGTGACCTCGATCCTGGCGATCGGCACCGTGCTGCAAGTGCTGTTTGACCTGCCATTCTGGGTTTCGGTACTCGTCGGTGGTGGCGTGGTGGTGATCTACTCGGCGATCGGCGGTATGTGGTCGCTGACCCTCACCGACATCGTCCAGTTCATCATCAAGACCGTGGGCCTGATGTTCATCCTGTTGCCGATCTGCCTATACCGCGTCGGCGGTTGGGACGAACTGGTGCTGAAACTGCCGGCGACTGCCTTCAGCTTCACCACCATCGGCTGGGACACGATCATCACCTACTTCATGATCTACTTCTTCGGCATCCTGATCGGTCAGGACATCTGGCAACGGGTGTTCACCGTCAAGACCGCCAAAGTCGCGCAATACGCCGGCAGCATCGCCGGCATCTACTGCATCATCTACGGCTTGGCCTGCGCGCTGATCGGCATGGCTGCACACGTGCTGATCCCGGATCTGGACAACGTCAACAACGCCTTCGCCGCCATCGTCAAACTGTCGCTGCCGGACGGCATCCGTGGTCTCGTGATCGCGGCTGCACTCGCGGCGATGATGTCCACCGCCAGCGCCGGCCTGCTCGCCGCCGCCACCACGCTGACTGAAGACTTGCTGCCGAAGCTGCGTGGCGGCAAACAGTCGAGCCTGGGCGTCAACCGCCTGTTCACTCTGCTGACCGGTGTCGTGGTGCTGGGTATCGCGCTGGTGGTAAATGACGTGATCAGCGCCCTGACGCTGGCGTATAACCTGTTGGTGGGCGGCATGCTGGTCCCGCTGATCGGTGCGATTTTCTGGAAACGCGCGACCACCGCCGGCGCCATCGCCAGCATGGGCCTGGGTTTCGCCACCGCACTGCTGTTCATGTTCAAGGACGGTCTGGATGCCAATACGCCGATCTACTACAGCCTGGCGGTGGGTCTGGTGAGTTTCGTGGTGGTCAGCCTCGCCTCGCGCCGTCCTGTCTCGGTGGCCCGCGCGATCTAAGCTGAAACATAACGACTTGATGCTTTCTTCGACGAGTGTGGCGTCGGTTGCCACACTCGTTTTTTTACGCTTGGAGAAAAGTACCGATGAAGATCGTTTCTCGTGATCAGTGGTTTGAAGTGCAGCACCTGAGCGATGGCATTCGGTTGATTCACGAGCCGTATATCCGCCCGTTCTACCGCTGCAACCTCTGGCATGTGCAGGGCCGTGACAAAGACCTGCTGCTGGACAGCGGCTCAGGACTGGTCAGCCTGCGCGAACAGTTGCCGTGGATTACCGAGCGGCCACTGGTGGCAGTGGCCAGTCATTGCCACTTCGACCATATCGCCGGGCATCACGAATTTTCTGAACGGCTGGTGCATCCGGCCGAAGCGGACATTCTGGCCGCGCCGGATGGCGAAAACGACTTGAGCCGTGCTTTCGTTGGCGACGACATGTTCGAAGCGCACCCGGATTGCCCGTTGTGCTACGCCGAGTACCGGGTCAAAGCCGCGCCGGCGACCGGGTTTGTCGAGGACGGTGATGTGCTGGATCTGGGCAATCGCACGCTGCAGGTGCTGCACACGCCGGGGCATTCGCCGGGCGGCATCAGCCTGTATGAGGCGGCGACGGAAACGTTATTCAGCGGCGACATCATCTACGACGGACCGTTGATCGAAGACGCCTACCATTCGAATCTCGAGGACTACGCCGCCAGCCTGCGACGTTTGCAGGCGTTGCCGATTCGCACGGTGCATGGCGGGCACTTCGGTAGTTTTTCCGGGGAGCATTTGCGCTCGATGATTGACGAGTGGTTGCGCGGCCACGCCTGAGGCCTGCTTCACTCAAGCACAACAACAATCAGAAATATCTGCCATGAGAAGAGCTGCCGTGCGTGCCGCCGTGCACCGATATATCCGGCGTCTGTTGGAAACCCGCGAATTCAACGACAACACCAGTCTGGTGCAACTGGGCCTGGAGAAAGCCGATATAGAAGATTTGATCTTTCATCTGGAAGATGAATTCGGCCTGACGGCGTTTACCGCCGAGGAAGACCGCATGCTCAAGACCGCGAAGACCGCGAATGACTTGAGCCGGTTTTTACTGGAGATCGGCCGTCATTAAAAGCAAAAGATCGCAGCCTGCGGCAGCTCCTGCATTAATCCGTGCAGGAGCTGCCGCAGGCTGCGATCTCTTGATCTGAATCCTTTGATCTCGGATCGGGGGGCTTACCGGCGCCGTTGTTGACGGCGGCGCTGCTCGTCATCGGTGCGGATCGGGACAGGTTGCAGAGGCGGTTCGATCAAGCCAAGGGCAACACCCAAGTCGTGCAGCCAGTTTTGAATTTTCTCTTTCATCGTCATGCCCCCTTCAGGGTGGTGCTGAGCGGCCGGAATTCTGAGGCCGCTTCGCACTGATAATAGTCCGAAGTCCTACGTAATGCTCGGCCAAATCCGCAATGATCTGTTACTGAATTGAACAGAATATGCCGCCATTGGTTCAGGCTGTTTCTCGGGTTTCAATCTGAGCCGCAGGATAGACAGCCTGCTGCACCTCAATCCATGCATTGAGGTTGGCGCCGACCATGCCCTTGCGCCACATGAGCCACGTTGTCGCACCCACAAATGGCTCGGCCAATGGATGCACCGCGACGCTGTCACGCCCCGGCAGACTGGCCAGCATCGACTCCGACATCAGCGCCACGCCACTGCCGGCAATCACACAGGCGAGCATGCCTTGATACGACTCGATCTCCATCGCCCGGCCCATAGTCGCGTGATAGTGCGAAAACCACGCCTCCAGGCGCATGCGGTAGGAACAGCCGCGACGAAAGGTGAACACCGAACGCCCTTCAACATCCCGCGCGCTGCGCACCGGCGGATGATCGATTTCAGTGATCAACACCAACCGCTCCTCGCACAACGGCACGCCGTCGAGCCCGGCGAGTTCCAGCGGGCCATCGACCAACGCGGCATCAAGGCGCCCGGTGAGCAACCCCTCCAGCAACTCGCCACTCGGTGCTGACTGCACTTGCAGATTCACCGCTGGATAGCGCTTGTGATACTGCGCCAGCAGCGCCGGCAGATGAATCGCCGCCGTGCTGTACATGGTGCCCAGAGCGAAGTCACCGGCGGGTTTGCCGCCCATCACCGCCGCACTGGCCTGATCGCGCAGGGCGAAGAGTTTGCCGGTGTAGTCCAGCAGGACTTTTCCTGCAGGCGACAGTTGCAAACGCTGACGCTCACGGACGAATAACTCGACACCGAGCTGCTCCTCCAGTTGCTTGAGCCGGGTCGATAGATTCGATGGCACGCGGTGCAGGCGTTCCGCAGCGCGGGTGATGGAACCTTCCTCGGCCACGGCCTGGAAGATCCGTAGTTGGCTGAATTCCACAACCTTTCTCCATAACAGAACAAGTTACTCACTATTATTCAATTTTAAAGAAAGTCAATCAGTCCTAGCCTGACGGTCATTGAAGCCCTCACGGAATTCCGACCATGTCGCCGCTTATTCGCTTATCTGCCTGCTTCGTGGCCCTGATGATGGCCATGGGCATCGGACGTTTCGCTCTCACCCCGCAAATGCCGCACCTGCTCAGCGAAGGTCAGATCGACCTGACAGCCGCTGGTCTGATTGCAGCGGCCAACTACCTCGGTTACTTGCTCGGCGCGGTGGACGCGATGTTCGCCCATCGCCCGCAGCAGGTTCAGCGGCGCCTGCACGGTGGCTTGTGGCTCTGTGTGCTGCTGACCCTGGCATCGTTCTGGGCCGATGGTTTTTGGTCGCACCTGGTGCTGCGCTTTGGCACCGGGGTGGCGAGTGCCTGGGTGCTGGTGATGATTACGGCTTTAAGCCAACCGTTGGCAGCGGCAGCGGGTCGTCCACGTTTGGGCGCACTGGTATTCGCCGGACCGGGCTTAGGGATTTTTCTGACAGGAATGTTGGCACTGGTCTCACATCTTCTCAACCAGACTTCCGCGACGTTGTGGCTGATTTACGCAGCGGCTGCGTTGGTGATGATGCTGAGCGTATGGCGACTGCTGCCTAAGCCCGTCGCAACGGCTGCAGTTGCTGTGGCGGCAAGCAATCCATCGAATCGCGGCATCGGGCGGCTGGCCGTGATTTATGCGCTGTACGGCGTCGGCTACATCATTCCGGCGACATTCCTGTCGCAGATGGCCAATGAGCAGTTTCACGGACAATGGCAGGCGGACTTGTTCTGGCCGTGCTTCGGTCTGGCTGCGGCGCTTGGCGTGTTGCTGGTGAGTCTACGGCGTCACGATCCCGAAACGACGCGCCACTGGTTGATGGCGACGTTGTGGCTGCAAGCGGCCGGTGTCTTTGCCTGTCTGCTCGGCAGTGGCCTGGGCCTCGCACTGGGCGTGATCCTCTGTGGCACACCGTTCCTCGCCTGCATGCAACTGGTCATGCAACGCTCGCGGGAACTGGCGCCGCATGCCACCCAACGCAATGCCGGCATGCTCACCGCGTGCTTCGCCGTCGGCCAACTCAGCGGCCCGTTGCTGGCGGCGTTGAGCAGCCATTTCAGCGGCGGTTTGCAGCCAGCATTGGTCATCGCCGGCAGCGGATTGTTGATTGCCGGCGGTCTGGCGATGCAGTCGACTAGCGCTGGCCCAGCGCTTTGCGCAAACGCCGACGCAGCCACTGCTCGGCGCTGACAAAAGTGATGCCGAGCAGCACCAGTACAGCGCCAACGACGAAGTTCACAGTCAACTGTTCGCCGAGCAGCAACACGCCAAAGGTCACGCCGAACAGCGGCGTCATGAACGAAAACACCGCGAGGTTGGCTGCCAGATAACGGCGCAGCAACCAGAACCAGATCAGGTAGCTGAAGAACGATACCACCAGGCCCTGGAACAACACGCTGGCCACCGCCACGGTGGTCAGGCTGACGTGGGTGATCTGGCCGCTGAACAGCGCAATCAAGAGCAGCCCGATGAAGCCGACGATCAATTGATAGAACAGGGTCAGCGTCACCGGTGCTTCCGACAGCCGTGATGCGCGCACCACCACCGTAGTCGCGCCCCAACAGGCGCCAGCCAACACGCCAAAGGCATCGCCGAGCAGCATGCGCCGGTCGAGGTTGTCCCACGACACACCGCCGGCAAAGGCAATCGCGATGCCGATGAAGGCGAGCAGGATGCCAAGCCATTGCAGCGGCCGCAGTCGCTCACTGGCCAGCAGAAAGTGCACACCCAACGCGGTGAAAATCGGTGCGGTGTAGAGGAACACCGACATGTGCGCAGCAGTGGTCAGTTGCAAGCCTTCGGCGATGAAAAAAAACTCCAGACCAAACAGCGCACCGGCCAGCAGGCCACCACGCCAGGTCGTACCGACCTGATCCCAGCCACCTTTCCAGCAGATCAGCAAACCGACCAGCAACGCGGAAATTCCCGAGCGCCCCGCCGCTTGCATCACCGGCGCGATGTCCGCTGCGGCCCACTTGATCATCACCTGTTGCACGCCCCAGATCAGGCAGAGGCCGATCATCACTTGCAGGGCAAATCTGTCGGCATTGCGCCGCTCGACACTCACCGCAACACCTCGAATACACACAACATGGCAGGCCATCCAATGGTCAGAAAACAGTGTCGAGGATTATCAATGACTCGGGCGCAAAAAGCCGTCTGGAAAAGACATTTTGTGCTTCATTGGCGCCAGTGGTGAATGGCTATCGGCTACGCCGCCATTCGCGAACGAGCTCGCTCCCACTTTGGAATGCGTTCCCCTGTGGGAGCGAGCCTGCTCGCGAAGAGGCCGGCATGGCTTACCTGCATTTCGGATCAGACCTTGCCAAACCGCCTCGCCAACAAAAACCCGACGCTACAAGCCACAGCAGTAGCAAACGTCCCCCACGCCCAATCCATCAGCGTCACCTGCACCGACCAGCCACGCAACGTCGCCCAATTGGTCAGGTCATAGGTGCCATAAGCCACCAGTCCCAACAACGCGCCCCGCTTCGCCGCCCACTGCCAGGTCGCCGCCGGCAACACCACAAACACCACGCAGCCAAAAACATACAGGCAATAAAAAACCGCTGCAGGAATCAGCAGCGGTTTTTCGAGCATCAGCGGGCCGAGCAGTTCGCGATAGGTCGGCGCCATCAACAGGCCGAGCCAGATACCGTCGAGCAACAGAAACGCAATCAGCGTCGCAACATAGGCAACCAGAGACTTCTTCATCACACCCGCCCTCATGTAGGAGCTGCCGAAGGCTGCGATCCGTTGATCTTCAAAGTCAAAAGATCGCAGTCTTCGGCAGCTCCTACATGGGGCCAGCGGTGTCTCAGGTTAGTTCAATACGATCGGCGTGAATGACGATTTTGCCTTCCTTGTACAGCGCACCGATGGCCTTCTTGAAGTTGCCCTTGCTGACGCCGAACAGGCTGCTGATCAATGCTGGATCGCTCTTGTCGCTGACCGGCAACGTGCCGCTGTTGTCACGCAACTTGGCGAGGATCTTCGAGTTCAGGCTGCTCGCCGCTTCCTGGCCAACCGGTTGCAAGCTCAGGGCGATCTTGCCGTCGGCACGCACTTCCTTGATGTAGCCCTTCTCGCTCATGCCGGCGCGCATGAACTTGAAGATTTCGTTCTTGTGAATCAAACCCCAGTGCTTGTTGTTGATGATCGCCTTGAAGCCCATGTCGGTGGCTTCGGCAACCAGCAGATCAACTTCCTGACCCTGACTGTAATTGGCCGGAGTCTTGTCGAGGTAGCGATCCAGTCGCGCAGTGGCGGTGATACGGCGGGTGTGCTTGTCGAGGTAGACATGCACCACGCAGTATTCGCCGGCGGTCATCTGGCGCTTCTCTTCGGAATACGGCAGCAACAGATCCTTCGGCAGCCCCCAATCGAGGAACACACCGATGCTGTTGACTTCAACGACTTTCAGACTGGCAAATTCGCCGACCTGCACTTTCGGTTTTTCCGTGGTGGCGAGAAGTTTGTCTTCGCTGTCCAGATAAACAAAAACGTTGAGCCAATCTTCATCTTCGGTCGGAATATCTTTTGGGATATAACGATTAGGCAAAAGAATCTCGCCATCGGCACCGCCATCCAGATATAAACCGAAGTTAGTGTGTTTAACCACTTGCAAACTGTTGTAACGCCCGACTAAAGCCATTTCCAGAACCCTCATTGCGTGGGCGGCATTCTACCCGTTTTTATCGTGGCCGTCGGGTGACAGATCGGCACGCTTGTGAAACCGGTTCAACACCTTGATTTTCCTCGGGCGCAGCCGGGCCGAGGTGCCGCTCGTCAGACAGGCACGAACGCTCATGACTGAATATTTCAATGCACGCGCACATAAATGTTGTTATTTAAAACAGCAGGTTAGCCGGATATTTCGAATATTGGATCGAGAATAATGCAGCAATGCGGTTGGTTATTCCGGGGGATATTTACCAAGCAATTGTCAAGTTATTCCTGTACGATGCCTGGCCGAGTTACTTTTCTACAGGTTAATGGCCGCCATGCGTGTAAAAGCATCCTCCAGCAAAGCAAAGCCAGCTCCAGCCGTTGAAACCAGCGAATCGATCAACGATCAGATCGCAGCGTTTCTCAAGTCTGGTGGCGAGATTCAGCAAATTGCCAAAGGCGTCAGTGGCCAGACATTCGGCCCGTCCAAGCAGATCAGCCTGGGCAAGAAGTAACACCGGTTTTACACCCGTCCAGAGGCGCTTTGAGCTTTGAAGCGCCTGGACTGGCACCGCGTAACCTCCCTCCTTTTTAAACAAAATTCCTTGTGAATCGACGAACGGCCTTCAATGCCGATCATTCGCCGGTATCCTTGCACGCGTCTAGATCAAGCGTTTCAGCAGGCCCGCCTTCCTGCGCTCGCTGTTCATGGAGTGACGCATGCGCAAATCTTCCTGTTTATTGCTCGTAAGCCTGATAGTCGGCTCGACCGCGCACGCGCAGATTTTCCAGCGTGAACTCGGCGACTTCGATCTCAAACTCGGTACCACGCCCACACGCAGCATGGCTCAAGGCCTGGTCAAACCGGCGGCAGTCGGTTCCTTCCATGGCGGCCTAGACCTGAGCCACGACAGCGGCCTCTATGTCGGCCAGTACGCACCGAGCATGGGCATCTCCCCGGGCAAGAACCTCGAAATCGACTCCTACGTCGGATTTAAACAACCTTTCGATCAGACCCTCGGCTATGAAGTCGGCATGATCCACTACAGCTATCCCAAGGTAGACACTCTCGACAGCCAGGAGCTGTTCGGTGGCCTGACCTTGCTCGGCAGTCGTTTCGGCGTGGCCTTCAGCAATGACCCGGATAAACAGAACAACACGTTGTTTGCCGATCTTGGCGGCAACCAGCCATTCGGCATCGGCGTCAGCATGAAATACACCACCCACCAACTGAACACGCCAGTGGCCGTGGACGGTGGTTATGTCGGCAGTTTTACCGATTGGTCGGTGAAATTGTCCCGACCATTCATGGGCGTCGACCTCGATCTGATCTACAGCGACTCCAGTCTCAGCGGCAGCGATTGTTCGGCCTACTCCGGGCACAACAGCGAGTGCGACGGCCTCGTCACCCTCAAGGCTGCGCGCGCGTTCTATTGATTGGCTGAACTGCCGGGTTCATTCTGCGTTCACATAGGAATCAGTTCCTCGAAGCCAGGCTCACGCAAGGATTCGCCCATGTCTCGCTGGTTCAAACACATCGCCGCACTACTGATTTTCACCCTCGCCCTCGGCGCTTGCAGCCGTGTCGGCCTGGCCTATCGCAACCTCGATGTGATCATTCCATGGACGCTCAGCGACTATCTGGACATGAACGGCGAGCAAAAGGACTGGTTCAACGAGCGGCTCAAGGATCACTTGAACTGGCATTGCACCACACAATTGCCGGGTTACCTGGACTGGCTGGATCGTTTACAAACGATGGTCGAGACCAATCAGGTCAACGATGCCGCATTGCAGGCGCGCACTGCGGAAGCAAAGCAGGCGATTGCCGAAACCGCTCGAGAGATCACCCCGTCGGCAATCGAGTTGCTGCAAGGGCTGGATGACAAGCAAGTGGCCGAGATGAATGACGCGTTTGCCAAGGATCTGCGCAAGCGTCAGCAGGAATACCTTAAACCACCACTTGATCAACAAATTGCCGAGCGTGGCGCGCGAATGGTTAAACGCTTGAATGACTGGCTCGGCCCCTTGAGTGCCACGCAAGAGCAGCGGGTAATGACGTGGTCGACCGCCCTGGGCGATCAGTACACCCAATGGATTGCCAACCGGGCCCATTGGCAAAAGCAATTCAGTGCAGCCGTCGCACAACGCAAAAGCCCCGAATTCCCACAGAGAATCGAGACGCTTCTGGTCAATCGCGAGAGTTTATGGACAGCCGATTACCGCAAAGCCTTCGCCGAAACTGAAGCGCAGGGACGCTCTCTGGCGGTGGATTTGATGGCCCAAAGTACGCCGCAACAGCGGCAGCGGTTGTTGAAGAAGATTGAAGGGGTTCGCAAGGATTTCAATGACCTCAAATGCCTCAAGGCCGCGCAAAAAACCTGAAGACTCCTAAATCCAATTGTAGGAGTGAGCCTGCTCGCGATAGCGGTTTCCAGTCAACATTGATGTCACTGGAAGACCGCTATCGCGAGCAGGCTCACTCCTACAGGGGATCTGCGTAAACTCAGGCGATCTGGGCTTTGGAAGCCACTTCATCAAACGTTAACTCGGCCAGCGCATCCTCCTGCTCATCCAGCACCTGACGCGGGTGATCATTGCCAGGAATGCTGCTGTCGATCAGGCTCAGCAAGCTGGAACCGCGCGGGGTCAGAACAAAATTGTTTCCGGTGCTGCCCTCCTCATCCGGGCGCGGTGCGATATAGCCGCGCAAGAGCAACAACCGTTCATAGTCGCAAGCCAGCGTTTTCAGATGATCCAGATTCTCGATCGGCTCGCCGGCGCTGGCTTTCGCCGCCGCATAATCTTCGGCGTAAGCCCGAGGGGCAAAGCTATGGCCGGCACTGTTCTGCACTTCGTGCAGCAAGCGTTCAATCAAATCCCAGTTATAAGTCGTCATCCTGATCCAACCTCCGGTGCGCGTGATTTATGGCGCGTTCATAGGTTGTGACCGGAGTGGCTGTCAGCCGTTCAGCCGCATTTCCCGCAGCGACCGACCGGCGGTCTGTCGATCCTGCGCAGGGTTAAACGACTAGTCTGAAACAGGCTTCAACCCCGCAGGAGAAATCATCATGAACGTTGAGAATCATCCGGTGGTGTCGCGCGAAGAATGGCTCGCCGCCCGTAAGCAGCATCTGGCCCATGAGAAAGCTTTCACCAAGGAACGCGATCGCCTCAGCGCCGAGCGTCGAGCCTTACCATGGGTGAAGGTCGACAAGGACTACCACTTCCAGGGTCCGAACGGCGAGTTGAAATTGGCTGACCTGTTTGGCAAAAACAGCCAATTAGTGGTTTACCACTTCATGTTTGCCAAGGACTGGGAGGAAGGTTGTCAGGGTTGCTCGTTCCTCAGTGACCACATTGATGGCGCTAACCAGCATCTGGCCCATCACGACATCGCCGTGGTCGCTGTGTCCCATGCGCCCTTCAACGAATTCCAGGCGTTTAAACAACGGATGGGCTGGAAGTTTGACTGGGTGTCGTCAGAGGGTTGCGACTTCAATTATGACTTCGGCGTTTGTGCCCGGGCTGAGGATGTCGCGGCGGGAAAGGCTACGTACAACTACGAAAAGACTGACAGTGCTGAGGAGGAAATGCCGGGGTTGAGTGTGTTTTATCGCGATGAGGCCGGGGAGATTTTCCACACCTACTCGACCTACGCTCGCGGTCTCGACATGCTGGTCGGCGCCTATAACTACCTCGACCTCACGCCCAAGGGCAGGAATGAAGACGAGATCATGGAGTGGGTGCGGCATCACGATCGCTATGAGCTAGCGACAAAATCCAGTTGCTGCCACGGTAACTGAAAGCCTTTTGTGGGAGCGAGCTTGCTCGCGCCCATAGAGTCTGAACTTTTCGCCAGTTTCGCCGCTCAATCGGTTAACCCGCCTTAACCGGAACTGAGGCCTGCCCATGAAAACCCTGATCAAGCTCACCCTCGCCGCCACCTTGGCCTGCGCCCTGCCCGTCTGGGCCTGCACGCCGGAAGAAGCCACCGCCAAACGCGAACAACTGGCCAAGGAAGTCGCCAAGCTCACCGAACAGAATCCGGCCAAGGCCAAGGAGATCAACGCCGAGTTGCAGAAGATGGATCTGGGCACGGCCAGTGCCGATCTGCCGGATAAATGTCAGTTGATTGATCAACGGTTGAAAGAGTTGGGCACGGCGGAGAAAAAAGCGGAAAGCTAAAAGCCAGATTAAAAGATCGCAGCCTGCGGCAGCTCCTACATCGATCCCTGTAGGAACGGCCGAAGGCTGCGATCTTTTGACCCTGAAAATGCATTTATGCATTTATTTATTTGCATTAACGCATATCCACATCTACGGTTACATCGAGCAACGAGATCGGAACCGGCCATCGGAGATGGCAACCGCTGAACACCGATCGCTCGGCAACACCGCTACACCCACACAAGCTGGACGCTTGTTTTCACTCATGGAGGATTGAAAAATGTTAACCACAGCAGCAACACAATTCACCGGCGAATCACTGCCAAGGTGCCTGGCCAGTCACCTGCTCGACCCACAACTGGTCGAAGTCGAGGCCGCTGAACAAATCAGCGCCCTCGCCGCCGGCAGCCTTAACTTCAACATGCAGAAACAGACCCAGACCAACTGGTGCTGGGCGGCCGTTTCCGCCTCGGTCGGTAACTATTACGGCACCGGCAACTGGACGCAGTGCGGCGTGGCCAGCACTCAGCTCGACCGCAACTGCTGCAATCAGCCGGGGCCGTGCAACGTCTACGGCTATCTGGATTCCGCTCTGCAAACCACCCGTAGCTACAACGGCATGAATCAGGGCTCGCTACAGATGTCGGCCATCCAGAACCAGATCAGCATGGGCCGCCCGGTCGGCCTGCGCTGCGCCTGGTACGGCGGCGGTGCGCACTTCCTGACGATCTACGGCACCAACGGCGATTACGTATTGGTTGCGGACTCGATCTACGGCTATTCGACCCGCGCACTGAACGCGTTCCCCCGCGCCTACAACGGCGGCGGCAATTGGACTCACACTTACTTCACCGTGAAAAACTAGGAGGGCGACATCATGCAACTGACTTATCCAAAGGCGCCTTCCAACGGCGTACAGACCTTGCGCCCGGCGCTGCAAGCGGCACTGCAAACCCAAGGCTTTGGCGCCAATCGCCAGTTCGCCAACGCAGCACCTGCAAAAATCAGCCTCAGCGAAGCCTATCGTGGCTACTCGTTGAACCTGGAAGACCTGAGCAGCGGCAAAGGCCTGAAGGATGCCCGCCTCGGCGACTGGCATTACCTGGTGTTTGCCGACGGCGTGACGATTGCCGATGCGCAATTGGCCGAGGTGCGCGGGCATGTCGAATTCGCCTCGTTGAACCACGGCGATCACGCCGCCGCTACGGTGGGTGCGCTGAAACTGGCGGAACAAGCGCCGCAATTGCAGGGTAAAAACGTTGAGCTGCGCGTGCTGTTTGTCTCGGCGCTGCATGTTGTGGCGATCTGGCTGCACGCCGACGGTGATGACGTGCTGATCCCGATCGAGCCGACGCCGAAGGAGCTGGCGGTCACGCGGTTGTACAGCGAGGCAGCCTTGCTCGCAGCATTGAAACCGGTAGCTGATCAGGCCAAACGGCGCTTTGATGCCGACACCAGTGGCCAGCTCGGCAACTGATGGACGAAAAAAAACCCGGACACTGTCCGGGTTTTTTATGCTCGCTAGAAACGCCTTACTCAGCCGCAGGCTCTGCTGGCTTGCGACGCTTGAGCGGTGCCATGCCATCGCTGCTCACCAACGAGTCCGGCTTCGGACGGTTGACGCTCTTGCGCTTGGTCGGCGTCTTGGCGGCGGTTTTCTTCTTGTCGCCCTTGGCGTCGGTCTTTTTCTTCTTCACACCAACGGCTTTGCCCGAGGCCTTGACCTTTTTCGGTCCGCCGTAGGTGCCTTTGACTTCCTTGATGGTGCGGCGCTCGAAGCTTTGCTTCAGGTAGCGCTCGATGCTCGACATCAGGTTCCAGTCGCCGTGGCAGATCAGCGAGATCGCCAGACCGTCGTTACCGGCGCGGCCAGTACGGCCGATGCGGTGCACGTATTCGTCCCCGCTGCGTGGCATATCGAAGTTGATCACCAGATCCAGGCCATCAACGTCCAGACCACGGGCCGCGACGTCGGTAGCGACCAGAATCTTCACGCCGCCCTGCTTCAGACGGTCGATCGCCAGTTTGCGATCCTTCTGGTCTTTCTCGCCGTGCAGCACGAACGCTTTGTATTCCTGAGCCACGAGACGGCCGTAGATACGGTCGGCCATGGCGCGGGTGTTGGTGAAGACGATGGCCTTCTGATAGGTCTCGTTGGCCAGCAACCAGTTCACAATCTGCTCTTTGTGCTGATTGTGGTCAGCGGTGATGATTTGCTGGCGAGTGGTCGAGTTCAGTTGGCTGACCGCATTGAGCTGCAAGTGCTCAGGGTTGTTCAGCACCTTGCCGATCATCTCGCGCAGGCCGGAACCGCCGGTGGTGGCGGAGAACAGCATGGTCTGCTGACGGTTAGGACATTCGTCGACCAGACGCTGTACGTCTTCGGCGAAGCCCATGTCGAGCATGCGGTCGGCTTCGTCGAGCACCAGCACTTCGACTTCTTTGAGGTCGAGGTTGCCGGCGTTGAGTTGCTCGATCATCCGGCCCGGGGTACCGATGAGGATGTCTGGCACTTTGCGCAGCATCGCGGCCTGGACCTTGAAGTCCTCACCGCCAGTGATCAGGCCGGACTTGATGAAAGTGAACTGCGAAAAGCGTTCAACTTCCTTCAAGGTCTGCTGAGCCAGTTCACGGGTCGGCAGCAGGATCAGCGTCTTGATGCTGACGCGGACCTTGGCCGGGCCGATCAGGCGATTGAGGATTGGCAGAACGAAAGCGGCGGTTTTGCCGCTACCGGTTTGCGCCGTCACCCGCAGATCACGCCCTTGGAGCGCCAGCGGGATGGCCGCGGCTTGCACAGGCGTTGGCTCGACAAATTTCAGCTCGGCCACAGCTTTAAGCAGGCGTTCGTGCAGGGCGAATTGGGAAAACACGGGTGCTACCTCGAAGATATGCAAAAAAACAGCTGCATAGGTTACCGGTTTCGAGCGCTCAGGCCGAGTTTCTTTATACAAACGGACGTAATCAGTGGCTTTTTTGTTGCTCGATTTGTCTTGAACGGTAATACACGGCGTCTTAAATGCTCTAATCGCCCATCGCGTCTTACAGAAGAATCGTTGCTCATATGGATTTCAAACAGCTCTGGCTCAACGCCCAGGACCTCTGGGGCACCCTCGAACAGCATCCACTTTTGCAGGCCGGCCTAGCGCTGATGCTGCTGTTGGTCATCGCGCTAGTACTCGGACGAGTGGCGCGTTACCTGATCCTGCACGCCAGCCGCATGCTCGGCCGCCAGCCGGCGCTGCACTGGATCAATGATTTTCGCCACAACAAGGTGTTTCAGCGCCTGGCGCAAATGACGCCGTCGCTGGTCATCCAGTTCGGCCTGCATCTGGTGCCGGAACTGAGCAAAACCGCGATGACCTTTCTTGGGAACGTGGCGTTGTCGTTCACCATTCTGTTCCTGCTGCTCTCGGTCAGCGCTCTACTCAATGCCCTGCTCGACATCTATGCACGCACCGAACATGCGCGTACGCGCTCGATCAAAGGCTACGTGCAGCTGGCAAAAATGGTTTTGTACGTGTTCGGCGCGATCATCATCGTCGCCACACTGATCGACCGTTCGCCGCTGTTGCTGCTGTCCGGTCTGGGCGCAATGTCGGCGGTGATTCTGTTGGTCTACAAGGACACCCTGCTGTCGTTTGTCGCCAGTGTGCAGTTGACCAGCAACGACATGTTGCGGGTCGGCGACTGGATCGAGATGCCGCAAGTCGGCGCCGATGGCGATGTGGTCGACATCACCCTGCACACGGTCAAGGTGCAGAATTTTGATAAAACCATCGTCTCGATCCCGACCTGGCGCCTGATGTCCGAGTCATTCAAGAACTGGCGCGGCATGCAGCAATCGGGCGGGCGGCGGATCAAGCGCAGCCTGTTCATCGATGCCAGCGGCGTGCGTTTCATCCGTGACGACGAAGAAGAAAAGCTCTCCCAGGTGCACCTGCTCACCGATTACATGAGCCGCAAAAAAGCTGAACTCAAGGCGTGGAACGAAGCGCAGGGCAATGTCGCGGCGATGTCGGCTAACCGTCGGCGCATGACCAATATCGGCACGTTCCGCGCGTATGCACTGGCGTACCTGAAGAGTCATCCGGAGATTCAGCCGAACATGACCTGCATGGTGCGGCAGATGCAGACCACGGCGCAGGGTATTCCGCTGGAGATTTACTGCTTCACCCGCACCACGGTGTGGGCCGATTACGAGCGGATTCAGGGGGATATTTTTGATTATCTGTTGGCGGTGCTGCCGGAGTTCGGGTTGAGCCTGTATCAGCAGCCGAGTGGTGGGGATTTGCGTTCTGGCCTGCTGCCGGCGGTACTTGGCGCGGCGAGCATTCCCGAGCCGCAAAAACACCTGATGTAACACACGATTCCCGTGTAGGAGCTGCCGCAGGCTGCGATCTTTTGACCTTAAAGATCAAAAGATCGCAGCCTGCGGCAGCTCCTACATGGGTTCATGCAGTGCGGCGGATGCCCAGTCGGCTGATCCATACGGCGGCAAGGATGACGCTGCCACCGAGGAACAATCTTCCAAGTTCCTCATGCTGATTCCAGATCAGCAGATTCAGCAGCAACCCCACCGGCACATGCAGATTGTTCATAACCGCCAGCGTGCCGCCGTTGACCATGCACGCACCCTTGTTCCACCAGTACATGCCCAGCGCGGTCGAGACCAGGCCGAGGAACAGCAACACGCCCCATTGCAGCGGCGCTTCTGGGAGGAAGTTGGCTTTGCCGAACATCAGGAATGCCGGCAGCACCACCGCCAGCGCGCCGAGATAGAAGAAGCCGAAACGCCGATAGTGCGGTAGATCGCTCGGGTGTTTCGCCACCAGATGCTTGTACATCACCTGCCCTGCCGCGTAGGTGAAGTTGGCCAGTTGCAGCAGCAGGAAGCCCATGAAGAAGTCCGGACTGACGCTGTCGAAACGAATCACCGCCGCCCCGCCCACCGCCACTAACGCGGCGATCAGCGCCCACGGGTTGAAGCGTCGGTTCAGCGCATCCTCGATCAACGTCACGTGCAGCGGCGTGAGGATGGTGAACAGCAACACCTCCGGCACCGTCAGCACGCGGAAGCTCAGATAGAGGCAGACGTAAGTTACGCCAAACTGCAAGGCGCCGATCATCAGCATGCCGCGCATGAACGAAGGTTCCACCGAACGCCAGCGGGTCAACGGAATGAACACCAGCCCCGCCAGCACTACGCGCACCAGCACCGCGAAGTAACTGTCGACATGACCGGCCAGATATTCGCCGATCAGACTGAAGGAAAACGCCTGGATCAGCGTGACAAAAAGTAGATAGCCCATGCTCGCCCCTAATTTGAATGGCGGCGACGATAGCGGTTTTCTGGTCTCACTGCGAATAGCCCGAAACACAACATTCCCCTGTGGGAGCGAGCAGGCTCGCTCCCACCAGGAGTTTTGCGTCGAAAAAAAATACAGGCAAAAAAAAGCCCGATCTCGCTAATGCGTTCAATCGGGCTACAGCACTCAGGAGCAACAAGTGCAAAGGGAGGTTCGATGCGCGTAGAGCCTTGAAGGGGTTGCGCCAGGTCACTTAAACAATCGGGGATTATCTGGCGATTAACCTATCAAGCAACCTGAGACAGTTTGGCGTTGGCCTGATTCAGGCCCTTCTCCTGGAAGTCGCCACCGAGGTTCATGCCCTCTGCATGAATGAAGGTCACGTCGTTGATGCCGATGAAACCCATGACCTGGCGCAGGTACGGTTCCTGATGGTCGGCCGGACCGCCGGCGTAGATGCCGCCGCGAGCGGTGAGCACGTAAGCACGCTTGCCGCTGAGCAGGCCTTGCGGGCCGGTTTCGGTGTACTTGAAGGTCACGCCGGCACGCAGCACGTGGTCGAGCCAGGCCTTAAGGGTGCTCGGGATGGCGAAGTTGTACATCGGCGCGGCCATCACCAGTACGTCGGCGGCGAGCAACTCATCAGTCAATTCGTTGGAACGATCCAGCGACGCTTGCTCGTTGGCGTTGCGCTGCTCGGCAGGCTTCATCCAGCCACCTAGCAGGTTGCTGTCCAGGTGTGGCACCGGGTTCACGGCGAGGTCACGCACAGTGATCTGATCGTTGGGATGCGCTGCTTTCCACTGACTGATGAAAGTCTGGGTCAGTTGACGGGAAACCGAGTCTTGCTGGCGGGCGCTGCTTTCGATGATCAGAACGCGGGACATGGTGTGTAGCCTCCATCCGAGAATGTTGTAGGTCGATGGAATGAAGGTTAAACAGAGTCGAATCGATGAAAAAGCGCAAATAATTGCTGCAAAGCATCGAATAATTCGTTTAGATGCTGACACACACCTTGTAGGAGTGAGCCTGCTCGCGATAGCGGTGTGTCAGTTAACACAGATGTATCTGACACACCGCTATCGCGAGCAGGCTCACTCCTACAAGGGATCGACCGTTATTTCGGGGTGCAGGTCAGTTTGATGCGCAGCTTGATGATCTCGCGGGTGAACTTGGCCGTGGCGTTTTTATGTTTGCCGGCCGGCACTTCGATCGTGCGCGTGCGTGGTGCTTCCGGGCCGTTGCTGAACACGGCCTTGCACACTGCATCGACATCACCGTAGTTGGCCACCCGAATCGAGCCGATGTCGTTATCGGTGTCGAAGGTTTCGTAATCGATCTTCATGCCGTTGAGATCTTTCTGCACATCGATCGGGTAAGCAAAAGCAGTCAGCGGAAGCAGCGCCAGCAGCACACAACAGAATTTTTTCATTCGGCAGTCTCCATGAGGGACGGCCAGCTTAGGACAAGAGGAGCTATTGATGAAAGCGCCCCGCGTGACCCTGGATCAATGGCGAACATTGCAGGCCGTGGTCGACCACGGCGGATTTGCCCAGGCCGCCGAGGCCTTGCACCGTTCGCAATCGTCGGTGAGTTACACCGTCGCCCGCATGCAGGACCAACTCGGCGTGCCGTTGCTGCGCATCGACGGGCGCAAAGCCGTGCTCACCGAAGCCGGCGGCGTGTTGCTGCGCCGCTCGCGGCAACTGGTGAAACAGGCCAGTCAACTGGAAGACCTCGCCCATCACATGGAGCAAGGTTGGGAAGCCGAGGTGCGGCTGGTAGTCGATGCGGCTTACCCGAGCGCACGCATTGTTCGCGCGCTGACCGCGTTCATGCCGCAGAGTCGCGGCTGCCGCGTACGTCTGCGTGAAGAAGTATTGTCGGGTGTCGAAGAAGTGCTGCTCGAAGGCGTGGCCGATCTGGCCATCACCGGTCTGAGCATTCCCGGCTACCTCGGCGCGGAGCTGAGCGACGTCGAGTTTGTCGCCGTCGCCCACCCCGATCACCCGCTGCACCGGCTCAACCGTGAGCTGAGCTTTCAGGATCTGGAAACCCAGATGCAGGTGGTGATCCGCGACTCCGGCCGCCAGCAACCACGGGATGTCGGCTGGCTCGGCGCCGAACAGCGCTGGACCGTTGGCAGCCTCGCCACGGCGGCGACGTTCGTCAGCAGCGGACTCGGTTTTGCCTGGCTGCCTCGCCACATGATTGAACGAGAGCTGAAGGATGGCTCGCTCAAGCTGCTACCGTTGGACAGGGGCGGCAACCGCAACTCCAGCTTCTATCTGTATTCGAACAAGGACAAACCCCTGGGCCCGGCCACGCAAATCCTCATCGAACTGCTGCGTACCTTCGACACTTTGCCGCTGGACGCACCGTTCGCCGCCCCTGAACAAGCCTGACACGGAGTTCACCGATGGCCTGGTTCGAACATGAAGGTTGCAACCTGCACTACGAGGAATATGGCCACGGCGCGCCGTTGCTACTGGTTCACGGGCTCGGTTCGAGCACACTGGACTGGGAAATGCAGATCCCGGCCCTGGCCGCGCACTACCGCGTGATCGTCCCGGACATCCGCGGCCACGGGCGTTCGGACAAACCGCGCGAGCGCTACAGCATCGCCGGTTTCAGTGCCGATATGCTGGCGCTGATCGAGCACTTGAACCTCGGCCCGGTGCACTACGTCGGGCTGTCGATGGGCGGCATGATCGGCTTCCAGTTCGGCGTCGATCATCCTGACCAGCTCAAGAGCCTGACCATCGTCAACAGCGCACCCGAAGTCAAAATCCGCAGCCGCGACGACTACTGGCAGTGGTTCAAACGCTGGAGCCTGATGCGCGTACTCAGCCTCGCGACCATCGGCAAAGCCCTCGGCGGTAAACTTTTTCCGAAACCGGAACAGGCGGATCTGCGACAGAAAATGGCCGAACGCTGGGCAAAAAACGACAAACGTGCTTATCTCGCCAGCTTCGATGCGATTGTTGGCTGGGGTGTTCAGGAACGACTTTCCCGAGTGTCCTGTCCAACGCTCGTCATCAGCGCCGACCGTGACTACACACCGGTGGCACTGAAAGAAACCTATGTAAAACTGCTGCCGAATGCGCGGCTGGTGGTGATCGCCGATTCGCGCCACGCCACCCCGCTCGATCAACCCGAACGTTTCAATCAAACGCTGCTGGAGTTCCTCGCCGCAGCCGATATTCAATCTCAGGATCACTGACCCATGTTGAAAAAACTCGCCCTCGCCGCTGGTACTGTGCTGTTTGCCGCCAACCTGATGGCTGCCACGCCGGCCAAGGCACCGCACGTGCTGCTGGACACCACCAACGGCCAGATCGAAATCGAACTGGATCCGGTCAAGGCACCGATCAGCACCAAGAACTTTCTCGATTACGTGAACAGCGGCTTCTACAACAACACGATTTTCCACCGTGTGATCCCGGGCTTTATGGTCCAGGGCGGCGGTTTCACTCAACAGATGCAGCAGAAAGAAACCAAGGCTCCAATCAAGAACGAACACAAAAACGGTCTGGCTAACGTTCGTGGCACCTTGTCCATGGCTCGCACTTCCGTACCTGATTCGGCGACCAGCCAGTTCTTCATCAACGTCAAGGACAACGACTTCCTCGACCAGGGCGACGGCTACGCAGTATTCGGCAAAGTGGTCAAAGGCATGGACGTTGTAGACATCATCGTCAACTCGCCGACCACCACCAAAAGCGGCATGAAAGACGTACCTGCCGACCCTGTATTCATCAAGTCGGCCAAAGTCATCGACTAAGCTGTACAGGGCGTATCGAGCGGCGCTGGCCTGATCCCGCGCCGCTCACACCGATAAAAGGAGAGCCCGTGCTCCGGGCGGTTATCTGATGCTCTATCGCCGTTTCGAACAACTGATCGACGTGTTCCGCGACGCCCCCACGGCATCCCCGCCGGATCGCGTGCTGCCCTTCTACACCTATTACCTGAAGCAGGTCTGGCCGAGTTTTGCCGCCCTGCTCACCGTCGGACTGTTCGGCGCCTTGATCGAAGTGGCGTTGTTCAGCTACCTCAGTCGCATCATTGACCTCGCCCAAGGTGCACCGAATCCGAATTTCTTTCAGGAGCATGGCCTGGAATTGGCCTGGATGGCCGTGGTCGCGCTGATCTTGCGCCCGGTCTTTGTCGGCTTGCACGACCTGCTGGTGCACCAGACCCTGAGCCCGAGCATGACCAGCATGATCCGCTGGCAGAACCACAGCTACGTGCTCAAGCAGAGCCTTAACTTTTTCCAGAATGACTTCGCTGGTCGTATCGCCCAACGCATCATGCAGACGGGCAACTCGCTACGTGACTCTGCGGTGCAAGCAGTGGATGCGTTGTGGCATGTGCTGATCTACGCGATCAGCTCGCTGGTGCTGTTCGCCGAGGCGGACTGGCGCCTGATGATTCCGTTGCTGACGTGGATCGCCGCTTACATTGGCGCGCTCTGTTACTTCGTGCCGCGGGTCAAGGAACGCTCGGTGGTGTCCTCCGATGCACGCTCCAAACTGATGGGGCGGATCGTCGATGGTTACACCAATATCGCCACCCTGAAGCTGTTCGCCCATACCAATTACGAGCAGCAATACGCCCGCGAAGCAATCGAAGAACAAACCGAAAAAGCCCAACTGGCGGGCCGCGTTGTGACCAGCATGGACATCGCCATTACCACCATGAACGGCCTGTTGATCGTCGGCACCACAGGCCTGGCCTTGTGGCTGTGGACGCAATCGCTGATCACTGTCGGGGCGATTGCCCTGGCAACCGGTCTGGTGATTCGCATCGTCAACATGTCCGGCTGGATCATGTGGGTGGTCACCGGCATTTTCGAAAACATCGGCATGGTCCAGGACGGCTTACAGACCATTTCGCAACCGGTCAGCGTCACCGATCACGAGCAGGCCAAACCGCTGGAAGTGGCCCGTGGCGAAGTGCGTTTCGAGCACGTGGATTTTCACTACGGCAAGAAGCGCGGGATCATCGGCGATCTCAATCTGAACATCAAACCGGGTGAGAAAATCGGTTTGATCGGGCCGTCCGGCGCTGGCAAATCGACGCTGGTCAATCTATTGCTGCGCCTGTACGACGTCGAGGGTGGGCGGATTTTGATTGATGGCCAGAACATCGCCGAAGTCGGTCAGGAAAGCCTGCGTGCACGGATCGGCATGATCACCCAGGACACCTCGCTGCTGCACCGTTCGATCCGCGACAACTTGCTGTACGGCAAACCGGATGCGACCGACGCAGAACTGTGGGACGCGGTGCACAAGGCGCGCGCCGATGAGTTCATTCCGCTGTTGTCGGACGCTGAAGGTCGCACGGGTTTCGATGCGCATGTCGGTGAGCGTGGGGTGAAATTGTCCGGTGGTCAGCGTCAACGCATTGCGATTGCGCGGGTGCTGCTCAAGGACGCGCCGATTTTGATCATGGACGAAGCGACCTCGGCGCTGGATTCGGAAGTCGAGGCGGCGATTCAGGAAAGCCTGGAAACGTTGATGCAGGGCAAAACCGTGATCGCGATTGCGCACCGACTCTCGACCATTGCCCGTATGGATCGCCTGGTGGTGCTGGAGAACGGCAAGATTGCCGAGAGCGGCACCCATGCCGAGCTGTTGGCCCATCGCGGTTTGTATGCACGACTTTGGGCGCACCAGACCGGAGGGTTTGTCGGCATCGATTGACCTTCCCATGATTGTTCCCACGCTCTGCGTGGGAATGCAGCCCGTGACGCTCCGCGTCACTGGACGCAGAGCGTCCCTTGAGGCGTTCCCACGCAGAGCGTGGGAACGATCACCGCCACAGCCCGCCAACCACGGGCGCTGGCGGTTTTTTGTGGCCGCTGGAAATCCGCAGAAAGCCTGCTGTACTCAGCCAAGGTTTCGGCACGAAACCTGTCGTAAATCTGCAGGGATGCACAACTCGATGCAGTCTCGATAGCAGGGCTATCAAGGACGCCTCTCATGTCTCTGTTCAAACGTTCAGTCACTGAGTTATTGGGTACGTTCTGGTTAGTATTGGGTGGTTGCGGCAGCGCGGTGATCGCCGCGTCTTCACCGTTGGGAATCGGGGTGCTGGGGGTGGCCCTGGCGTTTGGTCTGACGGTGCTGACCATGGCATTCGCCATCGGTCACATCAGCGGATGTCACCTAAACCCGGCCGTGTCGGTCGGTCTGTTCGTCGGCGGTCGGTTTCCGGGCAAAGAGTTGCCCGCCTACATCATCGCGCAGGTGCTCGGCGCGATTCTCGCGGCGTCGCTGATTGCGCACATTGCCAGCGGCAAGGAGGGTTTCGATATCGCCGCCGGCCTCGCATCCAATGGTTATGGCGAGCATTCGCCGGGGAAGTATTCCATGGCGGCAGGGTTTGTGACCGAGCTGGTGATGACGGCGATGTTCGTGATCATCATTCTGGGCGCGACCGATAGACGCGCACCACCGGGGCTGGCACCGATCGCCATCGGCCTGGGCCTGACGCTGATTCACCTGATCTCGATTCCCGTCACCAACACCTCGGTGAACCCGGCTCGTAGCACCGGGCCGGCATTGATGGTCGGCGGCTGGGCGATTGCGCAGTTGTGGATGTTCTGGGTCGCGCCGTTGATTGGCGCGGTGGTCGGTGGCGGGATCTATCGCTGGTTGGGCAAAGAGGAAACCTGAGGGGTGCCTGAGATCCCCTTGTAGGAGCGGCCCGAGCCTTCGGCAGCTCCTACAGGGGATCTATGTCTGGCGGTAGGGCAAGGCTGTTCTGGCTTCTTCGGCGTAGGTGAGGACGCCGGCGCGTTCCTGATGCAGGAAATCCTTCACCGCCGCGTTCAGACCTGGGTGCCGCAGGTAATGCCACGAATGGGTGATCACCGGCTCGAAGCCACGAATCAACTTGTGCTCGCCCTGAGCGCCAGCATCGAAACGCTGATAACCCTGCGCGATCGCATAATCCATGCCCTGGTAAAAACACGTCTCAAAGTGCAGCCGATCAAACTCCGCCAGACAGCCCCAATAGCGTCCGTAGAAACTGTCGCCCCCCACCAGACTGAAGGCCATCGCCACCGGCCGTGAGCCTTGTTTGGCCAGTACCACGCGGATCGCCTCGGGCATACGCTCGGCCAGCAGACTGAAAAACTCCCGCGTCAGATACGGCGTCTGGCGCCGCACCGCATAGGTGTTGGCGTAACAGGCATAGACAAAATCCCACTGCGCCTCGTCCAGCTCGCGCCCCTCCCGCCATTCAAATTCAAAACCCTGCCCCGCCACTTGCTCGCGCTCCTTGCGCATCTGTTTGCGCTTGCGCGAACTGAGTACGTCGAGGAAATCCTGAAAGTCGCGATACCCGCGATTCTGCCAGTGATACTGACAGCCAATGCGTTGCAGCCAACCCGGTTGTTCGGCCATCGCCGCGTCGGTAAACGGGTCAGTGAAATTGATGTGCGCGCTGGAAAGCCCTTCGATTTCCAGGTAACCGGGCAGGCTCTTGAGCAGCTCGAAACCGTCTTCGACATTGGCCGCCAACAAGCGCGGGCCGCTCACCGGACTGAATGGCACGGCGGTCAAAAGCTTGGGGTAGTAATCGATGCCGGCGCGGGCGCAGGCGTCGGCCCAGCCGTGATCGAACACGTACTCGCCGTAGGAATGCCACTTGCGATAACTGGGTAGTGCGGCGATCAGTCGATCATCTTCAATATGCAGCAAATGCTCAGGTTGCCAGCCGGTATGAGGGCCAACGCTGCCACTGTCTTCCAGTGCACTGAGAAAAGCGTGGCGCAGAAATGGCTGGCTTTCAGGCACCAGCGCATCCCAGGTTGCCGGAGCGATTTGCGACAGGTTTTGCAGGCATTGCAACGGCATCGACAGCTCTCCACAACAGGACTTCAGCGCCCGGCGAGTATCGCCGATTGCGCGCCATTGCACACCCGCAATCGGCCGACAGCGCTCTAGATCAATAGTTCAGGCCAAATCGATATCGTCATCAACCTGCCATCACTGTGCCACTGCTCTGTCATAAACCATCGCGATACTGGCGCCTGTTTTTAGAGCGCCGGGTTCTACCCGGACACTGTTTTCCGACGTTCGAATCGTCGGTTGTGCCCCGGATGGTTGTGCCATCCCCTCTCATCTTCGGAGATTGCTATGCGTCTTGCTTCCACGAAAACTGCGGCGGCCCTGTGCGGTGGCTTGTTGCTGGCCATGAGTGTTCCGGCCAGTGCTGCAGTCGACGCCAAACTGCTCGATATGCTCAAGGCTAACGGTTCCATTTCCCAGGCGCAGTACATCGAACTGCAAACTGAGCTGGCCAAGGATCAGAAGGCTCAGCAAATCGCGCAGCAGGCGCAGCAAGAGACCAACGAACAAGTCGCCGCTGTTGCGAAGAAAACCAACGAACAAAGCGTCTTCGACCAGAAACTCGCCTGGGCGGCCAAGACCCAGTTCAAGGGCGATGTGCGTATCCGTCAGGAAACCATCAAGATCGACGGCGAGCCGAACAACGGTGGCCGCGACAAGGACCGTCAGCGCATTCGTGCCCGTCTGGGTGCCTACACCGAGATCAACCCGCAAGTCGACACCGGTATCCGTATCGCCACCGGCGGCGGCGATGATGCCCGTTCGACCAACCAGGACCAGGACAACTACTTCGACAAGAAGCAGATCTGGCTGGATCTGGGCTACATCGACTACCACCCTGACCAGATCAAGAACCTGCACATCATCGGCGGCAAGATGCTCCAGCCGTGGGTCAGCATGGGCGACGTGATCTGGGATAGCGACATCAACCCGGAAGGTCTGGCCGTTACCTACAAATACCCGTTGGGCAGCAGCGCCGAACTGTTCGGCAGCCTGGGTAACTACAACCTTAAGGACAACGTTGACGGCGATGGCGTGCAATTCCGTCACGACCTGCGTCTGACCGCCGGCCAGTTGGGTAGCCGCTTCAACATCACCGACAACTTGAAAGTGACTCTGGGCGGTAGTGTCTACGCCTACCAGAACGACGAAGACAGCCGCTGCACCGGCACGTCCACACCGTGCGCCCTGGCAGTCAATGGCAACTCGGCCAACAACGAATTCCGTCTGTATGAAGGGTTCAGCCAGGTCGACATCGGCGGTCTGCCAATGCCACTGTCGTTCTACGGTCAGTACGTGAAGAACAACGATGCCGTGACCGATCAGGACACTGCGTGGCTGTTGGGTGCCAAGTCGAAAGTCTTCGGCCTGAACCTCGATTACAACTACCGCGACGTGCAGCGCAACGCTGTGGTCGGCGCCTTTACCGACTCCGACTTCGCCAACGGCACCACTGGTTCGCGCGGTCACAAGTTCAAGGTCGGTTACGACATCGACAAGAACTTCGCCATCGGTGCCACGTACTTCCTGACCAAGGCTGACTTCGCCAGCCGTACCCAGCGTGACGCTGACGCCAACACCTTGCAGCTGGACGCGGAAGCCAAGTTCTAAAACGCTTCACCCTATAGCCCTGTGCGGGCGGGACGATCCCCATCATCCGTTCGTTTCACCCGCACTGGGTTATTTCTGCAGGATGCAAAAACCCCATGTAGGAGCTGCCGAAGGCTCGGGCCGCGATCGGACGATCTTTTGATCTTGAAAACAAGATCAAAAGATCGCAGCCTCGTTTCACTCGACAGCTCCTACAGGGGGTTATCTTTTCGTCGTTGCTCGGCCAGGCGTTCGGCCAGTTCTTCGACGCCTTCCAGCGGTGGTTCCGGCATCGCCTTCAAGGTCGCTTGCATCAAACGCATCTGGCGAATGAAACGCCGACAGTTCGGGCAGAACATCAGATGATGACGCACCATCAGCTTTTCGCGAAAGCTCAATTGGCCATCGAGATAATCGCTGGAGCGCGCCACTTGTTCCTTACAGGTCAGCATTCTCCGGTCTCCTCAAAATGCTCCACGGTCGCGAAGACTTTCAGCCGCGCACGATGCAGCAGCACACGGACATTGGAGAGCGAGATCTCCAGAAGATTACAGATCTCCTCCAGCTCCAGCCCCTGGCGTTCGCGCAACAACAAAACGCTGCTTTGCAGTTCCGACAGGTTCAGCAGGGTGTGCTCCAGACAGTCACGCAATTCACCTTCGGTCAGCAAGGCTTCCGGGGTGTCCTGATGCCAGGCGAACGGGGCAACCAGCCAATGGCCGTCACCGGGAGAAAAGCGGTCATCGTCGATCGTGCCATGGGGTGACGGCAGATCATCCATCAACACTTCCCGGCGATTTTGTTTATAACGGCTTTTGGCCGAGTTGGCCGTGATGGTCAGCAGCCAGGTCTTGAGACTGGAGCGACCTTCGAAACTGGCGATGTGGCGCACCACCGATAGCCAGGCATCCTGCACCACTTCTTCGACATGACGCTGGCCGACAATCGCATACGCCACGGCGCGCATAGCGCTCTGATACGTCGTCACCAGTTCCTTGAAAGCCTTTTGCTCACCCGCCAGCAGGCGCGCAAGCAGTTGGGTGTCGTCAGCCGCCATCCAAAAATCTCCTTGTGCCGATTCCGAAAATGATAGCGGCAGGTCTTCACCTGCCGCCATTTCCGAAAAATTACAGCGTTTGAGCCGATTCGGATGTAGGAAAGGTCGGCGCGATTAGGAGGAAATTAAACCGATTTTCAACGCTTGCGCAGAATCACGCTACCGATCGAATAGCCTGCACCGAACGAACTCAACACCGCCAGCGAACCGGCAGCCAGATCATCCTGATACTTGTGGAAAGCAATCACCGAACCCGCCGAGCTGGTGTTGGCGTAGGTGTCGAGAATCACCGGGGCTTCTTCTTCAGTGGCTTCGCGACCCAGCAACTTGCGCACGATCAGGTGGTTCATGCTCAAGTTGGCCTGGTGCAGCCAGAAGCGCTTCACGTCGCCGACGTTAAGCTGGTTCTCTTGCAGATGTTCGCCGATCAGCTCGGCAACCATCGGGCAGACATCCTTGAACACCTTGCGGCCTTCCTGCACGAACAGTTTGTCGCGGGCACCAATGCCCTCTTCCGCCGCGCGGTTGAGGAAACCGAAATTGTTGCGGATGTTGTTGGAGAACTTGGTCAGCAGCTTGGTGCTGACCACGTCGAACTGGTGTTTGGACGTCGCGGTCTCAGCGCGCTCGATGATCACTGCAGTCGCGGCATCGCCAAAGATGAAGTGGCTGTCGCGGTCACGGAAGTTCAGGTGACCGGTGCAGACTTCCGGGTTGACCATCAGGATCGCCCGGGCCTGGCCCAGCTGCACGCTGTTGGCAGCAGCCTGGATGCCGAAAGTCGCCGAGGAACAGGCCACGTTCATGTCGAAACCGAAACCCTGAATGCCCAGAGCTTCCTGGACTTCGATGGCGATGGCCGGGTAGGCGCGCTGCAGGTTGGAACAGGCAACGATGACGCCGTCGATGTCGGCAGCAGTTTTGCCGGCACGTTGCAGGGCCTGTTCGGCAGCGCCGATGGCCATCTGGCAAAGCACCGACCATTCGTCGTTGGAACGCTCCGGCAGACGCGGGGCCATGCGTTGCGGATCGAGGATGCCGTCCTTGTCCATGACAAAGCGGCTCTTGATGCCTGAAGCTTTTTCGATGAACGCGGCGCTGGATTCGGTCAGGGCCTGGACCTCGCCGCTGGCAATGGCCTCGGCGTTGTCGGCGTTGAACTGGGCGACGTAGGTATTGAAAGACTGCACCAGCTCTTCATTGGAGATGCTGTTGGCCGGGGTGTACAGGCCGGTGCCGCTGATGACGACGTTATGCATGGTCGTTTCTCTAATCTGTTCAGGCAGAAAGTGCTGGAACCGTCGTACCAACACACAAAGGGTCTATTCCCATCCGGGGGACGCAAACCTGGCATCGCTTTATTCCGTCGCGCGAACCGGCCGAAGGCTCTGGGTCGCGAAACCGGCGTTTATGGTCGCGAAGTTTGCCATAAACGCGGGGTTTTGGCGCCTTTCTCAAGATCAACACGGATGATCGTTCCCACGCTCCTGCGTGGGAATGCAGCCGGTGACGCTCCGCGTCACTGGACGCGGAGCGTCCCCAGAGGCATTCCCACGCAGAGCGAGGGAACGATCAGCGTTACGGTTCGACCTGGCTCCACTGCTTGTTCAGGCGTTTGTCGGAGATCGGAACTTTCGTCCCCAACTGCTGGGCGAACAGCGACACCCGGTATTCCTCCAGCCACCAGCGATACAGCTCAAGCTGCGGATCGCGTTTGCCTTCCTGGGCATGTTTCGCCGCGCGGGTCTGGTATTGCCCCCAGAGGCCGGCAAGTTCGCCGCTCCAGACCCGATCCTTCTGCACCTGCGCGCCGAGCTTTTCGAAACGCTGCTCGACCGCTTTCAGGTAACGCGGCAAATCCTTAAGCCACTGCATCGGCGTTTCGCGGACAAACCCCGGATACACCAGATTGTTGATTTGCTGCTTGATGTCATTGAGCGCCACGGCCTGGGCCAGATCGATCTTGCCCTTGAAGCGCTTTTGCAGGCCGTGCCAGAGCTTGAGAATCTCCAGGGTCAACCGGGCCACGCGCTCGGCGTGCTCGGTCCAGTTGCCGCGTTTACGCTCGGCCAGTGCCGCCAAACCAGCGCCGTCGCGGGGCAACGGGTCTTCGCCTTCGAGAATGCAGCTGTCGAGGCTCGCCAGCAGAATGTCTTCGACCAGCGCATCAACCCGGCCCAACTCGCGATAGAGCAGGCCCAGCTCAGTCTGCCCCGGCAACTTGCCACGCAGGAACTTGGCCGGTTCCGCAAGTTGCTGCATCAACAACCGCTGCAAGGCGCGACGATGCTGGAATTCGGCTTCGGCCGGGGTCGAGAAGCGCCCCTCCTTGACCGTGCCGCCCTCTTCAACCAGCGCCGGATATACCGTCATCGACAGCCCGGCGATCTTCTGTTGAGTCTTTTCTGCCACCGGGGCGAAGACCTTGGCCTCCACCGGTTGCTGACTTTTCGCACTCTGCGGCACCGCCAGCGCGGCCTGACTGGCTTCGGCAAACCGTGCGGTCAGCTCGGCCAGATCGCGACCTTCGCCGAGGAATTTGCCTTGGCCGTCGACAATTTCCAGGTTCATCCGCAGATGCCCCTCGACGCCTTGCTCGGCTTCGGCCCACGCCTCGTCGCTGACCCGCGCGCCAGTCATGCGCAGCAGTTCGCGACCGAGCGCTTGCGGCAACGAACCCTCGGCAAAGGTCATGCGTTGCAGCGCAGCTTTGATGAAGTCCGGCACCGGCACGAAGTTCTTGCGCAGGGCCTTCGGCAGGTTGCGCACAAGGGCGATGCACTTGGCCTCGATCAGCCCCGGCACCAGCCATTCCAGGCGTTCCGGTGGCAGCATCGGCAACAGCGGGGCCGGCACGCGCAGAGTCACGCCGTCGCGCGGATGATTGGGCTCGAAGTGATAAGTCAGCGCCAGTTCCAGATCGCCGATGTGCAGCGTGTCCGGGTAATCCCGCGCGGTGACTTCACTGGCTTCGCGGGCCAGCACGTCTTCTTCGCGCATGATCAACAACTGCGGATTCTTCTGGCTGTTGATGCGGTACCAACTGTCGAAGGTCGCGGTATGGTGAATCTCCGCCGGCAACCGCGCGTCGTAGAACGCGTACAGGGTTTCTTCATCGGCGAGAATGTCGCGACGACGGGCTTTTGCTTCCAGTTCGTCGAGCTGTTCAAGCAACTGTTGGTTGGCGGTCAGGCACTTGGCTTTCGATTGAATTTCGCCACGCACCAGACCTTCACGGATAAACAATTCGCGAGAAACCACCGGATCCACCGGGCCGTAATGCACCGGCCGGCGGCCGACCACGATCAGCCCGAACAGAGTGATCTGCTCGTAGGCCACGACCTGGCCGCGCTTCTTTTCCCAATGCGGTTCGAAGTGGTTTTTCTTGATCAGGTGCCCGGCCAACGGCTCGATCCAGTCGGCGTCGATCTTGGCGACCATGCGTGCATAAAGCTTGGTGGTTTCCACCAGCTCAGCGGTCATCAGCCATTGCGGTCGCTTCTTGCCGATGCCCGACGACGGGTGAATCCAGAAACGTCGCTGACGCGCGCCGAGGTAATCCCCATCCTCGGTTTTCTGACCGATCTGGCTGAGCAAGCCGACCAGCACCGCTTTGTGCAGTTTCGGGTAATCCGCCGGCTCTTTGTTGAGGCTCAGCTGCATGTCGCGGCAGATCAGGCTCAACTGCCGATGCGAGTCGCGCCACTCGCGCAGACGCAGGTAATTGAGGAAATTCTTCCGGCACCAGTTGCGCAACGGACTGGCAGTCAGCGCCTGGCGCTGCTCTTCAAAACCGCGCCACAGATTCACTAAACCGGCGAAGTCCGAGTCGGTGTCTTTCCATTGCGCGTGGGCCTGATCGGCAGCTTGCTGACGCTCCGGCGGACGCTCGCGCGGGTCCTGAATCGACATTGCACTGGCGACGATCAGCACTTCCTGCAAACTGCCGAGCTTGGCCGCTTCAAGCAGCATGCGGCCCATGCGCGGGTCGACCGGCAAACGCGCCAACTGTCGACCGAGCGGCGTCAGCTGACTGTTGCGGTCAACCGCCGAGAGTTCTTGCAGCAGGTTGAAACCGTCGCTGATCGCCTTGCCATCCGGCGGCTCGATAAACGGGAACGCGGTGATCTCGCCGAGACGCAGATGCAGCATCTGCAGAATCACGGCAGCGAGGTTGGTGCGCAGAATCTCTGGATCGGTGAATTCCGGGCGCCCGTTAAAATCTTCTTCGCTGTACAGCCGAATACAAATGCCCGGCTCAACCCGCCCGCAACGACCTTTACGCTGGTTGGCGCTGGCCTGGGAAATCGCTTCGATCGGCAGACGCTGGACCTTGGCGCGATAGCTGTAGCGGCTGATGCGCGCGGTGCCGCTGTCGATCACGTAACGGATGCCCGGCACGGTCAGCGAAGTCTCGGCAACGTTGGTTGCCAGCACCACGCGACGGCCCGGGTGCGACTGGAAAATCCGCTGTTGTTCGGCCGGCGACAAGCGCGCGTACAACGGCAGGATTTCAGTGTGTTTGATCTGCGCCTTGCGCAGCATGTCGGCAGCGTCGCGAATCTCGCGCTCGCCGGGCAGGAACACCAGCACGTCACCGGGGCTGCGACGCTCGCTGCGCTCGTAAGCGGCGATTTCATCAAGGGTCGCGAGAATCGCCTGATCCACCGTCAGGTCGTCTTCGACGCGGTTGCCCTCTTCGTCCTGCTCCAGCGTCAACGGACGATACCAGGTGTCTACCGGGAAGGTACGACCGGAGACTTCAACAATCGGCGCATCATCGAAATGCTTGGAGAAGCGCTCCAGATCGATGGTCGCCGAAGTAATGATGACTTTCAGGTCCGGGCGACGCGGCAGCAGGGTTTTCAGGTAGCCGAGCAGGAAGTCGATGTTGAGGCTGCGTTCGTGGGCTTCGTCGACGATGATCGTGTCGTAGCGTTCGAGGTAGCGATCGTTCTGGGTTTCCGCCAGCAGAATACCGTCGGTCATCAGCTTGATCAGGGTGTTGGAATCGCTTTGATCCTCGAAACGCACCTGATAGCCGACCAGCGCACCGAGCGGCGTAGCGAGTTCTTCGGCGACCCGGCTGGCGACGCTGCGCGCAGCGATTCGACGCGGTTGGGTGTGGCCGATCAGACCGTGCTGACCGCGACCGATTTCCAGACAGATTTTTGGCAACTGGGTGGTTTTACCCGAGCCGGTTTCGCCGGCGATGATCAGCACTTGATGCTTTTCCAGCGCCTTCTTGATCTCGTCGCGCTTGGCCGCAATCGGCAAACTGTCGTCGTAACGAATCACCGGCAGGCTAGCGCGGCGGGCCAGCACCTGATCACAGGACGCCTGCATGCGCGTCACCCACTGGGCCAGTTTGGCCTCGTCGGGTTTCTTGCGCAGCTCAAGCAACTGCCGCCGCAGCCGGTGACGGTCGGCGAGCATGGCGTGATCGAGGTTCTTCAGCAGTTTGTCGATGGAGGGCGATTCGTCGGTCATCGGGTAGGCAATTCGGTCGTCTATTTATGCAGGGGGCGGATTGTCGCAGATTTGGCGGATTTGTGGCGTGTCTGGGGGATTGCGGCCCTCACCCTAGCCCTCTCCCAAAGGGAGAGGGGACCGATTGGGGGATATTCCAGAGGTCCATCGACCTGAAAGAAATTTACCGATTCCATAATCGCCAAGGCCTTTCACGTAGGCGTTCGACTTGAGGCACCTCGGCAGGCCCCCTCTCGCTCCGGGGGAGGGCTGGGGTGAGGGTGTTTTTTTAAAAGAGCTACTCGTTGTCGAGGCCTTTGCGCCGATACGGGAAAACATCAATGACCTTCCCCGCCCGAATCGCCTCTTGCAGGCTCTTCCAGTAATCCGCGTTATACAGCTCGCCATGCAACTGATCGAACAACTTGCGCTGCCCCGAATCGGCGAACAGAAACGGCGGAAACTCCTCAGGAAAGACATCCAGCGGCCCGATCGAATACCACGGCTCCGACGCCATTTCATCCTCCGGTGTGCGCGGTTGCGGGATGTGGCGGAAGTTGGCTTCGGTCAGGAAGCAGATTTCGTCGTAGTCGTAGAACACCACGCGCCCGTGGCGAGTGACGCCGAAGTTCTTCAGCAACATGTCACCGGGAAAGATGTTCGCCGCCGCCAGTTGCTTGATCGCCAGGCCGTAATCCTCCAGCGCCTCACGCACCTGCGCATCGTTGGCGTTTTCCAGATAGAGGTTGAGCGGGGTCATCCGCCGCTCGGTCCAGCAGTGACGGATCAACACCGTGTCGCCCTCGACCGACACCGTCGACGGCGCCACCTCCAGCAGCTCCTCCAGGCACGCCGGATCAAACTTGCTCAACGGAAAACGGAAATCGGCGAACTCCTGGGTATCGGCCATGCGCCCTACCCGGTCGACGCTTTTCACCAGTCGGTACTTCTCGATCACCGTGGCGCGGTCGACGTTTTTCGACGGCGAAAAACGGTCCTTGATGATCTTGAACACGGTGTTGAAGCCCGGCAGCGTAAACACGCTCATGACCATGCCGCGCACGCCCGGCGCCATGATGAACTGATCATCGGTGTTGGCCAGGTGATTGATCAGCGCGCGGTAAAACTCGGACTTGCCGTGCTTGTAGAAGCCGATTGAGGTGTACAACTCGGCAATGTGCTTGCCCGGCAGAATGCGTCGCAGGAAGCCGATGAACTCCGCCGGCACCGGTACATCGACCATGAAATACGAACGGGTGAACGAGAAGATGATCGATACATCAGCTTCGTCGGTGATCAACGCGTCGATCTGAATCCCGCGCCCTTCCCGGTGCAGCAGCGGAATCACCAGCGGCCACTGTTCGTCGCGGGTGTAGATGCGTCCGACCAGATACGCGCCCTTGTTACGGTACAGCACCGAGGAAAACAGCTCGACGCTGAGTTCCGGGTCCTTGCACACCCAGTCCGGCAGGTTCTCGCGCAGTTGCGCTTCGAGGCGGCGTAGGTCACCCGGCAGATCGGCGTAATCCTCGCTGAAACGGTAATCGGCAAAAATACTCGCGAGCATCCCCGACAACTGCCCCTGCGGTTTGTAGGTGCGGGTTTGCGCGGCGCGGGCTCGGCGCAGGCTCGGGCGGGTGGTGTGAATGAACATGCAGCCGTCGCTGATCAGGTCGTGGCTGAACAGCCCGCAGAAAATCGAGTTGTACCAGGTCTCGGACAACTCATCATCGAAGCGCAGGTCGATGACGCTGATGTAGGCACTTTTCACCAGCGGCCAGCAGCTGACGTTCATCAGCGTTTCATCATCGAAGTATTCGCGCAGGCGAGCGATGGTTTCGCCGACCTTTTCTTCGTAGAGATTGATCCGTGCCGCCGACGCCGTTTGCGTCTCCTGCCAGCGCGCCTGCTCGAAACGCTCCCGGGCGCCGTCGGTGATTCGCCGGAAATGCTCGCGGTAATCGTCAAAGCCATCGAGGATCATGCGGGCGATATCGGTGGCGGGCCATTGCTGCGGCATAGATAAGACCTCTGCGTGCATGGGAAATCTGTGCTGAGCTTAGCCACGCAAGCGTGTGCGCGTGAAGTGCAATTTCGGCCAATTCTGCGTCGGGGTTGTACAACGGCACAGTTTTCAGCAAAGTTTTTTTAATCGACCGTTCGGTCAGTTAATCGCCTGAGCGGTTCTTCATGTCGCCCCGCGCCAGCCCGCGAATTCGCTGGGTTTCGGCTCCAATACTGACCAGACGCGTCTAGCTCGTTGCTTTGCTGCGCAGGCGTTTACCGACAGCGACGCTTCCAGATTGGTCTTACCAAAATAGTGGCGCTTTGATATACAGCCCGCCATTACCCCCTTCATAACAAGATCCTCGCTGACGAGGACGACCTCCCCCCCTCAAAGATCAAGGAGCACACTGATGTCTATCCGGAATCTGCGCATAGGTTTGCGCGCCAGTTTGAGCTTTGCCGTTTTGGCCGGTCTGCTGGTGGTGGTCGGCCTGTTCGGGCTGGGCCAGATGAAAACCCTGCGCGAGAGTGCAGCAGTGATTGAAGAATCATGGATGCCAAGCATCGAGAACATCCATGTCGCGGCGGCGAACATCGCCAGCATTCGCCTCGAATCGTTGCGCCTGATCACCAGCACCCAACCTGCCGTGCGCGACAGAAGCAAAGGCATCATCAAAGCGCAGCGCGAAGAATTGCTCAAACGCCTCGCCGATCACAAAACCCTGCTCTCCAGCGAAGAAGAACGAGTGATGCTCGACGGCTTGAATGCCAACACGGCCAAGTACATGAACATCCTCGAACAGATCATCGGCCAGATCGACGCCGGGCAAAGTGAACAGGCCTACACGCAGCTTAACAATGAACTGGCGCCACAGGGAACGCTGCTCGACAAGGCCCTGGAGCAGATGATCTCGTTCAATCAGCAAGGCGCCAATACCGCCGCCGCTGCCGCCGCAACGATATATCTACGGGCATTGTGGATCGTCGCGACCATCATCGTGGTTGCCCTGATTGCCACGCTGCTATTGGCCTGGCAGTTGACGCGTAGTATTACCACCCCGATCAATCAGGCGCTGAATGTCGCAAGGCGCATTGCTGCCGGTAATCTCAGCGGACAGATCGTCAGCACTGGTAAAGATGAGGCTGCAGATCTGCTCGACGCCTTGGCCGAGATGCAGGGCAATCTGCGCTCGACTATTCGCGGCATCAGCGAATCGGCACAGCAACTGGCTTCCGCGGCCGAGGAAATGAGTTCGGTGATGGAGCAAAGCACTCGCGGCCTGCAACAGCAGAACGATCAGATCGAACAAGCCGCCACCGCAGTCACGGAGATGAGCACCGCGGTGGACGAAGTCGCGGCCAACGCGGTGTCCAGCGCCGAGGCGTCCGCCGCGTCGAACGAGGACAGCAAGCACGGCCATGTGCAGGTCAGCGAAACCATCAGTTCGATTCAGGAACTGGTCGATGCGGTACTCGGTGCTTCCGAACAAGCCGAAGGCCTGGCCACGCAGGCACAGGACATCAGCAAAGTGCTGGAAGTGATTCGCGGGATTGCCGGACAGACCAACCTGCTGGCGCTCAATGCGGCGATCGAAGCGGCCCGCGCCGGTGAAGCCGGGCGCGGCTTTGCGGTGGTCGCCGATGAAGTGCGTTCGCTGGCACAACGCACGCAGAACTCCACTGAGGAAATCGAGCTGATGATCAGCAGCATCCAGCAAGGCACAGGCGCTACCGTGGGCGCATTGCAAAGCAGCGCCGAGCAGGCGGGTCAGACGCTGCGCCGGGCCAACAGCGCAGGTCAGGCGCTGGAGAAAATCACCGCGTCGATCTCGCAGATCAACCAGCGCAATCTGGTGATCGCCAGTGCAGCCGAGCAACAGGCCTTGGTCGCTCGCGAAGTCGATCAGAATCTGGTGACCATCCGCGACCTCTCGACCCAGACCGCCGCTGGCGCCACCCAGACCTCGGCCGCAAGCCAGGAGCTGTCGCGTCTGGCCGTCGACTTGAACGGCCTGGTCACACGCTTTGTGATCTGAACGAACAGTTGCATGCCCGATTAGCGGTTGCCTTCGGCAGGGCGCTCGGCAACACTCTCGTCCCGATCAAGGAAGGAGACCCGCCGTGAGCCCTGTCGATATTTTCCGTATGTTGTCGCTGGCGGCCATCTGGGGCGCGAGTTTTCTGTTCATGCGCATTATTGCACCGGTGGTCGGCACGATCCCGACCGGATTCTTTCGCGTGTCGATTGCGGCCGTCGGCCTGCTGGTGATCCTTGGGCTGATGCGCGTGCGCTGGGACTTCAAAGGCAAACTGAAAACCGTGATGCTGCTGGGCGTGATCAACTCGGGGATTCCGGCGACGCTGTATTCGGTCGCGGCCCAGGTGTTACCGGCCGGTTATTCGGCGATCTTCAACGCCACCACGCCGCTCATGGGCGTGCTGATTGGCGGGTTGTTCTTCAGTGAAAAACTCACCGCAGCCAAACTAGGCGGGGTGTTCCTCGGCTTGTTCGGCGTTGGCGTGCTGACCCGCGCCGGTCCCGTGGCGTTCGATCTGCAATTGTTGATGGGCGCCCTCGCCTGTTTGCTGGCGACCACTTGTTATGGTTTTGCCGGTTTCCTCGCACGGCGCTGGCTGGATCAGGCTGGTGGTCTGGACAGTCGCCTGTCGGCGCTGGGCAGCATGCTCGGTGCGACGTTGTTTCTGTTGCCGTTGTTTGGATATAGCGTGATCACCGCACCGCCGGCCAGTTGGGGCGGCTGGAATGTCTGGCTGTCGCTGTTGGGCCTGGGTCTTGGCTGCACGGCGTTTGCCTACATCATCTACTTCCGCCTGCTCAGTTCGATCGGGCCGGTGAAGTCGATGACCGTGACCTTCATGATTCCGCCATTCGGCGTGCTGTGGGGGGCGTTGCTGCTGGATGAGCCGTTGTCGATGGCGCATATCTACGGCGGGGTGTTGATTGCGTTGGCGTTGTGGCTGGTGTTGAAGCCGGCGGTGGTGAAACCGGCTGAGGCGCCGGCCCGATAAATTTGTGCGGTGCCGAAAAGGCCATCGCGAGCAGGCTCACTCCTACAATTGGAATGCGTTCCTCTGTAGGAGTGAGCCTGCTTGCGATCGGCGGCCTAAAAGCCGCCACCTGACGATCTGTTAGCTGGTTTTACGGAACACAAACGCCAGACCGACAATGATCAACAGCATCCCCAGCACACTCAACGCCGCCAGGCGATTGCCGAAAATCAGATAGTCCATCACTGCCGTCACCGCCGGCACCAGGTAGAACAGACTGGTGACATTGACCAGATTGCCCCGCGCGATCAACCGATACAGCAACAGCGTCGCCAGCACCGACACCACCAGCCCCATCCACAACACCGGCACGATAAAACCTGTGCTGTGCTCAAAGTGGAACGGCTGGAACGGCACGAAAATCCCGCATAACAACAGACCGGCCAAGTACTGCACCGGCAGCGTACCGAGAGGATTGTCGGTGATGCGTTTCTGCATGATCGAGCCCAGCGTCATGCTCGTCAGCGCCAGCAGACCAAACAGCATCCCCGCCCAGGACATCCCGGCCAGACCGATGCCTTGGTAAACCACCATGATCAGCCCCGCCAACCCCAAGGCCAGACCAAACATCCGGCTCGCCGAGCGCTGCCGCTCCATCAACACCACGGTGAGAATCGGCTGCACACCCATGATGGTCGCCATCACCCCCGGGGTGACTTTGGTGTTGAGCGCCAGTAGATAGAAAATCTGATAGGCCCCCAACAACACCACACCCGTGGCAATCGCAAACAACATCGGCCGGCCGCCCTTGGGCAACTTCAACTTGAGCAACGGCGCCAGCAGCACGAGCCCGCACAAGGCAATCACAAAGCGAATCAGCAGAAAGGCAAACGGCGAAGCGTGGGCCAGGCCCCATTTGGAGAAGATCGCGCCGCTGCTCCACAGCAGAACGAACAGGCTCGTGGACGCGGCCGCGAGCGCGGATTTTTTCGACAGGACAAACATGATTACCACCTGTAGTCAGGCAAGAAGCCAACTCAGCCGAAGCTGAAATTCAGTAGGTTTTTCTGGCGGGCGCAGGGGTCAGCAGAAACTGCCGATCAGCCCGAAACGCCAACGCCCGGCGGTGATACGACTGCGCACACCGGCGTGCTACTGACAGGTGGGGGGTAATGACTGATCTGCTTGGGCTGCTGATTCCCGCACGGCACGACGCCAGCGTTGACCGCTGAATCGACTACCGCGTTGATGAGGGATGCAGGCATTTGCGCAGATCTTTTTTGAAGGGTTGGAGGGTGAGGCATACGACTCACGTGCGCCGACTATAACCAGCGTGGGACATGGATTGCAATGATTTGGGCAAAGGGCCGGCAGGGACAGTTGGCCGCGAGGTGAATAGGCTGGATTGCAATTGCGACACCCAACCATCGAGGACAAGGAATGCACAGGATCACATGCCAAGGGAACGGACGTATTTGCGCTACCAGTTTTACAAATCACAGGCTAGGAAACAGGCTGGGGTTACTTTCGCAAAACTGCACAGAGACTTGTTGCTGCAAGGGATAGTGGATGTTGATCACTCCAGAGTTCGTTTCGAAGCAATCGATGCTCAAGCGCTGAGTGCCTATGAAGAATGGTTTGATCCTCATTTCTCTTGGCAAGATGTTGTCAGGTGGAAGGCCAAAGAACCACTTAGCTTCGATTTAGCAATCTGGTTTGATCAGGAGTTATGCGGACTTTGCTTTGCAAACCCTAATCAGAGCCGGTTGCGAGTGAAAATTGTGCGCCTGGAAGGAAAGCCCGATGACGATTACCCTCTCAAAAGCCGAGTAGCAACATTTGCTTTGACCACCGTGACTCACTTCGCGCGAATCATCGGCAGTACCCAAATTGAAATTCAGGAACCTCTCCCTGGAGTGATATCCCTGTACCGGCAACTGGGTTTCGAATTCGATTCGGAGGGCAGGCTTGTGAAGCTAATTTGGTAAGACGAGTATCGGACAACTGCTCATTTAATGATCAATGCCGGAGGCACCATGAAGGCTGCCGTTGAAAAAAAGGCGCCAGGCGCCAGATCGATAAAAGCTGATAGAAAACGCTCTTCCGCAAAGTTATCTGAACGGGAGTTGCACCGAATCAGAGAAGCATTGGTGAATCCAGCCGCGGAAGAGCCAGGAGGCGTCCTCGCTGGCGCCTCATTCACCTTCTCTTCATAAAAAAACCGCTCACAAGGAGCGGTTTTTCTACAATATCCAGCCTCAACCAAACAGCCAATACCCCAACAACGTCAATACCACCACCGCCAGCACCGGACGCATCACGCGGTAGGCTTTCGGATGACGGCGTTTCCACTGTTTGACCACGCCACTGAACTTGTCGCTGAAGTTCTTGCTCCAGGCGTAGGCCTGGTTGATCCCGCCGACGCGTTCATCATCAAGGTTCTGCGGTGCAGTGGCACGGCCGAGCCAGGCGCTGATGGAGCGGTTGATGCGGGTCATGAGGCGGTTGCTCAGCGGACGCTCGACGTCGCAGAACAGGATGACGCGGGTCTGGTCGGTTTCATTCTTGACCCAATGCACGTAGGTCTCGTCGAACATTACGTCTTCACCGTCACGCCAGGCATAAACCTGACCATCAACAAAGATCCGGCAATCGTCGGAGTTCGGCGTCGACAAGCCGAGGTGATAACGCAGCGAGCCGGCGAACGGATCGCGGTGCGGGTTCAAGTGGCTGCCACCCGGCAACAGCGCAAACATCGCGCCTTTGACGTTGGGAATCGCACTGACCAGCGCCACGGTTTTCGGGCACAGGGTTTCGGCCGATGGCAGCGGTTTGTCGTACCACTTGAGGTAGAAACGCTTCCAGCCCTTCTTGAAGAACGAGCCGAAACCGGCGTCGTTGTTCTTTTCTGCCGCGCGAATATAACCCTCGTCGAACAGGTGCATGGCCTCGTCGCGAATGGTTTCCCAATTGTCGCGCAGCACGTCCAGCTCCGGAAATTTGCTGCGATCCAGGTACGGCTTGGACGGCACACCGGAGAACAGGTACATCAGGGCGTTGTACGGAGCAAACAGCGCCGAGTGGTTGACGAACTGGCGCAGAACCGGCAAACGCGCCTTGCCGCGCAAATGCACATAGAGGATGCTGCCCACGAACAGCAGCAGCACCAATACCTTGGCGGCTAACGAAAAGGTCATCAACGACTCCTTGAATAAAGACAACGCTGCGCAATGCCCTTTACCCGGCATGGCAGCCGGCCATGATAAACACTACCGGCGCCGGGCAAAACCCGCCTTACACAAGATTCAGTGTTAAGAATTGCGCAACAAAGCATTTATTAGCATAACGATCCTGAACCCCGGCTGATCTGAATCAACTGGATTACTGCTGAGTCTCCTGCTCAGTGAACAGATCGCTGAACAGCATGCTCGACAGATAACGCTCGCCGGAGTCGGGCAGAATCACGACGATAGTCTTGCCCTGCATCTCCGGCGTCTCTGCCAGTCTCACCGCTACCGCCATTGCGGCACCGCAGGAGATGCCGCATAGAATCCCCTCTTCCTGCATCAAGCGCAGCGCCATGGCCTTGGACTCTTCGTCGGTGACCTGCTCGACCCGGTCGACCATCGACAGATCCAGGTTCTTCGGCACAAAACCGGCACCGATCCCCTGAATCTTGTGCGGGCTCGGTTTGATCTCTTCACCGGCCAACGCTTGGGTGATTACTGGCGATGACATCGGCTCCACGGCCACCGACAGAATCGGTTTGCCCTGGGTATTCTTGATATACCGCGAAACGCCGGTGATGGTTCCGCCAGTGCCGACGCCCGCGACCAGTACATCCACAGCACCATCGGTGTCGTTCCAGATTTCCGGACCCGTGGTTTTTTCGTGAATCGCCGGGTTGGCCGGATTATCGAACTGCGATGGCATGAAGTACTTGTCAGCATCGCTGGCAACGATTTCGGCCGCCTTCTCGATTGCGCCTTTCATGCCCTTGCCCGGCTCGGTCAAGACCAGTTCGGCGCCCAGAGCCTTGAGGACTTTACGGCGTTCGATGCTCATCGAAGCCGGCATGGTCAGCATCAATTTATAACCACGGGCAGCAGCAACAAATGCCAGGCCAATGCCCGTGTTGCCCGACGTCGGTTCGACAATGGTCATGCCCGGCTTCAGTTTGCCGCTGCTTTCGGCGTCCCAGATCATATTGGCGCCGATCCGGCACTTGACCGAATAACCGGGGTTGCGCCCCTCGATCTTGGCCAGAATGGTCACGCCACGCGGTGCGATGCGGTTGATCTGCACCAGCGGCGTATTACCGATGGAATGGGCGTTGTCAGCAAAAATACGGCTCATGGCTGGGTCCTTATGCAGCGTTGAATTCAGCCTTCCAAGGTATGCCTGTTGCCCATCACAGTCCAGTCGGGTCGAACGTCTGCGCGACGTAACAGTCAATCGCTTACATCGTCAGGGAATTGCCGTCATGAAGCGTCGCTACAGTTGGCCACTAGGGATTTTCGCCGTCGTCGTTGTGCTGCTGATCGCGCTGCACATCGCCCTGCCCTACATGGTGCGCGACTACCTGAACGGCAAGCTGGCGGACATGGGTGATTACCGGGGCCAGATCACTGATGTCGATCTGGCCCTATGGCGCGGCGCCTATAAGATCAATGGACTGAAGATCGTCAAGGTCGACGGCAAGGTACCGGTGCCGTTCGTCAATGCACCGCTGATCGATCTTGCGGTCAGCTGGCATTCGCTGTGGTACGACCATGCTGTGGTGGCGCAAGTGAAATTCGTCAATCCCGAGATCAATTTCGTCGATGGCGGAGCCAACAAGCAGAACTCCCAGACCGGTCAGGGCACTGACTGGCGTGCGCAACTAGGCAAATTGCTGCCGATAACCCTTGACGAAGTGCAGATTCACGACGGCAAGATCAGCTTCCGCAATTTCAACTCAAAACCGCCGGTGAACATGAACGCGACCAACGTCGACGCGAGCATCTACAACCTGACCAACGTGGTCGACAAACAGGGCAAACGCGACGCCCGTTTCGAGGGCAAAGCGCTTTTGCTCGGGCATGCCCCACTGGAAACCACTGCCACCTTCGACCCGCTGAGCAATTTCGAAGACTTCCAGTTCCGCCTGCGCGCCAAAGACATCGAACTCAAAAGCATGAACGACTTCGCCTCGGCCTACGGCAAGTTCGACTTCAACGCAGGCCACGGTGACGTGGTGATCGAAGCCCAAGCCAAAAAAGCCCAGGTCAACGGCTACATCAAACCCCTGCTGCGCGACGTCGAAGTGTTCAACTGGCAGCAGGACGTGGAAAACAAGAACAAGAGCATCTTCCGCTCGGTCTGGGAGGCCATCGTCGGCGGCTCGGAAACCGTGCTGAAGAACCAGGCGAAAAACCAGTTCGCCACCAAGGTCGAACTCAGCGGTAACGTGCATCAGCAAAACATCAGCGCGTTCGAAGCGTTTTTGCAGATTTTGCGCAATGGATTCGTACAGGCATTCAATGCCCGCTATGAACGGCCTAAGCCGGATGCGGGTTAGAGTTCATTTCTGGAAAAGCATCCAGATATAGAGTATCGGCGCCAATCTGAATGTCCGGGGCCGGCCATTCAACGGTCCAACCTTTATCGCCCAAGATGGCAGTCGCAAAGACTTGGGGATCAAGCAAGGGCTGCAACTGCTTACACGTTTGAATATCTCGACTCAAATCGAGTGTCAGCGCTCGACCATCAACAAAGTCCAGTGCAAGCCGGTAATCAGAGAGTGCAGTAACTGCCGCCAAGCGTGGTCGTTTCATGGATAGCATCAATTCAGCGCCTCCAGGCATATGGGGACTGCTTCGCAGCCCAGCGGGAGCAAGCTCCCTCGCCACAGATTCAGTGGACATCCTGAAGGCTATCGTCAAATCAACTAGGCCTGAATACTGGCCATCAGCCGAGACTGAGTCAACATGTGACGCCCCATTCAGAGACTGAATAAGCCGTCTGCGTTCACAGTCGACCGGGCTGCGCGTTATAGTCGGGCATCCGATTATTTCGCCCCCGCCCTGCCCGTCAGGTCGGCGTTACCGTTCGAGGATTAGCAGATGAAGTTCGAAGGCACCCAGGCCTACGTCGCCACCGATGACCTGAAGCTGGCGGTCAACGCCGCCATCACCCTGGAGCGGCCGCTGCTGGTCAAGGGCGAGCCGGGCACCGGCAAGACCATGCTCGCCGAGCAACTGGCCGAATCGTTCGGCGTCAAGTTGATCACCTGGCACATCAAGTCCACCACCAAGGCCCATCAGGGTCTCTACGAATACGATGCGGTCAGCCGTCTGCGCGACTCGCAATTGGGCAACGAAAAAGTCCACGACGTGCGCAATTACCTGAAGAAGGGCAAGCTCTGGGAGGCTTTCGAGTCCGAGGAGCGGGTCATTTTGCTGATCGACGAAATCGACAAGGCCGACATCGAGTTCCCCAACGACCTGCTGCAAGAACTCGACAAGATGGAGTTCTACGTTTACGAAATCGACGAGACCATCAAGGCGAAAAAACGGCCGATCATCATCATTACCTCCAACAATGAGAAAGAGCTGCCGGACGCCTTCCTGCGCCGCTGCTTCTTCCATTACATTGCCTTTCCCGACCGCACCACCCTGCAAAAAATCGTCGACGTGCACTACCCGGACATCAAGAAGGATCTGGTCAGCGAAGCGCTGGACGTGTTCTTCGACGTGCGCAAGGTGCCGGGCCTGAAGAAGAAGCCGTCGACCTCGGAGCTGGTGGACTGGCTGAAACTGCTGATGGCCGACAACATCGGCGAAGCGGTGTTGCGCGAGCGCGATCCAACCAAGGCGATTCCGCCACTGGCCGGTGCTTTGGTGAAGAACGAACAGGACGTGCAATTGCTTGAGCGCCTGGCGTTCATGAGCCGTCGCGGCACCCGCTAAGAGGCTGCTGCCATGTTGCTCAACCTCTTCAATGAAATGCGTGCAGCCAAGGTGCCGGTGTCGGTGCGTGAGCTGCTCGACCTGATCAACGCGCTGAAACAGCGCGTGACCTTCGCCGACATGGACGAGTTCTATTACTTGTCGCGGGCGATTCTGGTGAAGGACGAACGCCATTTCGATAAGTTCGACCGTGCGTTCGGCGCCTACTTCAATGGCCTGGAAAAGCTCGACGATCACTTGCAGGCATTGATTCCCGAAGACTGGCTGCGTAAGGAGTTCGAGCGCTCATTAAGCGACGAAGAACGCGCGCAGATCCAGTCCCTCGGCGGCCTCGACAAACTGATCGAAGAGTTCAAGAAGCGTCTGGAAGAACAGAAGGAACGCCACGCCGGCGGCAACAAATGGATTGGCACTGGCGGCACTAGCCCGTTCGGCTCCGGTGGCTTCAACCCGGAAGGCATTCGGGTCGGCGATGCTGGCAAGCGCCAGGGCAAAGCCGTGAAAGTCTGGGATCAGCGCGAGTACAAGAACCTCGATGATTCGGTGGAATTGGGCACGCGCAACATCAAAGTCGCCCTGCGCCGACTGCGCAAATTCGCCCGCCAAGGCGCGGCAGAAGAGCTGGACATCGACGGCACCATCGACCACACCGCCAAGGATGCCGGTCTGCTGAATATTCAGATGCGCCCGGAACGGCGCAACACGGTGAAGTTGTTGTTGCTGTTCGACATCGGCGGCTCGATGGACGCGCACGTGAAGATCTGCGAGGAACTGTTCTCGGCCTGCAAGACCGAGTTCAAGCATCTGGAGTATTTCTACTTCCACAACTTCGTTTATGAATCGGTGTGGAAGAACAATATGCGCCGCACCTCGGAGCGCACTTCGACCCAGGACCTGCTGCACAAGTACGGCGCCGACTACAAAGTGATCTTCATCGGTGACGCCGCCATGGCGCCGTATGAAATTACCCAGGCCGGCGGCAGTGTCGAGCACTGGAACGAAGAGCCGGGTTACGTGTGGATGCAGCGTTTCATGGAGAAGTACAAGAAGCTCATCTGGATCAATCCGTACCCGAAAGACACCTGGGGCTATACCTCGTCGACCAATATCGTACGGGATCTGATCGAGGATCAGATGTATCCGTTGACGTTGCGCGGGCTTGAGGAAGGGATGCGGTTTCTTTCCAAATAACCTGTTTTGTCTGGACGGACGCTATCGCGAGCAGGCTCACTCCTACATTTGGAATGCGTTCCCCTGTAGGAGTGAGCCTGCTCGCGATGCTTCTAGCTATCTTTGAAGCGCTGCAGATAATTGATGTGCTCACGGTGCGCGACGTCTTGCACCACCGGCCGCAACCGCACCTGCGCCCCCGGCAGACACTGCGCCAACCGCGCTAACGCCAACGGCGTCAACGCGCCCAGCCGTGGATACCCGCCAATCGTCTGCCGATCATTGAGCAACACAATCGGCTGGCCATCCGGCGGCACTTGCACCGCGCCCAAGGGAATCCCCTCGGAAATCATCGGCTGGCCCTGATACTCCAACGCTTTGCCCAACAAACGAATGCCCATGCGATCGGCGCGACTGTCGAGCGTCCAGGCACTGTTGAACACATCAAACAGACTCTGCCCGCTGAACTGGCCGATCTGCGCGCCGAGCACCAGATCCAGCGGTGCAGTCGATTTCAGATCCGGCCGCAACGCCAATGGCACTTCGCGAACCAATCGCGCTTCCCCGTGATAACTCAGCGTCGCCCCCTTGGCCAACGGCAAGCCCATGCCATCGAGTCCGCCGAGTTCTTCGCGCACCACCGTCGCACTACTGCCCAAGACCTTCGGAGCGTCGAAACCGCCGGGCGCCGCCAGATACGCCCGGGCACCAAGCAGCGGTTGCGTGAACAGCAACTTCTGTCCTTTACCCAACTTGAAACTGCGCCACGGCGCCAGCGGTTGACCCTCAATCTGCGCGCCAAGATCAGCTCCGGCCAGCGCCAGCAAGCAATCGTCTTCAGCGACTACGGCAAAGCCGCCAAGCGTGATTTCGATCACCGGCACATCCAGTCCATTGCCGAGCAGCCAGTTGGCCCAACTCATCGAACACCAGTCTGCCGCGCCGCCCTGGGTCACGCCCAGATGCCGTACGCCGAAACGGCCCGCGTCCTGCAACAGGCACAGCGGTGTACTCGCTTCAATCCTCAGTCGGCTCATGCCAGCGCCTCCAGTGGTGTGTCATCGCCGCCCAGATTGATGAACTCGGCATGACTGACCGCCTCGAATCGCACGGTGTCGCCCGGTTGCATCAGGCTGTAGCCATCACGTGTGCGATCGAACAGTTTCGCCGGGGTGCGGCCGATCAGGTTCCAGCCACCGGGCGAGACCACGGGATACGCAGCGGTTTGGCGCTCGGCAATGCCGACACTGCCCGCAGCGACTTTCTTGCGCGGCGTGTTAAGACGTGGCGCCGCCAGAACCTCTTCGACCAGCCCCATAAAGGCGAACCCCGGTGCGAAACCCAGGGCGAATACCTGATATTCACGTCCGCTGTGACGACGGATCACCTCCTCCACTGCCAGCCCACTACGCTCGGCGAGCAGGCTCAATTCTGGCCCGACGCTGAGGTCATACCAGACCGGCAACACATGACATTGACCGCCAGTTCGCGCATTCGGCGACAGGGCGATCAACGCCTTGGCAATCAATTCCCGCGCCTGGCTCGGGCTCAGTGCAGTCAGGTCGTAATGCACCATCAACGTCGTATAGGACGGCACCAGATCGATCAGTTGCGCACCGAATGCCCCGCGCAAACGCTCACTGGCAGCGAGCATCCACGGCATGTTGGCTTCGGCGATCTCATCAAACAGACGCAGCATCAGGCAATCCAGTGCCACCACTTCAATCCTTGGGTTCATGAGGCACGCTGCTGACTCAAGGCCTCGCGAATGCGCTGCACGGCAGCCACCGAACCGGCATTGTCGCCGTGTACGCAGAGGGTGTTGGCGTGCAGACGCAAGGCGCTGCCGTCGCTGGCGGTGAGGTTGTCGCCACGGGCAATGGTCAGGGCTTGTTCAATGATTTTTTCCGGGTCGTGATGCACCGCGCCCGGTAATTGTCGTGAAACCAGTTTGCCGGCACTGTCGTAAGCGCGGTCGGCGAAAGCTTCGAACCACAGGATCACGCCATACTCATCGCCGATCTGCTGCGCGGCGGCGTTGTCGCGGGTGGCCATCAGCATCAGCGGCAGGCTGCGGTCGTAAGCGGCCACCGCCTGAATCACCGCACGCAATTGTGCCGGGTTGGCCATCATGTCGTTGTACATCGCGCCATGGGGTTTGACGTAACTGACGCGCCCACCCTGGGCTTTGCAAATGCCGTCGAGAGCGCCGATCTGGTAATGCAGGATGTCTTGCAGCTCTTGCGCGGAGTACGCCATGGAGCGGCGACCGAAACCGACCAGATCCTGATAGGCCGGGTGTGCGCCGATCTGCACGCCGTGGCTCAACGCCAGGCTGACGGTCTTGCGCATGATGCTCGGATCGCCGGCGTGGAAACCACAGGCCACGTTGGCGCAATCGATGAAGGGCATGATTTCGGCGTCCAGACCCATGGTCCAACTGCCGAAGCTCTCGCCTATGTCGCAATTCAATAGCAGGCGGCTCACGGTGAACACTCCTGTAGGTGCTTGTCTTTTTATCTGTAGGACTTTGCTTTGCAGGTTATCAGTTACTGCGCATCGAGTTGCTTGCCACGGGTTTCCGGCAGACTCAGTGCCGCGATAATCACCACGCCGTAGGACACCGCCGCAAAGGCGCCAATGCCTACGCTCAACGGAACTTTCTGGCTAAGCAGACCAATCAGCAGCGGAAACAATGCCGCCAGCGCCCGACCGATGTTGTAGCAAAAGCCCTGCCCCGAACCACGAATTCGCGTAGGAAACAGTTCAGTCAGAAACGCGCCCATGCCGCTGAAAATCCCCGAGGCAAAGAAGCCCAGCGGGAAGCCCAGCCACAGCATCACGCCGTTGCTCACCGGCAGTTGCGTATAGAGCAGAACGATGGTGAACGAACCGACAGCGAAGAGGATGAAGTTCTTTTTCCGCCCCAGCAGGTCAGTCAGATAGGCGCTGATCACATAGCCGACGTAGGAACCGACAATCACCATCGCCAGATAACCCCCCGTGCCCAGCACGCTCAAGCCGCGTTCGTTTTTCAGGAAGGTCGGCAGCCAGGAAGTGATCGCGTAATAGCCGCCCAGCGCGCCGGTGGTCAGCAGTGAAGCGCGAAACGTGGTGAAGAGCATGCCGGGGGCGAAGATCTCGTAGAACTTCGACTGAGTCTCCGGCGTTTGTTGGGCCTTGGCCTCGCGATAGATCTCCGGATCCTTGACCAGACGACGGACGAAAATCACGAAAATCGCCGGCACGATGCCGAGGATGAACAAGGCGCGCCAGGCGTCTTCCGGCGGCAACACCGAGAACAGTAGCGCATACAAAATCGCCGTCAGCCCCCAGCCCAGCGCCCAACCGGATTGCACCATGCCCACCGCTTTGCCACGGTCCTTGGCGCGGATCACCTCGCCGATCAGCACCGCGCCGGCGGTCCATTCGCCGCCGAAACCGAAGCCCATCAACGTGCGTGCGATCAACAGTTGTTCGTAGTTTTGCGCGAAGCCGCAGAGAAAGGTGAAGAAGGCGAACCACAGCACGGTGAGTTGCAAGGTGCGTACACGGCCGATGCGGTCAGAGAGAATCCCCGCAACCCAACCGCCGATGGCCGAAGCGATCAATGTGCTGGTGTGAATCAGTCCTGCTTCGCCGGTGGTGATGCCCCACATCGCGATCAGTGTCGGCACGACGAAGCTGAGCATCTGCGTGTCCATGCCGTCCAGACCGTAGCCGATCTTGCAGCTCCAGAACGTGCGACGCTCCTGCTGGTTGATGTTGCGATACCAGTCGAACGGCCCCGGACGCGCCGTTGCCTTGGGGACTTCTAGGGTGTCGGGAGCACGCATGGCTTATCTCCGCAGGTTTTTTATTGGTCTTGTTCGTAGCCCCGACGACGCCTATCGTGGGGACCGGATGCGTCGATTTTTCGTCGCGCGGCCCTGCTGCGTCCAACGAATAAAAACCCGCCTTAGCCATAAGAAAAATTTGTCACCCGAGCCTTGTCCATGAACCTGAAGTTTCTCGAGACCTTTGTCTGGGTCGCCCGACTGAAGAGTTTTCGCCTGACCGCCGACAAGCTGTTCACCACTCAGGCGTCGATTTCCAGCCGCATCGCGGTACTGGAAGGTGAGCTGGGGGTGAAGCTGTTTTTGCGCGATTCACGCGGTGTCAGCCTGACGCCCGAAGGCTTGAAAGTGCTGGAATATGCCGAGCAGATGCTCGACACGATGTCGGCGCTCAAGCAATCGATCGAGACTCGCTCAAGCAAGGTCGGCCGCGTGCGCATCGGCGTGATGGACACGGTAATCCACACCTGGCTCAGCCCGTTGGTCGCGCAGATGACTGATCTGTACCCTCGGGTGGAAATCGAGCTGGTGGCGGATACTTCGCTGAACCTCTGCGATCAGCTGCAAAAAGGCTTTCTCGACATCGTTCTGCAAACCGATCTGATCCGCCATGAAAGCGTGCGCAGTCTGGAGCTGGCCAGCCATCCGCTAGGCTGGATTGTCGCCAGTAATTCGATCTACAACCGCGACTACGCCGACCTTGCCGAACTGGCGCAGGAACGGATCATCACCTACTCGAAAAACTCCCGGCCGCATCAGGATCTTCTGGCGCTGATGCAAGCCAATGGCGTACTGGCGCCGCGCTTGAATTGCGTGAACTCAGTCTCGGCGATCACGCGGTTGCTGCGCGATGGGTTTGGTATTGGCGTGTTGCCACCGGTGCTGGTGGCTGAGGAATTGGCGCGGGGGGAATTGATCTTGTTGGCGATTGATCAACGGCCACCGAATTTACAGGTGGTGGTGTCGTGGCGGGTGGGGGTTGAGTGGGTCGAGGAGATTGTGACGTTGTGTCAGCAGGTGCTGGAGGGATATGCGATCAAGGTGGGCAAGGACTACATCGCTTTAAGTTGATCGTTCCTACGCTCCGCGTGGGAATGCAGCCCGGGACGCTCCGCGTCCCTCGAAAGCCGAACGCAGAGCGTCCGTTGAGGCATTCCCACGCAGAGCGTGGGAACGATCATCAGAGGCCGCGCACGTCGCGGTCTTCGATCGGTCGGCTCTGGCGCAAGCGCCGGCCACCGAGCACCACCCAGTCAATCAGACGGAACACGCATTCAATCCCGAACGACAGCAACAGCGCGCCGCTCATGCCCCAGATCATTGCTTCCGGGGTCAGCAGGATCTGGTAGCTGTAGCCATTCCAGGTTTCCTTGCGAATGTCCGGGTCGGCGGCCAGCACCACTTGCAGGAAGCGGATGTACCACGGGCCTTGCATCGCCTGGAACTGCTTGTCCAGCGCAATCTGGCGGCTGAGCAAGGTGCTCAGGCTGTCGGCATCGCTACGAAACACCGGGTCTTCGCTGGCGCGGTAATGCGCCACCAGCGCCTGCATATCGCCCTTGAAAAACTGCTCGGCGGTGCCCTGAAAACCGCGCAGGCCGGTCTGCGCCTCGATCAGGTGCGCCTCCACGCGTTTCGCGTAATCGTTGATGAAGCCTGGCACCTGGACACCGATCAACAGGCCCGCCGCAAACAACACCAGCCGTACATAACTGAGCAACATGGGGTGCAATCCTTATTCGGTCTTGCCCTGACTGACGCATTCGCCGCGTCGCCACAGGCTCCATTGGCCCGGTTCGTAGCGGGTCCAGGTTTCGTTTTCGGTCAAAGGCTCGGTGGCGATCACCGTGACCACGTCGTTGGGCGTGGTTTCCGCCTGGAAATCGACGATCACGTCGACATCTTTCAGACGCGCCGGGCCGAACGGGGCGCGGCGAGTGATCTGTGCGAGTTTGGTCGAGCAATAGCAGAACAGCCAGTCGCCATCGCTGAGCAGGCAGTTGAACACGCCTTTGCTGCGGTATTCGGCGCACGCGGCGACCAGATCCGGCAGCAGCTCTTCTATATCGACCGGTTCCGGGAATGCTGCACGCACGCGGTTGAGCAAATCGCAGAAAGCCGCCTCGCTGTCGGTATCGCCGACCGGGCGATAGAAGCTTTTGATCGGGGTGAAATCGGCGAGCTGGCCGTTGTGCGCAAAGCACCAGTTGCGTCCCCACAGTTCGCGGACGAACGGGTGGGTGTTGGACAAGCAGACCTTGCCGACGTTGGCCTGGCGGATGTGGCCGATGACCACTTCGCTTTTGATCGGATAACGCTGCACCAGATTGGCGACTTCCGACTCGCAACTCGCCGCCGGGTCCTGAAACAGACGCAAGCCACGGCCTTCATAAAAGGCGATGCCCCAGCCGTCGCGGTGCGGACCGGTGCGACCGCCGCGCTGCATCAGGCCGGTGAAGCTGAACACGATATCGGTCGGCACGTTGGCACTCATGCCCAGTAATTCACACATGTGCGGACTCTCGGGTTACAGGCGCGGCTCGACCCGCATACGCTGCGGATTGTTTGGCAGAGGGGGACGGCCATAGCGGTCATCGCCGGCGCCGCCAAACGGCTGATCGTCGTCGCGGTCATCAGCGCGAGCGGCGGCCTTGGCGGCTTCTGCCTGTTCACGACGCGCACGGGAAGCACGCTCGATCGGGAAGCGGATCGCCACGAAAATCAGATAGATGCCAAAGGCGATCATGCCGTACATGAACAGATCGGAGACTGCACGCCAGGCGTTGTTGCCGACCTTGAAGGCCAGATCCAGCGCAGTAATGGCGATGGACGGCGCAACTTTGGCTTTCACCGGATCAATGATGGTCGGGCTGAACAACAACACGGCCATCAAGACGCGCAGCGGTTCGCGCAACCAGCGCCACATCCAGGTGGTCAGGCGCATCCATACCAACAGGCAGCCCACAGCAGCAAAGGCGTAGAGGCCCCAGGCGATCAGATAGTCGTTCTCGGTCATGGTGTCCATGGCAAGGCAGGCAAAGAGGCGCTTATAGTAACGACTTTTCGCCCGTCAGGCTTGTCCCAATAGACATGCGACCTGTAGGAGTGAGCCTGCTCGCGATGACGGACAGCCTGACAACATTGATGTTGAATGTGCCGGCCTTATCGCGAGCAGGCTCACTCCTATAGGGTCTGCGGCGGTTTCAAACGCTGCGAAAACCCTTATTCCGTACATTGTCCGAGAGCCTTTCATGTCCGAATCCGCCAACGCCATCAGTGCCCCGATCGCCCACAAGGCGCCCGGTGCCGACCCGTATGCCTGGCTGCAGGAGCGCGACACCGACGCGGTGCTCGATTACCTCAAAGCCGAAAACGCCTACCAGGAAGCGCAAACCGCCGATCAAGCCGAATTGCGTGAAAGCCTGTTCGAAGAGATCAAGGGCCGGATTCTGGAAACCGACCTGTCCCTACCCTCGCCTTGGGGTCCGTACCTGTATTACACGCGCACCACGGCGGGCGACGAGTACGCCCGGCACTACCGCTGCCCACGCCCGGCGGACGACAGTCTGACCCTCGATGAAAGTCGCGAACAACTGCTGCTCGACCCGAATGTACTGGCCAACGGTGGTTTTTTCTCGCTGGGCGCGTTCAGCATCAGCCCGGATCACCAGCGTCTGGCCTACAGCGTCGACGCTTCGGGCGATGAGATTTACACGTTGTTTGTCAAGGAACTGGCCAACGACAAAGTCAGCGAACTGGAATTCGAAGACTGCGACGGCAGCATGACCTGGGCTAATGACAGCCTGACCCTGTTTTTCGGCGTACTCGACGACACCCATCGTCCACACAAGCTGTTCCGTTACCGCCTCGACGGCACCGCTGCCGAAGAAGTTTTCCACGAGCCGGACGGGCGTTTCTTCCTGCACTGCTACCGTTCCAGTTCCGAGCAGCAACTGCTGTTGTCGCTGGGCAGCAAGACCACCAGCGAAGTCTGGGCGCTGGACGCCCACCAGCCGCACCTGCCGTTCACTTGCCTGGCGCCGCGGGTCGAGGATCATGAATATGATGTCGATCACGGCCTGCTCGATGGCGTGTGGACGTGGTTTATCCGCACCAACCGTGACGGCATCAACTATGCCTTGTATCAGGCACCGGACACCGGCACCGCGCCGACCGAAGCCGACTGGCAGAACCTGATCCCCCACAGCGATACGGTGATGCTCGATGGCGTCAGTCTGAACACCGAGGCGATGACCCTGAGCTTGCGCGAGGGCGGACTGCCGATTATCGAAGTTCACCCACACGGTCTGGCGCCGTATCGCGTGCAATTGCCGGACGCGGCCTACAGTCTCTATGTGCAAAACAGCCTGGAGTTCGAGAGCGACCGCATTCGCCTGCGCTACGAGGCGTTGAACCGTCCGGCGCAAGTTCGCCAACTGATCCTCGCCAGCGGCGAACAAGCGGTGTTGAAAGAAACCCCGGTGCTCGGCCCGTTCGACGCCGATGCCTACGTCAGCCAGCGCTTGTGGGCGACTGCGCCGGACGGTACGCAAGTGCCGATCAGCCTGGTGATGAAGCGCGAAATGGTTGGCAAAGCCGTGCCGCTGTATCTCTACGGTTACGGCGCTTACGGTTCGAGCCTTGATCCGTGGTTCTCCCACGCCCGCCTGAGCCTTCTGGATCGTGGCATGGCCTTCGCCATTGCGCATGTGCGTGGCGGCGGTGAGCTGGGCGAAGCCTGGTATCGCGCCGGCAAGCAGGAACACAAGCACAACACCTTCAGCGACTTCATTGCCTGCGCCGAATTTCTAGTCCTCAACGGCATTACCACGGCCGATAAACTGGCGATCAGCGGCGGCAGCGCCGGTGGTCTGCTGATTGGTGCGGTGTTGAACCAGCGGCCGGATCTGTTCGGCGTTGCGATTGCTGAAGTGCCGTTCGTCGACGTGCTCAACACCATGCTCGATCCCGATCTGCCGCTGACCGTCACCGAGTACGACGAGTGGGGCAATCCCGAAGAGCCGGAGGTTTACGAGCGGATCAAGGCTTATGCACCGTACGAAAACGTCAGCCCACAGAATTATCCAGCGATGCTGGTGATCGCCGGTTACAACGACAGCCGCGTGCAGTACTGGGAAGCGGCCAAGTGGGTGGCGAAACTGCGCGCATCCAAAACCGACGACAACGTGCTGCTGCTCAAGACTGAATTGGGCGCCGGACATGGCGGGATGAGCGGGCGTTATCAGGGATTACGTGACGTAGCGCTCGAATACGCATTTGTTTTCAAGGTTTTGGGTCTGGCCTGAGGAACTCCGTTGGTCACTTGGGTCTTAATTGCAGACCCAAGAGGCCGATACCCCACACATCCCTGTAGGAGCTGCCGAAGGCTGCGATCTTTTGATTTGGATTTTTTCAAAGGCAAGATCAAAAGATCGCAGCCTTCGGCAGCTCCTACATGGGGACCGTGTGAAGCCTGAAACAGTGAAAACAAAAAGACCGTGACGACATGTCAGAACCGACCTTCCTGAACAACGAAATCCGCGACTGGCTGATGGACTGCGGCCTGTTCGATCAATTGCAGTTGGCCGACTTTGCGGCCGCTTCCGGCTACTTCAGCATCAGTACCGTGGCTGAAGGCGAAGCGATTTTCCGCGAGGGCGATGCCGGCAGTTTCATGTGCATCCTCCACACCGGCCAGGTGGCCGTGCAGAAAACCGGGCCCGATGGCCAGGTCATCACCATGGCTACCCTGCGCAGTGGTCGGGCGTTCGGCGAGATGGCCGTGCTCGATGGCGAACGGCGCTCGGCAACGTGCGTGGCGGCGACGAACTGTCAGCTATTGAACCTCGGCAAAGACTCGCTGGAAAAAATGCTCAACGACGCGCCGAAGATCGCCGCGAAAATCATCCGCGCCCTCGCCGTCTCTCTGTCGAAACGCCTGCGCATGGCCGACGGCCAACTGGCGGCGCAACAGGTTTAACCGCCGGGGGATTTCGCCTTGGTGCCACTCGGCTCGATGCCCGGCACCGATTGATCCTTGCTCGGCGGACTGGGCATTTCAATCGGCACCAGCGGCGGGCTGCCACTGCCAGCGCCAGACTTGGGAATATTGATCGGCGTGATCTGCGGATACGGTGTCGGTGTAGCGGTGCCGGGCGAGCCGGGTTGCGGCGCCGGGCTGACTGGAACGACCTGCTGCGCCTGCACTGCAGTAATCGAGAGCGCGGCCAGGGCAATGACCGTTAGAATGGTGCGCTTCATCAAGGGCTCCGTTTGGCCTTAGTCTGCGCTCAGGCTACTCCCAACGGGCCTGCTTGCCTTCCCCCTTGTAGAGATTTCCATGAAACGTTTCGTTCTGCTCGACACCACCCCGATCCCTGAAAGCGGCGGTGCCCTGTGCCTGTTCGAGTATGGCGAGGATTTTGTCATCAAGATCCAGGGCGGCGACGGCGGACAATTGATGAACACGCGCATGCACGGTTCCGAAGATGCGCTGGCCGAAATTCCGTGCCGCAAGGTCGCTGGCCGGGCGAATTCGCGGGTGCTGATCGGCGGTCTGGGCATGGGGTTCACCCTCGCCTCCGCGCTCAAGCATCTGGGCAAGACTGCCGAAGTGGTGGTCGCTGAACTGGTGCCCGGCGTGGTCGAATGGAACCGTGGCCCGCTCGGCGAAAAGTCCGGACGTCCGTTGCTCGATCCGCGCACGGTGATCCGTCAGGACGACGTAGCCAAGGTGCTGCAAAGTGAGCCGAACGGTTTCGACGCGATTATGCTCGACGTCGACAACGGCCCCGAAGGCCTGACGCAGAAGGCCAATAGCTGGCTGTACTCCGCCGCTGGTCTGAATGCCTGCGCCAAAGCATTGCGACCGAAAGGTGTGCTGGCGGTGTGGTCGGCCAGCGCCGATCGGCTGTTTTCCGACAAATTGAAGAAGGCCGGTTTCAAGGCCGAAGAAGTACAGGTCTTCGCCCACGGCAACAAGGGCACGCGCCACACGATCTGGATTGCCGAGAAGCTCAAGGGCTGAGCTAAACTCTGCGCATAACCGTCATCAGTCTTTTACAAAGGTGAACCCATGAGTTCGTCCACTCCAACCAATACGTCGAAGCTGGATCGCATCCTCGCCGACAACCAGCGCGACAAGGAAATGGGCTACCGCGACAAGGCCCTGAAGATGTACCCGCACGTCTGCGGCCGCTGCACCCGTGAGTTTTCCGGCAAGCGCCTGAGCGAACTGACCGTGCACCACCGCGACCACAACCACGACAACAACCCGCAGGACGGCTCGAACTGGGAATTGTTGTGCCTGTATTGCCACGACAACGAACACTCGCGCTATACCGATCAGCAGTATTTCAGCGAAGGCTCGCTGAGCACGCCGAAGATCGCCAAGGCAACGCATAACCCGTTTGCCGCGCTGGCCGGGCTGATGAAGAAAGAAGAATAAGCCAGTCATGATCGTTCCCACGCTCTGCGTGGGAATGCAGCCCGGGACGCTCCGCGTCCCTTGCAAAGCCGAACGCAGAGCGTCCGAAGAGACGTTCCCACGCAGAGCGTGGGAACGAGCGGTGCCACCCTCTCCCAATCCCCGTATAATCGCGCTCTTTTTCCCGAAGGCACCCCGCTCGTGGCAGACAAACGGTACAGCTGCATTGGTTTGTATAACCCCAAATCACCGGAAAACGTCGGTTCGGTGATGCGCGCCGCAGGCTGCTATGGCGTGGCCTCGGTGTTCTACACCGGCAAACGTTATGAACGCGCCGCCGACTTCGTCACTGACACCAAGCGCGTGCACTACGACATTCCGCTGATCGGCATCGATGACCTGAAAAAGATCCTCCCGCTCAACTGCGTGCCCGTCGCCGTGGAACTGGTCGAAGGCGCCCGCCCGCTGCCGGAATACACCCACCCGGATCGCGCCCTTTATATCTTCGGCCCCGAAGACGGTTCGCTGGACAAAGAGATCCGCGACTGGTGCGAAGACGTCGTGTACATCCCGACCACCGGCTGCATGAACCTCGCCGCCACGGTCAACGTCGTGCTCTACGACCGCATGGCCAAGGGCTTGAACACCCGCTCCGGACCAAAATTCCGCTAAAGCGTCGCACATCCGATGGAACGAGCTGACCGCTCCGGCAGTCAGCTTGTTTATCCATTACTCATTGCCTGGAGAAAGATCATGACCGAGCTCAAACGTGTCGAACGTATCGAATCCACCCCGTTCCAGAGCCATTCCGAGCAGAACGTCGAAGGCTGGGAGCGCATCGGCTCACTCGCGGGCGGCGTGATCATGGTCGGTAAAGGCCTGCGCCGTGGCGGCGTGTTCGGGTTGCTTCAGGTTGCGATTGGCGGCGTGGCCATGGCGCGCGGGATTACCGGGCACAGTTCGGTGAAAAGCCTGTTTGAGAAAAGTCGTCAGGACATGAACAACGTGCGGGCGAAGATCGAGCGCGCCGGGGAAGAGTTGAGCAAGCTGAAAGCCAATGCCGAAGCGGCGACCAGCACTGCCACCGTGACCGGCAATGATTCGGTGAAATCGCCGAAAGCCGGGGTTTGATCCGAGAATTGCGGTGGGGCTGACGGCCTCATCGCTGGCAAGCCAGCTCCCACAGGTTCTGTGGAGACCACAGAATTTTTGCCCAGCCCAAAATCGGCTTATGGGTTGTGCACTGATTTTGTGCCCATCCCAAAGCACTGTGGGAGCTGGCTTGCCAGCGATAGCGGTATTACTGCAGTAATGCGGTATCGAGGACCTTGGAGGACTCGTCGAGCACGCTCTCGGCCAGTTGCACAAACTCTTTGGTACTCACCGTCCCCAGATGCATCGCCCCACGCAACACGTCATCCAGCGAACGCTTGTTGCGCGTCTTCAAGCGAATTTCGCGATCCAGTTCCTGCAACAGCAACACCGCTTTCGCCACCTGCGCCGGGCTGATCTGCTCGCCGCGCAACGTGGTGACTTTCTGGCCGTCCCTGGCCAGTTTCGTCTGTAGTGCCTGATAACGCTCATCGCTCATGCCGCCGGCACGGCGCACCAGTTCAATGGCGTAATACTCGGCAAAACCCTCGCTGATCCAGTCGCTGCGCTGCTCGTCGTTAATCCGCCCGAACACCTGCGCCAGCTCGCGCACCAGCGCACTGCTGCCGCTTTCGCTGACCAACGGCAATCGTGTGTTCACGTAGATGGATTCATGCGCGCCAAGGCTGCCGCGCCACATCGGGTCATTAGCACCGACGATCAACAGTTTCGCCGGATGGCGTGGATAAACCGCCTGCACCTGCGGCCAGACGAACGTAAGCAGGGTCAGCACGTCCATCCGGCGCATGCCCTGCCCTTGCGGCGAGGCCACGGTGACTTCGGTTTCGCCCAAACGAGTACGGCGGCTGCCGAGGTGGCCGGCGAGCATCCAGCCAGTCGGACGATCAAACAGGCGTGACGGGTTGTCGATGCGGAATTTGTTCTTGCCGATGCGCGGCCAAGCGGTTTCGATACTTTTCCAGCCATCGGGCAATTCGAATTGCAGACGCGCGATCAGTTCGGTGCCGTCCTGCTGATCGAGTTTGGCTGGCGGCACCAGTTCATCGCCACGCATCAACGCCCAGTGCGGGGTCATGCGGGTGTCGAAACTGCCGTTCTTGCGCCCGTGGCTGATGCGCACGCGGTAAGTCAGGCTGGCCTTGTCACTGGTCGGGCGCCAGACGCCCCGGGCGTTTTTGCCCGGGGTCAGCAGCCAATGGCCGTCAGCCTTGAAATCGCTGTAATGGCTACCGTCGCCAAGGTCGAAATCGAGACTGCGCACCGCCTCGCCTTTGCCCAGGGTCAGGCGCACCTCGGCCTGATCGCTTTGGGGCAACAGGCGCACGTGATAATCCAGATCGACTTTCTTCGCCGCCCACACCGGGGCGCTCAGCGCCAGCAGCGCAATCATCAACGCTCGCTGCAATCCGACAGCCATACGCACTCCTTGGTAAAGCTTGAATCAGCAGGTATCAGCCCGCGCGGAAAATCAGGTGATCTTCCCAGTCATCCTCCGGCACGCTGCCTTCGGCGAGCATGCGCCCGGACTGGGAAATCCGCTCGTGGTGCACCGCATCGCGATCGCCGCAGACCAGGTGATGCCACAACGGCAGATCCTTGCCTTCGCTGACCAGCCGATAACCGCAGGTCGGCGGCAGCCACTTGAACTCTTCGGCCTGCCCCGGGGTGAGCTGGATGCAGTCCGGGACAAACTTGATGCGGTTCGGATAATCGCTGCACTGGCAGGTTTTCAGGTCCAGCAGTTTGCAGGCGATGCGCGTGTAATAAACGCTGTTGTCTTCCTCATCCTCAAGCTTTTGCAGGCAGCACAGACCACAGCCGTCGCACAGCGATTCCCATTCCTGGTGATCGAGTTGATCGAGGGTTTTGCGTTTCCAGAACGGTTCGACTTTGGCGGCCATGGCTCAAGCATCAACATCAGGTGGTGAAAAGGCCGCCAGTCTAGTGCCCAAGGCCTTGCGGGCCAAGCGTCGGCGACTGCCGGTTGCGCGGGGCTTGTCAGTTTTTGTGGCGGCGCGTAGCTTTGCCAGTCGCAAGGAGCCTTGCCCGCAAGCCATTAACGCGCGACCGCGTTGCATTGTGGTGAACCCTCAGGCTCGGAAAACCCCATCGTTCAGCGCAACTGATCCCGCCGGGTTTTCATTCAAATCCCTGACTCAAACGTAGCAAGGAATCTCTCGATGAGTGCCAACCCACGCGTTGCCGATTACGCCATTCACCCGCAATTCACCGACCGCTGGTCACCGCGCGCCTTCACCGGCGAAGCGATCCCGGAAGAAACCCTGCTGAGCTTCTTCGAAGCCGCACGCTGGGCGCCCTCGGCGTACAACTCGCAACCTTGGCGTTTCCTCTATGCGCGTCGCGATACGCCAAACTGGGAGCGTTATCTGGGTCTGCTCAACGAATTCAACCGTAGCTGGGCGCAGCATGCCTCGGCGCTGGTAATCGTGATTTCGAAAACCACCTTCACTGCACCAGGCGCCACTGAAGAAACCCCGGCGCTGTGGCATACCTTCGACACCGGCTCGGCGTGGGGCCATCTGGCGCTGCAAGCAAGCATCAGTGGCTGGCACACCCACGGCATGGCCGGGTTCGATCAGGAACTGACGCGCAAAGAGCTGAACATTCCTGAAGGTTATGCACTGCATGCGGCCGTTGCCGTTGGCAAACTCGGTGACAAGGCAACGCTGGCTGAATACCTGCAGGCCCGTGAAGAGCCGAGCCCGCGCCGCCCGCTGAATGAACTGGCGGTGGAAGGCGACTTCACCCTCTAAGCCACACCGCAAATGATCGTTCCCACGCTCCGCGTGGGAATGACTCAAGGGACGCTCCGCGTTCCAATGGGACGCAGAGCGTCCCCGGCTGCATTCCCACGCGGAGCGTGGGAACGATCTGAAGCAAGGAGATCAATATCCGCGGTTGAAATCCACTTCCCCGCGCAACGCTTCACCCGCCTGATACGCCTTCAGGTTCTCGACAAACAGCTGCACCATCAACGCCGGTGACGTCGGCGCCGAACTGTGCCCGGTCAGCAGCAAGCCCCAAGCGGTCCAGAATGGATGGCGTTGCGGCAGTGGTTCCTGACGGCAAACGTCGATCACCGCCCCCGCCAGATGGCCTTCCTTCAACGCGTCCACCAGATCGGCATCGACCACCGCGACACCGCGCCCGGCGTTGATGAACAACCCGGTTGGCTTGAATTGCTTGAACAGCGCCGCGTCGTAGATATCGTGGGTGTGTTCGGTGTTCGGCAGCAGATTGACCACGTAATCCACTTCACCCACCAGTCGCGGCAGATCCGCCATCGAACCGACCTCGACAAACGGCGCCTGCTCACGGGCGCTGCTGGCAATCCCGTACAGCTCAATGCCGAACGGCAGCAGGAACTGCGCGACACTCTGGCCTATATCCCCGGTGCCGACGATCAGCACTTTGCGCCCGACCAGGCTCTGGCCGCTGCGGTTGTCCCATTTACGCTCGACCTGGCTGACCAGTCGCGCCAGCACTTCGCGCTCATGGCCAAGGATGTAGGTCAGCACATACTCGGCCATCACCTGACCGAAAATCCCCACTGCACGGGTCAAACGGTAATCGCGGCGCAAGCCGTCAGCGAGCAATGGTGTGATACCGGCCCAGGTCGATTGCAGCCATTGTGGCTGGTGCCCCTGGCGCAACAGAGTCGCGAGCAAATCCGGTTGGCCCAGCCACACCGGGCAATCGGCGGCCTGCCGGGCCAGCTCGGCGGAGTCGCCGCTGGTCAGTATTTCAAGCTCGGGCGCTGCCTGACGCAGCAGCCGGGCGTATATCGCGTGGTCGTGTTCAGCAATCAGAACGCGCATCTTCAAACCTTTCGCAAACCGTGCAGATGGCCGCCGGATTAAGCCGGCCATCGCGGTAAAAACAGTTCCAGGGTAAACCGAGACTCAGAACAGAGCCGCGCAGATCAGACCGGGTCGTTGCGTCGCAGCAACTCTTCGGGCAAGTGCTCGATGTACTCGTCCTCGGCCGGCGGCATTTGCAGGTGGTAGCCCTGCTTGTCGAGGTTTTCCAGGACCACGACGATGTCCTCGCTGGCCAGTTTGCGCTCAGGCGTCAACACCAGACTGAAGGCAAATATGGCTTTGCCGAAAGCCGCCATCAGGGCCTCGGGCACGCGTTCCAGCTCATCGCTCTTGAGCACATAGAGATACATGCCCTTGCGCTTCGAGCTTTGGTAAATAGAGCAAATACGTTTCAAGGCTGTTCTCCGGCGGTGGCCAGGCTGTCGAGCAGCATCTGGCCCATGAGTTCGCGGCGCCAGCCACGCAACGACTCAGGCAATTGGTAAGGACCCTCGGGGTAGCCACTTTTGACCAGGGCTTCGAGGGTTTTCTTGCGCAGCATCAGTTCCGGGGCAATGCCCAGACGCTCGGCCTCAGCCTGGCCCAATGCGCGCAATTGTTTGATCAACGCGGCGGCTTCGATCGGCAAGGGCTCCGCTACGGCGGGCGGCCATTGATCAGGCCCCACACTGCCAGAGCGCTTGATCAGATCAAGCAGAAATTGGCCGTCCTGACGCACGGTACGCGGGTGCATGTCTTCGATTTTGCCCAGCGCCGCGAGGTTGTCCGGTTGCGTGCGGGCCAGTGGCCACAGCGAATGCTCGCGGACGATGCGGTTGCGCGGCAGATCGCGGGCGCGGGCTTCCTTTTCCCGCCAGGCGCACAGTTCACGCAGAACCGCCAGTTGCGCACGGGAGAGTTTCCACGCCAGTTTGGCCTCGCGATAGACCTCGTACGGGTCGGTTTCACGTCGCAGGTTGGCGACCAGTTCAGCGCCGTCCTCCAGCACCCAGGCGAATTTGTCGTCAGACAGTTTCGGCCGCAGCTGTACGAAAACCTCCGCCAGATGCACGGCATCTTCGGCGGCGTAGCTGATTTGCGTCTCGGACAGCGGACGCTGCAACCAGTCGGAACGTGTCTCGCCCTTTGGCAGTTCGATGCCGAGCACTTCTTGCACCAGTCGCGAATAGCCCATCGAGAAACCGAGGTTCAGGTAAGCGGCGGCCAGTTGCGTGTCGAACATCGGGGCCGGCAGGCTGCCGGTCAGGCGCAACAGCACTTCGAGGTCTTCGCTGCAGGCGTGCAGGACTTTGAGTACCGCCGGGTTCTCCAGCAACGCAGCCAGCGGTTGCCAGGCATTGATGGTCAGCGGATCGATCAGGTAGGCGCGTTTGCCGTCGCCCACCTGCAACAGGCCGGCAATCGGGTAGAAAGTGTCGACCCGCATGAATTCGGTGTCGAGGGCAACGAACGGCAGCTGCTGCCACTCGGCGCAAAACTGCGCGAGGCTTTCGTTGTCGCGAATCCAGTGAATATCGATGGCCACACGGCTCTCCCTTGAAGAATGGCGCGCAGTATATATCGCCACTGGCGATTTACGCGCCTGTGAAGGGCAAGAGCTGTAACGAAATGTCCTTCCAGAGAGCAAGAATAGTCTGACAAAAGAAGCAGAAAGCCCCGTCGTATCAGAACAACGGAGCCGATTGGCCTCAGTCCTTGGCGAGTACGCCGTCGATCACCGCACCTCGGCAACCGGCAAACATGTCCAGACCCGGCTGATAGACCTTGCTCCTGACCTCGAGCAGGCCAAGCATCGAGTGGAACAGGTTGTCCTGGCTCAGCGGTTTGTCACGGCTCATTTGCAAGCAATGCGTGTCGACCGAATAGGCCTTCTGATAGTTATCGGAGAACCACGCCAGCATCGCTACATGCTTTTGTTGCTCTGGCGCCAACATGTAAGGCGTACCGTGCAGGAACAAGTTGTACTCGCCCAGCGACTCACCGTGGTCCGACAGGTACAACATCGCGGTATCGACTTTGTCCTGATTGCTGCGCAATACATCGATCAGGCTCGATAACACATGGTCGGTATACACCAACGTGTTGTCGTAACCGTTGACGATACTTTCGCGGCTGCAATTGTTCAGCGCGTTACTTTCACACACCGGGGTGAAGTGCTCGTATTCCTTGGGATAACGCTTGAAGTATTCCGGGCCGTGACTGCCCATCTGGTGCAAAACCAGCACGGTGTCCTTGTCCAGATGGTCGATAAAACTTTGCAGACCTTGCAGGAGGATTTCGTCGCGGCACTCGCTGTTGGCACACAGCGCCGGGTCTTTCAGGTTGCTGACATCTTGCAGGGTGACCCGGTCGCAAGTGCCTTTGCAACCGGACTGGTTGTCACGCCAGATCACATCGATACCGGCACGTTTGAGCACATCGAGCAGGCCTTCCTCATTCTTCGCCTTGCTGGCGTCATAATCCTTGCGGCCCATGTTGGAGAACATGCACGGCACCGAAACAGCCGTTTCCGTTCCACAGGAATGCACGTCAGTGAAGGCGATCAGCCCGGCTTCCTTATCGAGTGTCGGCGTGGTGTCACGGTCATAGCCGAGGATGCCGAAGTTCTCCGCCCGGGCACTTTCACCCACCACCAGCACGGTAAGGGATTTACGCGGTTGAAGCTTCACATCCGGATTGCGCTCGGCGTCCTCGCCGATCTTGATGAATGGCTGCCGCGCCGAGACTACTTGCTCACGCAGATAACCCGCCGAAGCACCGATGTAATTACTGGGCACCAGCATCAGGCGAATTTCGTGGTGATTGCGAAACAGCGATGACAAGCCCTGATAGTTGGCCAGCGCCACCCCACCAATCACCGCCACAGAAGCAACACCGACAATAACTTTGCTGATTAACTCACGATGCCAACGACGATAGTTGACTGGAACTTTCCACAACAACCAGGACGGTAATACACCGAGCAGTAGAATATAAGCAAACAACTTCAACGAGAGCAGATCACGCACTTCCGTTGCATTGGTTTCGGCAAAGTTGCGCAACATGCCGGCATCGATCATGACGCCATATTGACTCATGAAGTAAGCCACGCCGGCGCTGATCAGAAATATCACGGTCAACAGCGGCTTGAGCAGCGGACGGAAGGCGAGGACCGTCAGCACGATATTGAATGCCGCGAGAATCATCACCCCGAACGCCACACACATGGCGATGCCCTTACCATCGGCGGCGGTGATCTCGAACAGGTGTTGCCAGAGGACAAAATTGCAGCCGATTAAAAGAAAGGCACTGGCAATTAACGTCACCCATTCCGGGCGCACGGCTTTTAACTTCAACATAGAAAGGGCGATTCCTGAAAAGAAGAGCCTCGGTCCATGAAAGAAATTTCAATTGTGAAAATTTCATTAACTAAGGCACGAGAAACTTTAAGCAGGCAACCATCAATTTTTTGTGAAAAAGACGCCAACGATTAGTTGGCTGTTGGCCATGCGATGAAAGTGTGAAGTATTTGAGAATGGTTCAGGTTTTATTCAGAAAAACAGCACGGTTGTCCATTGTGGGAGCGGGGATATCGACTTTTTAAATACTGCTGTGGATTTTCTGGTTTGCCCGAACCAGACCGCTCCGCGCTTAATCATCTGCCCCGCCCAAAGGTCTGATGATGGAAAACGTCCGCGCTACCGCTCGCCCCGCTGCCTGGTTGATGCTCGCCATCATTCTCGTAGCCCTCAATCTGCGTCCGTCGATGGCGGCAATCGGCCCATTACTGTCAGCCATTCGCGCTGACATCCCGCTGAACTTCAGCGTCGCGTCGCTGCTGACCATGCTGCCGGTGATGGCAATGGGGCTGGCGATGTTTTTCGGCATTGGCATCAGTCAGCGGCTGGGCGAGCAACGGACGGTTTTCCTGTCACTGCTGATCATTGGCCTGGCGACGCTGTCGCGGCTGTTCATCGAATCGGCCGCCGAAATGATCGTCAGCGCGGTGCTGGCCGGCCTCGGGATTGCACTGATTCAGGCATTGATGCCGACGCTGATCAAATCGCGCTTCGCCGACAATGTCGCGCTGTGCATGGGTCTGTATGTCACGTCGATCATGGGTGGAGCGGCCATTGCGGCCTCGTTCGCACCGCTGGTGATGCTGCAAACCGGGAGCTGGCGCGGCGGTTTGGCGATCTGGGCGATCCTGGCATTCATCGCGCTGCTGTTCTGGTGGTCGCAACGCAACCAGCTGTCCTCCACCGTAACGGCGACAGCCGGCAAGGATTCGTTCTTCAAGTATTCCCGTGCCTGGTTGCTGGCCCTCTTCTTTGGTCTGGGGACAGCGTCCTATACCTGCGTGCTGGCCTGGCTCGCGCCGTACTACGTGGAAAACGGCTGGAGCGAACAGAACGCCGGATTGCTGTTGGGTTTGCTGACGGCCATGGAGGTGATTTCCGGTCTAGTGGTTCCGGCTATCGCCAATCGCAGCCGGGATCGGCGTGTGATTCTGATGACACTACTGGCACTGATCATCGGCGGATTTTGCGGCCTGATCCTCAGCCCGCAACAATTCAGCCTGCTATGGCCATGCCTGTTGGGGCTGGGCATTGGCGGGTTGTTCCCGATGAGCCTGGTTGTCTCGCTTGATCACCTCGACAACCCGCAACGTGCCGGTGGCCTGACTGCATTTGTGCAAGGCATTGGCTATCTGATTGCTGGTCTCTCGCCGCTGATGGCTGGAATGATCCGCGATCAACTGGGCAGCTTCGAGTGGGCGTGGTGGTCGTTGACAGCGGTAATGGTGGTGATGCTGTTGATGGTGTGGCGCTTCGATCCCCGGCATTACGCGAGGCACTTTTCCTGATCGGGCTAAAGGCCTCTGGCCATCTTTCTGCGGTTTGCCCCGTGACGTCGTGTTACTAAAACTTTCTGTCCCACAACTGACTGTGAAACGTCCTACAGGGCTTTGTCCTGGCACCATCGTTCCGTTAGGATCATTCGCACACGTTTGCGCGGATTCAGCGCAAGGAGCACAGCGAGACGGAACGGATGCTGAACAGTAACTTGCTTAGAAAGCTCGACATGCAGGATCTCATGGTGTTCATCGCTGTTTATGAGCAGAGCAGCGTCACTGATGTGTCAGAAACCCTGTTCGTCAGCCAGTCCACGGTCAGTTATTGTTTGAAAAAACTGCGCACCAGTTTCGAAGACGAACTGTTTATCAACACCCGCACCGGCATGCGTCCGACCTACAAGGCCAGCACCATGTATGGCCATGTGCAGAAAATCCTCGAAAGCATCAACCTGTGCCACGCCGGTGCCCCCACGTTCGACCCGACCCGACAAGCCGTCACCTTCAATATCTGCGCCCCGGAATACTTCGAGCAACTGATCCTGCCGCGTCTGTTGAAGCGTTTCGACTTCGACGATTTGCCGGTGATGGTCAACATGCACAAGTTCGAGACCGATGTCCCGGCGGATGAGCTGCGCGACGGCAGCCTCGATCTTGTCATCAGCTTCGGCCCCAACTTCCACCGTCATCACGCTGACCTGAAATCACAAATGCTGCTGGAGGACGATCTGGTCTGCGTCTTCGACAAACGCGCCACGCCACTGGAGCCGCGCCTGAGCCTGCAGGCTTTTACCGAACGCCGGCACGTGTTCCCGACGCCATGGACATCAACCACCAACATGGTCGATGGCTGGCTGGCGCGGCAGGCGCAGAAGCGTCAGATCGTCGCGCGCTCGAACAGCTACAGCGCGGCATTGAAAATGATCACGGGGACCGACTTCATCCTCACCCTGCCCCGCCGTATCCAGCGTTTACTGACCAACGAGGCGGTGTTCAATCACTGCGAGGCGCCAAATGGCTTGCCGGGCTTTACCCTCGACATGCAATGGAGCCAGAGCGTTGATCAGGACAGCGCCAATCTGTGGTTGCGCGAGCAGGTGGTCAAGGTGTGCAGCGAACTCGAAGCGGCCTGAGTCCTACACGCCAATAGCGGTTTTGCTGTAGGACTCGCGATCCATGTCGACCAGTTCGACACACAACTGCACCTCGACACCGGCCGGCCATTCGCACAGGTCCTGCAAGACTGCCAACAGGCTTTCTGACAACTGCTTCTTGATCTGCGGCGAACGCCCGCTGAGCAGCGCCAGCTTCACATAGACGAAGGCGCGCTCGGCCATGGCGGTTCCGACCTTGAAGGTCTCGACTTTCACCGCACGGCTCTTGATATCGAACTCCGCCGCGAACTGACCAGAGCCCACTAGGGTGTTGTTGAGCCGCATCAACGCTACATCGGCGTTCAACTGCGGCAGGTTGGCGGTGTATTCCATGTGCAGGTGTGGCATTGCAGGTCCCCAGTCAGTTGGCAGAAAGGTCGTACATATAGCACATGCGGTTCACACTAAGCCCTGTAGGAGCTGTCGAGTGAAACGAGGCTGCGATCTTTTGATCTTGGGATTTGAAGATCAAAAGATCGCAGCGTGCCGCAGCTCCTACAGGGGGAGTGTTATAGCTCAGGATGGCGTCAGTGGCCGTTCGCTCATGAACTGCTCCAGCCTTGAGCGCAACCAGCGCTCGGCCGGGTCGCTGTCGACGTGGCTGAGCCAGACCATCGACAAATCCAGCGTCGGTGTTTTAAACGGAAACGGCTCCTTAAACAGCAATCCGGAAGTGGCCATGGCTGCCGCCGTGTAATCCGGCAGACTGGCGATCAGGTCGGTGCCGGCCAGTAGCGCCGGCAACGCGCTGTATTGCGGTACCGACAGCACCACTTGGCGAGTACGACCGAGTTCGGCCAGCCACTCATCGGCAAAACCACTGACGTTGGCCGTGTGCGAAACCAGTACATGGGGGCGCGCGCAATATTCATCCAGCGTCAGCGGTGTATCGCTGGCGTCGGCGCGCAGGATGCTCGGCTGAATGTGCCGCAGCAGTTTGCGCTTGGCATTGGCCGGCAGGCCCCGGGTCTGGCTGATGCCGACCGTGATATCACCCGCTGCGAGCAGATCGGGGATGCGCCAGTAATCGACGTGTTGCACCACGAACACCACGTTCGGCGCTTCCTGGCGCAACGCACGCAACAGCGGCGGCAACAGGCCGAACTCGACGTCATCGGACAGACCGATGCGAAAGGTCATGGTGCTCACGGCCGGATCGAAATCGCGGGTCAAACTCAGCGCGACCGACAATGAGTCAAGCGCGGGCTTGAGATGGCGGAAAATATCTTCGGCACGCGCTGTCGGCTCCATGCGGTGGCCGACACGGATGAACAGCGGATCATTGAGCATGGTGCGCAAGCGATTGAGCGCCGAGCTTATGGTCGGCTGGCCGAGAAACAGCTTCTCGGCCGCCCGGGTCACGTTGCGTTCGAGCATCAAGGTCTCGAACACCACCATCAGGTTGATGTCAGCCTTGCGTAGTTCATTGCGGTTCATCCATTGCCCCCTGCCCCCCGGAATACCGGCAGTGTAGAAAGCGCAGGGCCCCGCCGTCCATCGCCACGCAGCGTCAGTTCACCGTCAGGCGTTTCAAGCCCAGCGCCATGATCCGTGAATCATCATTGATGCCCAATTGTTCCGGGCTGATGGCGTCGGGCAATTGCAGCTCGATCGTCAGGCGATCGTTGTCTGCCAGATGCTGACGGATCGCAGGACTGATCGGGATCTCCAGATGATTATCCTGATGTTGCACCAGCCGCGTGCTCAGTACCTGCTCGCCATTCAAACTGACAATCACTCGCTGCGCCGGGTGTTGCGGCAAAACGAATGCCATGACCTCCAGCGCAATCGAGCGCGCCTCGGGTGACACCCGCAAGTCGACCTGCGCCTGCTGTCCCGCCGACCATGTACCCCAGTTTTCCGGGGTCGACCAACCGCTGGTCAACTGCCGGGCGGAGTAGTTGAAGATCAGCGCCTGACCGGGACGCATCAGTGCCAGCAATGACATTCGGCGTCCTTCATCAGGCACGCTCAGGCACTGCGAGCAACGCTTCCAGCCCGGCGCCAGCACCACCAGACCATCCACTCGGGTCAGCAGATCCGTTTCACTGTTGACGCTTTTGGCGGCATCGGCCAGCACGGAGTCGTCGAGGATGTACAACGAGTCGGCATCGTATTGCCCTGATTCGAGCATGTGCTGCGTTTTCTGCCGAGCCTGATCCAGCGCTGTGGAACTCATGCGTCCCAGATAAACAGCGTCGGTTTTCAGACCATGGGTCGCAGCGAAATCGGCAATCACTTGCCAGCGTTCGGACTGATTCTGTGGCATCAGACTGCGCACCTTCGAGTAATGCGCCGCCGCACTCGCCCAGAATGGATCACGCATCAGCGTTGGCCATTGTGCGGAGGGCGTCATCATTTTGCTGTTGCGCAAGCCCATCCAGCCGTTGCGTGTGTCGACAATCTGTATCGTCAATGCCAGCGCCAACAACGCGACGACGATACGTGGCCGGTAACCGCGCACCAGCAGGAACATCACCATCAGGATGAGCGCGTACAACACGGGCCAGAACATCCGCCCCGACGCGCGAAAAATATTGGCCAGTTTGAGGGCGATTTTCGGCAGCGGATAGCTGAACGTGTGCGCGCCGACACCGATCTGGTTCGATAGCGCAAACAACGATAAACCGATCAACGCCAGCAACAGCCAAGGGCGAACGCGAAGCTCATCCTTCAGCGGCTGGCGATTTCTAAGCAAGGCAATCAGCGCCAACGGCACCAGCAACAGCACACCCAACCCCGGATAATTAAAGCCTTCGTAATCGCCGCTGGCTTTTGGCAGATCCGGCAAGATGAACGACCAGCCCGCTGGATCGAGTGGCGACAACAGGTTCATCCGGTACAACCCGAAACCGCCGGATTGCCCGCCGTCGGCAATGGCAAAGTAACCGGCCTGCCAGCAACACACACTCACCACAGCAAACAGCGAAACGCCTTCAAGCAGCCCCTGACGCCGAGTCAGTTGTTGGCTGAAAGTTTTGCCGAGCAGATCTGCTACCCAGATCAGCGCCACCATCGCCAGCAGGTACGCATGCACCATCGCCGTCACCGCCAGTAACGCGCCCCAGGCCAGGCGTCGTCGAGACAGGTTCGGCAACAACGCCAGGTACAACGCCGCCAGAATCAGAAAATGCCCGGACAGGGAAAGGTGTCCGCCCATGCGCAGAAACATCGGCGGTGAAACCACCAGCAAACCGGTACCCAGCAAACGAATCAGCGGATTGCCGGTCATCAGCCCCAGCAGTTTCCAGGCGAACCAGGCTTGCAGCACGAAACACGCCAGCAGCCACAGACCGAAATACTGGAAGGTCGCCGGCAACCACGCATTGAACGGTTTGAACAGCAACGCCAGCAGCGGATTGGAGTCGGAAAAGATGATCGAACTGCCCAGCTCCAGACCATAGGAAGGGTTGAGTCCGAGCGGAAAGATCCAGGGTGAATGACGAAAATATTCCCAGCCCAGATAATGCGTCGCCGGATCGCCCTGCTCCAGCCAGGCAATGTTTTGCGGATCCAGCGCTTGCGGTCCGATCACGCAGAAAAATGCCAGAACGCCAAGCAGTAAAGGCAACACGCCCAGCGCCGGATGGTTTGGTGACGCCTTCATCGATAGGTCCAGAAATAGTGCAAGACAAAGGTGAACGCCGGAATCGTCAGCGCCACCGCAACGATGCCCAGCAGATAGTGCAGCCCGGCAACCTGCGCGGCCCAGGCAACGAACATCGCGAGGAAAAAGCCGCCCACGGACACCAGCAGAAAACGCAGCAGCGTTCGTCCGTGCAAGCGGGCAGAAAAACTCCAGGTGGTGTTAATCACGTAGGAAACCACCGTCGCCACGGCAAACGCCACGCCATTGGCCAGCGGCGGTTGCGCAGTAATGAAGTTGATGAACAGCACCGCCACCAGCGCATGCAGCACAGTGACAAACAGCCCGGTCACGGCAAAGCGCAAACCTCGCTGAATCAATGCTGTTTTTTGCGCCGAGGTCACGGTTTGCGCGCCAGCACGAACACACTCAACCCGGCCAGACGGTTGATGCCCATCAACGGCAGTTCAAGACTGCATAGCGTCTTGAGAACACCGTTCACCAGCGGATGATGACGCTTGAGCTGTGAACGCGGCGTTTGGGCTTGTGCGCCTTGCGGCAGCAAGCGCAACGCCGCAGCGATCGGAAACACCGCACCGAAATAATAGGCACCGCGCTGCACCGTCAAACCGGCATCACACGCCAAGGTTTCGAACTGCGCCAGGGTGTAGCGGCGCTTGTGCTCGAGAAAGTCATCGTGGCCACTCCACAAGAACTGGAATGCCGGTACCGTCATCAGAAACCTGCTGCCCGATGGCACTTTGTCGACGTACATCTTGAGCAGACCGAGGTCATCATCGACGTGCTCCAGCACGTCCATCAACAACACCAGATCGGCCTCGATGGTTTCGATCCCGCGACGGTAGTGCACCGGTTTGCCGGCGGTGGTCGCGCTGGAGTCGGCGGGGTAGCTGATATCCACGCACCATGCTTCGCGTGCATCGGTGTGCGTCAGCAAATGGTGGGAGAAAAATCCCGAGCCGGCGCCGACATCGAGGATTCGGCTGATGGGTGCATCTCCCAGCAAACGCCGGGTGGCGGCGGCTTTTGAGCAGTAATACCAGTGCTCGTTGATGGCGTCGCCGAGGATGTCGGTTTCCTTGAGATCCATGTGTCAGTCCTTGGGGTCATAGACGCGACGCACCAGAAAAACCGGCCGGCGTTTGGATTCGATATACGTGCGGCCCAGGTACTCACCGAGCACACCGATGCCGATCAATTGCAGTCCACCGAGAAAGGTCACGGCCACCATCAGCGAGGCATAACCGGGCAGGTCGACACCGTGAATCAGCGTGCGCACGACAATGAACATGGCGAAGGCAAAAGACACCAGCGACACCAATGCGCCGACATACGTCCAGATCCGCAACGGTTCAGTGCTGAAACTGGTGATGCCTTCCAGCGCAAAGTTCCACAGGCGCCAGCCATTGAACTTGCTCTGCCCCGCCACGCGCTCCGGGCGCTCGTAATCGACGTGGGTGGTGCGAAAGCCGACCCAGGCGAACAGGCCTTTCATGAAGCGCCGGGATTCCGGCAGGGTCAGCAAGGCATCGACCACGCAGCGATCCATCAGACGAAAATCGCCGACATTCTCGGGCAAAGGCTGTTCGGCGATCTTGTTGTGCAGGCGGTAGAACCAGTGCGCTGATGTCTGCTTGGCCCAGGTGTCGCTGCGACGGCTGATGCGATGACCGAGCACCACTTCAAAGCCTTCTCGCCAGCGCTCGATCATCTGCACAATGACCTCGGGCGGGTCTTGCAGATCAGCGTCGATCGGCACCACGATCTGCCCGGTCGCGATCTGCAAACCGGCGGACAACGCTGCTTCTTTGCCGAAGTTGCGGCTCAAATCGACGATACGCAGACGCGCATCGTCCCGCTGATGTTCAAGCAGGCGCTCAAGCGTGGCATCGGTACTGCCGTCGTTGACGAACACCAGTTCAAGGTCGATCAACGCCTGCGTCTGAAAGACTTGATTGATTCGCCGCAGAAACGTGTCGAGGCTGTCCTCTTCGTTAAAAACGGGGACCACCAGCGATAACGTCACCAGCCCGGCCTGTTGCTTTCCGTGCTCAATCAAAGGAGTGCTCTTCTTATAGTGTTTGTCGGTCACCGAACAATATTCGACGCCATGAGCCGTCCCGTATTAAGCAGCAGCGTCGACGGTGTTGCAAGGATCAGACGGCGTCATTTTGGCCAATCCACAGGCCTATTGCTGCGCTCTAGCCCGCGTCCTTCAGAAACATCCGCGAACGATTGGAAACAAATGTCCGATAGCCAAAAAAAGCGTCTGCGCTAGGCTTGCGAGCATGCGCCACACCGGCTGTCGCACAATGAATCGCATGGAGCGAACTGAATGTATTTCGAGATTTACAGGCAATCCAGAGGCACCCCGAGCACCGGCAAAGGACAATGGCGCTGGAGATTGCGGGCGGGTAACCACGAGACCATCGCCAGTGGCGAGTCGTATGTGAACAAGGCGGATTGCATGCACGTGATCGGGTTGATCAAGGCTGTGCAGGGGGAGACGCCGGTCAAGGAGATCTAGCCGCTCTGCACGGTCCAGCAGATATGAAAAAGCCCCACAGTTTTAAGGCTGTGAGGCTTTTTTCCGAGCCGGTAGCAAAAGACCTGAATGCAGTCAGCGCAACCCAGGCTTCATCTTCAGTCCGCCAGCCAGGCGTTTCGCCACGCCAACAGATGTTCGTCCTTGAGCATCCACTGATTGAGTACAACGCTGCGCAGGGCGTCTCCAGCCTTGGCGCTGGCATCGGGCTCAGCCAGATGTTCGCGAATAGCGGCAATCCAGTCTTGCGAACGGTTCCTGACCCTCGTCACCGGGAAATCACCACGATAACAAGGGATGTCCGAGCAGATCACGGGGAAACCACAGGCGCCATATTCCAACAAGCGCAAATTGCTTTTGCAGGCGTTGAAAAAGTTGTCTTTCAGAGGTGCCAAAGCCAGGTCGAGGTTCAGCTCAGCCAGTCTTTGCGGGTATTTTTCGATACTCACCCCCCTATGGAACTCATGGACATAGGGACGCAGTGCTGGTGGGCACATCCCCATGAACACCCATTCAACTTCTCCTTCCAGCGCACGAACCACTTCGGCAAGGACTTGCAGATCGGCGCTGTGACTCGAGCCGCCGGCCCAGCCAACCCGAGGCTTGCGGCCTTGTTGGCGCTGGCTGGTCAGGTCGCTCCACCAATGGCTCGGCAGACGGTTTTCCATCACCCGGATGTCGGCATTGAACCCCTTCAGCGCATTGGCCAGCGGCTCGGTAGACACCACCAACCGATCGCACAGCCCTACGGCTTTCTTCAAGCGTTTGGTGATGTCTTTGGGCAGCAATTCGTGGTTCAAGTTGCCAGCGGGCACGTCAAGAATATAGTCATCCAGCTCGTAAATCTTGAACGCCCTGGAGAATGCCTTGGTGTCCTGCATGTACTCCAGATGAGGCGTTGTGTGCTGTCCCTGGAAAATGATCGTGTCCGGCGCAATGCGCTCCAGTTCTGTCGGTTGCAGTCCCTCGTTGCTCACCGTTCCGCCGATCAGCTGCGCGGCTTTCAGGGCAGCGAAAGGCTGACGCACGCGGTAGTGTCCGCTGCCGAAAGAGTCGAGAGGGTGGCACAGCACGTGAGGCAATTCACGACTGGCAAACGGGTGCCAATCAGTGTCGGTGCGGTATTTGGAGGAGAAGCCACTACCCTCCAGGGTCAGGTTGCGGTTGTAGGCCGGATCGTTGGCGATTTGCGCAAGCCAACGCTGGTACATCACCGACTGTTCGCCCTTGAATCGTTTGCGCTTGGCTTCCTCCTTGGTCGTGTCGACGTTGTTCTGGCTCACACTGGCTTCGTGAACGAGCAGCGCATAAGGCGTCCAGACAATCAGCCGTCCAGCCTGGCCGACTTTCAGGCACAGATCCACATCGTTAAAGGAAACGGCCAGGCCGACCTCGTCCATACCCCCCACTTGCTGGTACAGCTCGGTGCTGATCATCAGGCAGGCGGCGGTGACCGCGCTGTAGTTCTGATCAAGATGCAAGCGGTGAAGGTAGCCGTTGGACTGCATTGAATCGCCGATAAACGGGTGGTCTGCAACACCACGCAACCCGAGTACCACACCTGCATGCTGAACAGTCCCGTCGAGGAATAACAGTTTAGCGCCCACTATCCCCACTTCTGGCCGCTGGGCGTGATGGAGCAGTGCACCAAGCCAGTCGCCATCAATGATCGCCGTGTCATTGTTGAGCAGCACCAGGTAATCGCCGCGGGCATGGCTGGCAGCAAAATTATTGATCGCCGAATAGTTGAACGGGTGCGGATAACGCAGGATGCGCACCTTGGGATTGTTCAACAGCTCCATACCGTTGAACCAGTCCCGGGCCTCGGCTGTTTCGCTGTTGTTGTCGACGATGATCAGTTCGTAATTCGTGTAGCTGGTTTTCTCCATGATGCTTTCGATGCAGCGCAGCAGCATCGGCAGGCAGTCCTTGGTGGGAATGAGGATCGACACCAGCGGCTGTTCCGCATGTTGGTAGACCACACGATTAGCCATTGGCAAAGGTCCGGCCAGCAGCTCATGCGCCACGCCCAGGCGCTGCAAGTGCGCCCCGACGATGGCTGCCGAGTTCACGATGACTTGCGGTTCACCGAGCCACTGAGGGAAATTGATGGCCTGATGCACCAGCACATCCGCGAGGTGCCCGACAGTGCCCAGACCGTGAGTTTCAATCAGCCGAAAAAGCAAATCATGGGGCGCCAGTTCGCTGAAGGCGGGATCAAAGCCGTCGGCAGACAGCGCGGCCTCGCGACTGAAAGCCAGTGCGCGGCCGACATAGGGATAACTGCGCAACATATCCAGATTCAAATCCGGCTTGAATACCGGACTCTGGCAGCCTTCAGCGGTCAGTGAGTCTTCATCGCTGTAGCATGCGCTGACACCGGGATTGAGCGCGATGCCTTCGGCGAGCAAAAGCAGCGCGTGGGGATCCAGTTCGTCTCCGCCACGCAAAAGGTACCACCAGTCAACGTCGATCTCCTGCAACAGTTCATTGAGCTGGCTCGGCCAGGATTCGGCCAACGGCAGCCAGACCAGATTATCGGCCGGCGTCACGCCTACAGGTTCGGCATTGGAGAGCACCACGATGGCCGCCGCCCGATAAAGCTGGCGGTCAATGCTTTCCAAGCTGGAACGCAACAGTCCGATATCACCCGTAGTGTCGGTCAACACCAACAACACGTCCGGTTGCCGCGGCCAGCTCGCTAGTCGCGCGGGCAAACCTTCGACCTCGACGGCGGCCAGTTGCCGACTCGCCAGCCAGCGCTGATAAAGGTCGATATTGCGCTGCTGCCGGCCAACATTCGCCAGAACGCCGAAAAACCGCTCTAACGTGTGTGCCAGGGTACCGTCGAGCTGGCCACTTTCAACTTCGAAATCGCTGCCCGTCAGTTGAATCCGCTCCAAAGGCGCAAACACTTCAATGCGCGCAAAGAACATGGTGCCGGCAAAATAATCCGCTTCGTTGATGCCCTGCGGCTCAATACCGCCACGCTCGGCCAGGGTGACAAGCAACGCGCGGTTGCTTTCGCTGAGGAATCGGGTGACGGGCACCAGGTATCGCTGAGGACCCAGCATCGGCACATGCACCGGGTCGGCAAGGTGTTCCAGCGCTCGACTGAATCGTACCGGGTCTAGCAGATCATCGAATAGTTCAACGCCCCAATCGATCGCCCCGCCCAAGTGCAGCGAACGCTTGGTGTGCAGCTTGACCAGCGTGCGGATATTGTCGGCACGCAAGAACGGCAGCACCCGCAGAAACGGCAAAACATCCCTGCCGTGATTCGGCACCCGGTATAGCGAAAAACTCAATGTGCTGGCCGTCAGTTGAGCACAGATCTCATCTTCACGACCGGCTACGCAGGTTACGTAGAGGTGCAGGCGTTCAGTCAGTTTAATCAAACGGCGCAGGATATCTTTCAGCACCTCGGGGTAATACGCATGGATAACCACGCCGACTGGCGGCTCGCCATCCTCGAACGCTGGCGGCTGCGCAACCAGCACTTCGCAGTCTTCGACGTGGGGTGCGGCGCTGCTGCCTGACCTGACGGACTGACGTTCAGAAACGCGGTGAGCACCTTGGGCTGATGGTGGAATTTTCATATTCAAACCAATTCAAATAGGGAGCGAGGCTGGAACTCGCTGGATGCGCCTTTCACGGCCGAGGTGAGCAAGTATCCACTTTAGTGAGAGCGCTGGCCTCATGACTGGACAGAGGATAAACGACGACAGGTGTGATTTGGCGGCCGATCGCTGGCCAATAATGACAGCCCCTACTCTGCGAGCGCGGCTCTAAATGGGTCGGTGAGTCCTGTGAGCGTTGTGTCTCTAATGTCGGCAGAGGCTGTGTTTACTTAAATTGCCTCTCTGCCGAGGCCCTCACCATGCACGACGCGCTTCAGCGCTATCGCAACGAATGCTGAATTCGCAGAAACAAAAAAGCCCCGTAGATTTTCATCTACGGGGCTTTTTCTATGTAATGGCGGAGAGATAGGGATTCGAACCCTAGGTACCGGTGAAGGTACAACGGATTTCGAATCCGTCCCATTCGGCCACTCTGGCATCTCTCCAACGGCGCGCATCATAACAACACTTTTACCGAAAGCAAACCCTCTTTCGAAATTTTCTTCGTGCTATCAGATGCTTGCGTCGATTAAAGCGGTACACCCAGACGATTGGCGACTTCTTCGTAGGCTTCGATAACGTCACCGAGGCCCTGACGGAAGCGGTCTTTGTCCATCTTCTTCTTAGTGTCCTTGTCCCACAGACGGCAGCCGTCCGGGCTGAACTCGTCACCGAGGACGATGGAGCCGTCGCTGAACACGCCGAACTCAAGCTTGAAGTCGACCAGCAGCAGGCCAGCGTCGTCGAACAGCTTGGTCAGGACTTCGTTGACCTTGAGCGACAGTTCTTTCATGCGCACCAGTTGCTCGGCGGTGCCCCAACCGAATGCCACGACGTGGGATTCGTTGATGAACGGGTCGCCCTTGGCGTCGTCCTTCAGGAACAGTTCGAAGGTGTAAGGATTGAGCTTCAGGCCCTCTTCGACGCCCAGACGCTTGACCAGACTACCGGCAGCGTAGTTACGCACGACGCACTCGACCGGGATCATGTCGAGTTTCTTCACCAGGACTTCATTGTCGGCCAGCAATTTGTCGAATTGGGTCGGTACGCCGGCCGCTTCGAGTTTCTGCATGATGAAGGCATTGAACTTGTTGTTGACCATGCCTTTGCGGTCGAGCTGCTCGATACGCTTGCCGTCGAACGCCGAGGTGTCGTTGCGAAACAGCAGGATCAAGCGGTCAGCGTCGTCGGTCTTGTAAACCGATTTGGCTTTGCCGCGGTAGAGTTCTTCACGTTTTTCCATGATGGGCTCCGCTTGCTAAGTAGGTGGGCTAGGCGATGTGGCGCCAGTCGAGCCCTGAATCTTGATCGGCCAGTTGCAGCCAGTCCGGGTCGCACCCGAGGGTGTCGACAAAACATTGCCGGGCCAACTGCGGCAGGTTGTTCTTGCTGCTCAGATGGGCCAGGACCAGGTGTTGCAAGCCCTGCCAGCCCAACTCGGACACCAGGAATGCCGCCTGATGGTTGTTCAAATGTCCCAGCTCGCCGCCCACCCGCTGCTTGAGAAAGTACGGGTAATGACCACGGGCCAGCATATCGCGACAGTGGTTGGACTCGATCATCAACGCATCGAGGTCCCGATAACCATCCAGCACCCGCTCGCAGTAGGAACCCAGGTCGGTCAGCAGGCCGAAGCGCCGCTGCTGGTGATCACTGAAGACGTACTGGGTCGGTTCCTGCGCATCATGGGCCACGGCAATGACCCCGATGCTCAGTGCACCGATCTGCAGTTGCTCGCCGCCGGCCAGAAAGCCTGCGGGTTCAATCGGTTTGCGCATCCCGCGCAGTGTGCCGCGACTGAGGTAGACCGGTAGATTGTAGCGCCGAGACAGTAAACCCACGCCATGCACGTGGTCGGCATGTTCGTGGGTTACGAGTATCGCGCTCAGTTGCGCCGGGGTCACACCCAGGCGCAATAGGCGTTTTTCGGTTTCCCGCAGGGAAAAACCACAATCCACCAGCACATACGTATCAGCACTGGCGATCAGCGTGCCGTTCCCTTGGCTACCGCTGCCGAGAACGGCAAAACGCATGGTTGATCAGCCCAGGTTGTCCTGAATCACGCTCAACACTTTGCGTGCCACTTCAGCCGGCGCGACGGTGTTGATGTTTTTCTCGACGGTCACCTGAATGTTCTCGCCAACCTTGCTCAGGCGAACCTGATAACGCTCGGCACGGGCTTCAACTTCTTCCTTGCTCGGCGCACTGCCGAACAGGCTGCTGAAGAAACCAGGCTTGTCGTCTTTCTTCTCGGCTTTTTCGGCCAGGTTGATGTAGTACAGGCCCAGGCTACGGTTGATGTCTTCAACGCGCCATTCGCCTTGTTCCAGTGCACGGCCAACGCTCGACCAGGCACGGTCCAGATCGTTACCGACGTTCAACACCGGGTTGCCGCTGCCGTCTTCGCTGAGGCTGACACGGCTTGGCGTATCGAAATCACGCGAGGCCAGCATCGACACCGAGCCGCCCTTCTCGGAGATCCGGCTCATGCTCGCGAGCATGTCGTCGACCAGCGCTGCGTCCAGGCCAGTGTTGACCGAACGGTTGGTGAAGGCCACATCGGCCGTGCTGCCGGCTGGACGCTCGGCGCTGACCACGTAGATTTCACTGGTGTTGCGCTGCACGCCCGGCTCGATCCGCACACGCACGCGGGTTTCGCTGTCGCTGGCGATGCCGGCTGCGCTCAGGCGCTTGGCCATGGCCGCGGACAGTTCGTCGGAATGCTGCCAGGTGGTGGTGAACTCGCCGGTCTGCGGGCGCTGTTCATCCAGACGGAAACCGTTGTCCTGGAAGAACTGCACCGCCACTGGCCAGACTTCGGCCGGTGGGTGCTGGGCCACGACCCAGCGGGAGTCACCGCTCTTCTGCAGCGAGTAATCGCTGGCATCGGCAACGGCCGACAGCGGCTGAGGACGCGGCACAATGTATTCGCCCTTCTCGGTGTCATCAGCAACGTTACGCGGGATCGGCAACAGCGGATCCAGACGCTTGGAAGTGCTGACTTCCGGTGGCAGTTGCATTGGTGCAGTCTGTTGCGCTTGCAGGTAATCGCTACCACGGTCGCGGAAATAACCTTCCGGCCCCCAGACCCATCCGCAGCCGCTGGTGCTGGAGATAATCAAGGCAAGTGCGGAAAGTCCGGCCATTCGCTTCATGCGTTGTACTTCCTCAATTAAACCAGGACGCTGCACTGGCGCAGGGCCAAGCGGAGCGTTTCGTGACAAGGTGTGCTCAGCCAGGTCAGTGGCAGGCGGATGCCTTGATGCATCAGGCCCATTTCCACCAAAGCCCACTTCACCGGAATCGGGTTGGCTTCGATGAACAGGTCTTTGTGCAGTGGCATCAGTTTTTCGTTGATCGCCCGTGCGGTGTCGGCGTCGCCCTTGAGCGCGGCCTCGCACAGATCGGCCATTTCGCGTGGCGCGACGTTGGCGGTTACAGAGATGTTGCCTTTGCCACCCAGCAGGATCAGCTCAACGGCGGTCGGATCATCGCCGGACAGCACGATGAAATCCTTGTTCACACCATCGATAATCGCTTTGGCGCGTTTCAGGTCGCCAGTGGCTTCCTTGATACCGATGATGTTCGGCACGGTGGACAGGCGAATCACGGTCTCGGCCTGCATGTCACAAGACGTGCGGCCAGGAACGTTGTAGAGAATCTGCGGAATGTCGACCGCTTCAGCAATGTGCTTGAAGTGCTGGTACAGACCTTCCTGAGTCGGCTTGTTGTAGTACGGAACCACCAGCAGGCAGGCATCGGCCCCGGCTTCCTTGGCGTTGCGGGTCAGCTCGACAGCTTCGCGGGTCGAGTTGGCGCCAGTGCCGGCGATGACCGGAATGCGCCCGGCAACCTGTTTGACCACGGCTTTGATGACGGCGATGTGTTCTTCTACATCAAGGGTTGCCGACTCGCCGGTAGTACCGACCGCGACAATGGCATGGGTGCCGTTCTTGAGATGGAAGTCCACGAGTTTGCTGAGGCTGTCCCAGTCAAGACGCCCTTGTGCATCCATGGGAGTGACCAGTGCCACCATACTGCCCGCAATCATGAAACCGCTCCTGCCGGAAAAAGAGAGCGGTAATGGTACTGGCGCCAAGATGCTTGCACAAGCGAAGTACTGCGCTGCCGCCATTCCCCTTGGCGCCGCTTTTCGCTACCCTTCAGACTTTGATCGGTACTGATCAGCTTGTACGCCGGGTTCCAGCCTCCCTTTACGGCCTCCCAGACCCCGTTCCTGCGTCGCATCGACGCGCTCCCGCTATAGTGGAGCGAGCCGCGAGCGCTTGCCGGGCCTCTTTGTACGGACAGCCAGAACAGGCACTCCCCGGTGGCCAACGCCCTTAAACCTACCGACCGCTCATCGCTTTAGGAATGCTGCATGTCCACCCCCACAGTTCGCGAACAATTCCTTGTCATCAGTGCCCTCGGCGCCAACCCCATGGAGCTGACTAACGTCCTGTGCCGCGCCAGCCATGAAAATCGCTGCGCCGTGGTTACTTCACGCCTGACTCGCCACGGCGAGTGCAGCGCTTTGGTCCTCGAGGTCTCCGGCAGTTGGGATGCCCTCGCCCGCCTGGAAGGCAGCTTGCCGGGCCTGGCCAAGAAACACGCTTTCACCGCCAACGTGGTGCGCAGCGCGCCGCTGGAAAATCGTCCGCAGGCCCTGCCGTACGTGGCGTATGTCAGCTCGGCGTATCGCCCGGACATCATCAATGAGCTGTGCCAGTTCTTCATGGATCACAACGTCGAACTGGAAAACCTGACCTGCGACACGTACCAGGCGCCGCAGACCGGCGGCACCATGCTCAACGCCACATTTACCGTGACCCTGCCCGCCGGCACCCAGATCAGCTGGCTGCGCGACCAGTTCCTCGACTTCTCCGACGCGATGAACCTGGACGCACTGATCGAGCCTTGGCGCCCACAGAACCCAATGTAAGGAAACTTTCATGGCCGTTGTCATCGACCAACCGGTTGCCGATTTCGCAGCACCTGCCACCAGCGGGCAGACTGTCAGCCTGTCTGCCCTCAAGGGCAAGCAAGTGGTGATCTATTTCTATCCGAAGGACAGCACCCCGGGTTGCACCACAGAAGGCCAGGGCTTTCGTGATCAATACGCCGCCTTCAAGACCGCCAATACCGAGATTTTCGGTATCTCCCGCGACAGCCTGAAGTCCCACGAGAACTTCAAGTGCAAGCAGGAGTTTCCGTTCGAGCTGATCAGCGACAAGGACGAAGCCGTCTGCCAATTGTTCGACGTGATCAAGCTGAAGAAGCTGTACGGCAAGGAATACCTGGGCGTAGATCGCAGCACGTTCCTTATTGATAAGGACGGTGTGCTGCGTCAGGAATGGCGTGGTGTGAAAGTGCCGGGGCATGTGGATGCTGTTTTGGCTGCTGCGCAGAATTTGAACAAGGCCTGATGTTTCTCTCGCGTTTTCTCTGACGCCATCGCTGGCAAGCCAGCTCCCACAGGTTTTGTGTGCACCGAAAACCCTGTGGGAGCTGGCTTGCCGGCGATGAGGCCTTAAGCCGCACCGAACAATCTGGATCAATCGCTACAGCAGCGGCGCCACCACCGGCTCCTTGCGCGGCCACGCATCCAGCACTGCCTTGAATAGGGTCGCCAGCGGGATCGCAAAGAACACCCCCCAGAATCCCCACAACCCGCCAAACAACAGCACTGCACAGATGATTGCCACCGGGTGCAAATTGACCGCCTCCGAGAACAGCAGCGGCACCAGCACATTGCCATCCAGTGTCTGAATGATCCCGTAGACCGCCATCAGATAAATGAACTGATCGCTCCAGCCCCACTGGAACAGCGCAATCAGCAGCACCGGCACGGTCACCACCACGGCACCGACATACGGCACCACCACCGACACACCGACCAGCAACGCCAGCAGCGCCGCATAGTTGAGTCCGAGGGCGGCAAACGCGATGTAGGTCACGCCGCCACAAATCACGATTTCGATGACCTTGCCGCGAATGTAGTTGGCAATCTGCCGGTTCATCTCCTGCGCAACCCGAGTGATCAGCGCGCGCTCACGCGGCAAGTAGCCACGCACCCATTCGCCGATCATGGCCCGGTCCTTGAGGAAGAAGAACACCAGAATCGGCACTAGTACCAGATAGATCATGATGTTCACCAGCAGCGGCAAACTCGACAGCGAGAACGTCAGCGCCCACTGGCCGAACTTGCCGATCTCGCCACGTGCCGCCTCGATCGCCTGCAACACTTGCTCATCGGACACCAGGTGCGGATAGCGTTCCGGCAGCAGCAACAGCAGCGACTGCCATTTGGCGAGCATGCCCGGCAACTCATTGAACAGCGTGATCAACTGATGCCAGAGCAGCGGCAACACCACGAGGATAAACAGCATCAGCACGCCCATGAACAGCGCGAACACCAATCCTACCGCCACACCACCCGGCACGCGCAGACGCTCGAGCGTGACCACCAGGCCCTGCATGAGATACGCCAGCACCATACCCGCCAATACCGGCGCAAGCATGCCGCCGAGGGTGAGCACGGCCGTGAAGGCGAGAAACAGCAGCACCGCCAGCACCACCGCTTCCTCATCGGAGAAATAGCGCTGAATCCAGTCGCGTAACACTTTGAACATCAATAATCCTTAGATTGTAACGCTGTCGATTTCAGGCCTTTTTCAACCAGTAACGGTAGACACCTGCTTCGTCTTCTTCGCGCAGCAGCGTATGACCGGCCAATTTGGCAAAGGTGCGAAAGTCGCGTTGCGAGCCCGCATCAGTGGCGATCACCTTGAGGACGGCGCCACTCTGAAGCTTGTTCAGCTCCATTTTCGCCTTGAGCAACGGCAACGGACAATTCAGGCCACTGGCGTCCAGTTCCACGTCATGGGCTACAGCGTCAGTCATTGCGTCACTCCGGTTCAGGTCTTCGAGCAGCCTAGAATATCTGGTCGCAGCATCGGTGTCCGGCTACAGTAAGGTCTTTGTCTTCTAAGGCTTTGTGCATGACTTTTCTGCGCCCTACCCTGCTGACGCTCGCTTGCCTGCTCGCCTCACCAGGCTTTGCCGACGATCTGCCGTCACTTGGCGACGCCAGTTCTGCCATTGTCTCGCCGCAACAGGAATACCAGCTTGGCCGCGCCTGGCTGGCGATGTTGCGCAGCCAGGTTTCACAGCTCAACGATCCGCAGCTCAAGGACTACGTCGAATCCAGCGTCTATAAGCTGGTGGAGACCAGTCAAGTCACTGACCGACGCCTTGAATTCATTCTGATCAACAGCCCGCAGCTCAACGCCTTCGCGGCGCCGGGTGGCGTGGTCGGGGTCAATGGTGGCTTGTTCCTCAATGCGCAGACCGAGGGTGAATACGCATCGGTACTGGCGCACGAACTGGCGCACTTGTCACAACGCCACTTCGCGCGCGGCGTCGAGGCATCGCAACGAATGCAGGTACCGATGATGGCCGCGCTGCTGGCCGGGATCGTCATTGCCGCAGCCGGTGGCGGTGACGCCGGTATTGCGACCATCGCCGGTACGCAGGCAGCGGCGATTCAGTCGCAACGCACCTTCTCCCGGCAGAACGAACAGGAAGCCGACCGCATCGGCATCCTCAATCTGGAAAAGGCCGGGTATGACCCGCGTTCGATGCCGACCATGTTCGAACGCCTGATGCGTCAATACCGTTTCGACGCCAAGCCACCGGAATTCCTGCTGACTCACCCGGTGACCGAATCGCGTATTGCCGACACCCGCAACCGCGCCGAACAAGCCAAACCGGGCGGCATTGAAGACTCCAAGCGCTATCAATTGATCCGCGCGCGCGTGCAGTTGATCTACGAAGAAACCCCGGGTCTGGGCGCCAAGCGTTTCCGTGCGCAGCTGGATGAAAACCCGAAGAACGATGTGGCGCGCTACGGTCTGGCGATTGCGCAGATCAAGGGTGGCCAGTTGAATGAAGCGCGCGAGAATCTCAAGCAATTGCTGGCGACGTCGCCGAACGAAATCATCTACAACCTTGCCCAAGTCGATCTGGACATCACCAATAATCGTTTGCCGGATGCACAGTCCCGTGTGGACCGGATGCTTACACAATATCCGGGCAACTATCCGCTGAATCAGGTTCGAGTGGATCTGCTGCTGAAACAGAATCGCGCGCCGGATGCCGAGAAGGCGCTGGAAGCATTACTCAAATCCCGCCCGGATGATCCGGATGTCTGGTATCAGGTCGCCGAAACCCGTGGCTTGTCGGGGAACATCATTGGCCTGCACCAGGCGCGGGCCGAGTATTTCGCGCTGGTTGGCGATTATCGCCAGGCGATCCAGCAACTCGATTTTGCCAAGCGCAAGGCTGGCAGTAACTTCCCGCTGTCTTCACGCATCGATGCCCGCCAGCGTGAGCTGATGGAACAAGAGCGGATGGTCAAGGACATGATGGGCTAAGCCTCCTGCCGTCCAGACAAAAGCTTCAGGCATAAAAAAACCGCCTCTTTCGAGGCGGTTTCTTTTTTACCTTAGCGCTGGATTATTCAGCCAGTTTGAAGGTGATGAAGCTGGCACGACCTTGACGCAGAACGCGCATCGACACCGAACGGTTCTTCGGCAGTGCCTTGGCGATCTCGCCGAACTCCTTGGTGGAGCCGATGGCCTGGTTGTTCAGGTGCGTGATCACGTCACCTGGCTGCAGACCAATCAGCGCCGCAGGACCGTCCTGCACTTCCTTGATCACCACACCACCTTTGAGGTCGTAGGTTTTCTTCTGCTCGGCGGTCAGCTCGCCCACCGACACACCGAGGCGGTTGCTGGTGCTTTCAGTACCGGACTTCGGTAGCGCATCCAGCTCTTTGTCTTCATCAGGGATCGCGCCAACCGTCAGCTCGACATTCTTGCGCTTGCCTTCACGAATCACTTCCAGATTGGCTTTGGCGCCAGCTTTCAGTGCGCCGACCAGATGCGGCAGATCAGCTGACATGACGATCGGCTGACCATTCATGCTCAGGATCACGTCGCCAACTTGCAGGCCACCTTTGGCTGCCGGACCGTCATCCTGAATCTGGGCAACCAGCGCGCCGGCCGGTTTATCCAGGCCGAACGACTCGGCCAGATCCTTATTCACTTCCTGGATGACCACGCCCAGCCAGCCGCGGCTGACTTTGCCACCGCTCTTCAGCTGATTGGACACATCCATCGCCACGTCGATCGGGATCGCGAACGACACGCCCATGAAACCACCCGAACGGGTGTAGATCTGCGAGTTGATGCCGACCACTTCACCGTTCAGGTTGAACAGCGGACCACCGGAGTTACCTGGGTTGATCGGCACGTCGGTCTGAATGAACGGCACATAGTTTTCGTTCGGCAGGCTACGACCCACGGCACTGACGATACCTTGAGTCACGGTATGGTCGAAGCCAAACGGCGAACCGATTGCCACGACCCACTGACCGGCTTTCAAGTCCTGGGATTTGCCGAGTTTGAGCACCGGCAGATCCTTGCCTTCGATTTTCAGCAAGGCCACGTCGGAGCGTGGATCGGTGCCGATCAGCTTGGCTTTCATTTCACTGCGGTCGGCGAGGCGGACGAGGATCTCGTCGGCATCGGCGATTACGTGGTTATTGGTCAGGATGTAGCCATCCGGGGAGATAATGAAGCCCGAACCCAGCGACTGCGCTTCACGCTGACGACCACCACCGCCCGGCGAACGCTGCTGAGGCGGCATGCCGCGCTCGAAGAATTCGCGCAGCATCGGCGGCAGGCCTTCCAGATCAGGCATCTGCTGGTTCACTTTGCGATCCGGCAGTTTCTGCGTGGTACTGATGTTCACCACGGCTGGCGAAGCTTGTTCGACCAATTGGGTGAAGTCAGGCAGATCGGCCGCTTGCGCCGCAGGCACCGCCTGACCGAGCAACAGCACAGTGGCGAAAATGGAGAGATAGGATTTCAAACTTGGTATCGACATACAGCTCCCGTTACGACGAGCAGGGTTAAGCGATATGGAGCAAGGAACGCCGGAAACCACCGACCGGCATTTTTGTTCCGGGAACAACAAACAAGGCCAGAGCCGTGAGGCTCTGACCTATAAAAAATTTTCGGGGTATTTGCAAATGAAAATGCTCAGCAAACATTTCATCTACGTCTCGATGAAGACGTGGTAATGACTGAAATCAGCTCACTGCTTACTGGTTGCAGTGCCATCGGTATTTCGCATCGACAGAGCAATTCGTTCGGCAGTGCCAATTGGAATCTCACCAACCACAGTGACCATCATCTCGCCTTCAGGCGTTGTCAGGCGACGGGAAACGGCAACGGTTGGACCCAGTTGCGTGCGGGTGTCAGTGACGGTTGCGCCGTTCAAAGGCTCAAGGAAAACCGAAAAGCGTGCCAAGCCGTCGTCGTACAGCAAACTGTTGACCTGAGTCTTGGTTTCCGGGTCCTTGTGCGAGGTGCTGCTGGTCAGTTCAAAACCCGGCGGCAGCCAGTCCGAATGCCAGACCTGAGCGGTCTTGACGGCGGAAGCCTTGTCGCTGTCGAGCGTTATCGCTTTACAGTCGGCATCAGCCTGCAAATCTTTGTCCGACGGGACTTCGTCAGTATCGAGACTGGTGAACTGGAAGCGTTCGAGCAACTGCCCCTTGTCGTTCAGCAGCAACGACTTCAGCGGCAAACCCGTTTTCTTGTCCAGATGCAATTCAAAACCGTAACGATGCTGATCGCGAGGCGTCAGCGATACAATCACTGCGTCTCGCCCAGCCACGCGCGATTTGCCGATGACGGCAAGGTCATACCAGTTTTTCAGCTTTTGCGGATCGAGAGGACGAGCGGCTGAGTTGGGGGAATCCCCCAGACCGGCAATCAGGGTGCCGCTGACGCATTGAGTGTGTCCATCAATGCGCACGACTTCCTGCGCCGAACCGTCGAGCTGGAGTAAACGCTCGCGAACCTGGCCATTCTGGACGCGATGCCAGATGTTATGGGTAGAAAAGCTACCGTTACGCTCGTATACGAAAGTGCCGTGAAAGCTTTGCTGCTGCTCGGCCTGGCCCAGACGGGTCAACCAGTCCTGGGCCTCATCAGCGTGGGCTGGAACTATGAACCAGCCACTGAGCAGAAGCGAAAGTAGAGGTATGGCGCGCATGATCCTCCTTAACGGTTTTCCAGACTTGCTGCACGTGCGTATGGCAACGCGCTTTCAGTGCCTTTCAGTGCAGCCTGTTGTGCGTGCTGACGCAGGTAGCCTGGCAGACGCTGATCATGCCAGCCTGGCTGACCTTGCAGTACGCCGTTGGCCATAGGGCCAGTGGCTTCCGAACTTTCACTATAGCCTGCCAGAACAGCCGGACCTTTGACCTGTGGGGTGGCCAAGGTTGGCTGATTGGATTGCTGAGCCAGCTCAACACCAGCGATTTCGTCCTGGTTGTACAGGCGAACACCGGCCAGAACGGCAACAGTCACCGAGGCTGCAACAGCCAGACGGCCAAGATTGCGCCATGGGCTGCGAGATACTTTGGCCGGAGCCGTTTCGTCTTCCAGTGCAGCAGACACTGCCGCAGCGATATCCAGACGTGGCAGCAGCAGATCCTTGTGCATGGCTGCCCGAGCGATCTGGTAACGAGCCCAGGTCTCACGGGTATCAACATCATCCAGTGCATTGAGCACTCGACGCAATTCCAGTTCGTCCGCTTCGTTATCCATCACTGCGGACAGCGATTCCTGCAGGGCTTCACGACTCATGGCGTTCCTCTCTTGGCTGTCGCCGCTGTCTCAGTTTTCCTGCAACAACGGCTGCAGGGCTTTATCGATGGCCTCCCGGGCGCGGAAAATCCGGGAGCGCACGGTACCCACCGGACATTGCATGACGCTCGCAATGTCCTCGTAACTCAGACCATCGAATTCACGTAAAGTTAACGCCGTACGCAAATCCTCTGGCAGTTGCTGAATGGTTCGATGGACAGTGCCTTCGATCTCATCCCGCAGCAGTGCACGTTCTGGTGACTCGAGATCCTTGAGGCCATGATCGCCATCGTAGAACTCTGCATCTTCGGAACTTACATCGCTATCCGGCGGCCGGCGGCCGCGTGAAACCAGGTAATTCTTTGCCGTGTTAATGGCAATACGGTACAGCCACGTATAAAACGCACTGTCGCCGCGAAAGTTTCCAAGCGCTCGATATGCCTTGATAAAGGCTTCCTGAGCCACGTCCTGGGCTTCATGGGTGTCGTGCACGAAACGCACGATCAACCCGAGAATCTTGTGCTGATACTTCAGCACCAACAGATCGAAAGCTCGCTTGTCGCCGCGTTGAACGCGCTCGACCAGCTGCTGATCCTCTTCCTGGGTTAGCATGAACACTCCTCGATAAGCCCGAAGGAGACTTGCATAACTAAACGACCAGACTTGCAAACATAGACTCGGGCTTTTCGCAAAAGTTCTCCCCCTCCAGGCAAGTTTCCTGCGGGCTCTGATTTGGCACGCACGAAAAGCGCAGCTCGGGATAAACCGGCTGCGCGAATAATCTTGTCATCGGTTTCGCCGGCAGGAATCCAACCGCAGATTCCGCACTGAAGCCGACACTGTCCCTTATCTCTGGCACCGACTATTGATCTTGGGCCTTTGGCAAAAGTTCCAATTATTTATAGCCGTCACCACCTGACATTGGGCGACCCTGTGCAGAAAAAGTCTGTTTCAGCACCGATACAGTCGTCTTTTCCCCAAATGGGTGAGAAAAACTTCCGACGAAGCACACGGTTTTTTCGGTCACAGTAGTTTCACAATGCCATGTCGGCCCGGCTATTGTGCCGATCCCCCCCTCTATATACTAGTGGGCTGTGTGGCTGCCTTGACTCGCCGATCCGGCAGTCCTGCACCACCCCCGACCCGGGTCGCTTTGAGCGGAATCCTGTAATGAGCCAACAATTCCAACATGATGTTCTGGTCATTGGCAGCGGTGCTGCCGGTTTAAGTCTCGCGCTGACCCTGCCGGGTCATTTGCGCATTGCCGTATTGAGCAAAGGCGATCTCGCCAACGGATCCACCTATTGGGCCCAGGGCGGCGTCGCAGCTGTGCTGGATGACACCGACACTGTCGAATCCCACGTCGACGACACCCTGAACGCCGGCGGCGGTCTATGCCACGAAGACGCAGTGCGTTTCACCGTCGAGCACAGCCGCGAGGCCATCCAGTGGCTGATCGACCAAGGCGTGCCTTTCACCCGCGACGATCAGTCCGGCACTGAAGACGGCGGATTCGAATTCCACCTGACCCGCGAAGGTGGCCACAGTCACCGCCGCATCATCCATGCGGCCGATGCCACCGGCGCTGCCATCTTCAAAACCCTGCTGGCCCAGGCCAAAGAGCGTTCGAATATCGAACTGCTGGAGCAGCGGGTCGCCGTCGACCTGATCACCGAACGACGCTTAGGCATGCAAGGCGAACGATGCCTCGGCGCCTACGTACTCAACCGCAAGACTGGCGAAGTCGACACCTACGGCGCACGCTTCGTGATTCTGGCCTCGGGCGGTGCCGCCAAGGTCTATCTCTATACCAGTAACCCCGACGGCGCCTGCGGTGACGGCATCGCCATGGCCTGGCGTTCGGGTTGCCGGGTGGCGAACCTGGAGTTCAACCAGTTCCACCCGACCTGCCTGTATCACCCACAGGCCAAGAGTTTTCTGATCACCGAAGCCCTGCGCGGCGAAGGCGCCCATTTGAAGCTGCCCAATGGCGAACGCTTCATGTCCCGCTTCGACAAGCGCGCCGAGCTGGCACCGCGTGACATCGTCGCCCGGGCCATCGACCATGAAATGAAGCGCTTGGGCGTTGACTGCGTGTATCTCGACATCAGCCACAAACCCGAAGCGTTCATTAAAAGTCACTTCCCGACTGTTTATGAGCGCTGCCTGGGATTCGGCATCGACATCACCAAACAGCCGATCCCGGTCGTCCCGGCCGCGCATTACACCTGTGGCGGCGTGATGGTCGATCAGAACGGTCGCACCGATGTGCCGGGCCTGTATGCCATCGGCGAAACCAGCTTCACCGGCCTGCATGGCGCCAACCGCATGGCCAGTAATTCGCTGCTGGAATGTTTCGTCTATGCCCGTTCGGCGGCGGCGGACATCCTCGCGCAACTGGACGATGTCGCCGCGCCAAGCGCCCTGCCCGTCTGGGACGCCAGCCAGGTCACCGACTCCGACGAAGACGTGATCATCGCGCACAACTGGGATGAACTGCGACGGTTCATGTGGGACTACGTCGGCATCGTGCGCACCAATAAGCGCCTGCAACGGGCGCAACACCGCGTGCGCCTGCTGCTGGACGAGATCGACGAGTTCTACAGCAACTATAAGGTCAGTCGCGATCTGATCGAACTGCGCAACCTGGCACAAGTCGCCGAACTGATGATTTGCTCAGCCATGGAGCGCAAGGAAAGTCGCGGCCTGCATTACACCCTCGACTATCCCGACCTGTTGCCTGAGGCGCTCGACACTATTCTGGTGCCGCCCACCTACGCCGGCTGAACTTGAGCCGTACTCGCAGGCGCCGGTGCAGATCCGCCGCCTGCGAGTCCCGTGGTACACAGATTGATCTGACCCGCCATTCCCCGCGCAGACGAAAACGCAAAACCACGATCAACGGCAGCGCCAGGCTGTCCGGCCTCAACTGCACGGCTTGCCAGCCATCCGCCTGATTCCACAACTGCCAGCCATCGGCGTCCCGGCGCAATCCGCGAAACGCCTGAGGGTGATTTAGCAGAATCTGCCGAGGCAACACCCAATATCCGTGAAGCAGACAGCCAAAAGCCCCGAGCAAACTTGCCCAGAGTGGAATAGAAAGCAGGAACACCGAACCCAGTGCGAACGCCTGGGCCAGCAGATACGCCGCCAGCAACTGCCGTGAGGCATGCCAGCGGCATTCGAACGTGTTACTTGGGCTGGACACGGTCCAGGATCATGCGAACCATACGCTGCAGCTCCGGATCTTCAGACTCGCTGCGCTCCATGAACCAGCCGAACATGTCCTGATCCTCGCACTCCAACAGGCGAACATACAACGCACGATCCACCTCGTTCAGATCGGCATAAACCTCTTTCACGAACGGCACCAGCAACACGTCAAGCTCAAGCATGCCGCGACGGCTGTGCCAAAAGAGGCGATTCAGTTCAACTTGTTCGACCATGGAGCCCTCCTCAAATTTGGCGGCAAGTATACAGCGCCGAGGCGGGTCGCACAGTCGGCTTTGGTCGGGCACCACCGATCCTTTATCAACTACCCATTTCACCAACGCGCCCTTATGATGTGCCCCAGTCTATTTACCCTGCGAAGACCCATGGCCGATTCTGCTTTTTTCTGCACCCTGTCTCATGAAGGCGTTCTCGCGGTTCGCGGCGCGGATGCCGGAAAATTCCTGCAAGGCCAGTTGACCTGCAATCTCAATTACCTGAGCGACAGCCGCGCCAGCCTCGGTGCTCGTTGCACACAGAAAGGCCGGATGCAGTCGAGCTTCCGCATTCTGCTTGAAGGCGATGGCGTGGTCCTGGCGATGGCCAGCGAGCTGCTGGAGCCGCAACTGGCGGACCTGAAAAAGTACGCGGTGTTCTCCAAATCAAAACTGACCGACGAAAGCGCCGCTTGGGTACGCTTCGGCCTGGCCCATGGCGACAACGCCTTGACCAGCCTCGGTCTGGATCTGCCGGCAGAAACTGACAGCCTCGTGCGCAATGAAAGCCTGATCGCGATTCGCGTCTCGCCGGATCGCGCCGAACTCTGGGCACCGGTCGATCAGGCTGACGCGATCAAAGCCAAATTGTCCGAAGCCCTGCCTGAAGCCGAGCTGAATCAATGGCTGCTGGGCCAGATCCGCGCCGGTATCGGTCAGGTCATGCCAAGCACTCGCGAGCTGTTCATCCCGCAGATGCTCAACCTGCAAGCCGTCGGCGGCGTGAGTTTCAAGAAAGGTTGCTACACCGGCCAGGAAATCGTCGCGCGCATGCAGTACCTGGGCAAACTCAAGCGTCGTCTGTATCGATTGAGCCTGGACGCTGCTGACTTGCCGGAGCCTGGTACACAACTGTTCGCGCCAAGCCACAACAGCGCCATCGGCGAAGTGGTGCTGGCCGCCAAGGCCGGGCAAAACATTGAACTCCTGGCGGTGCTGCAGGCCGAAGCTGCCGAAGCCGGTGATTTGCGTCTGGGCACCCTCGAAGGTCCCGCGCTGCATCTGCTCGACCTGCCTTACGAACTGGATCGCGACCGCGAAATCCAGCGCTGATCGCAGCATTTGTTGCAACACCCTAGAGAGTTTAAATGAGCGAACTGGCGGAAAAAGTCCAACAGGATTTGGTTGCGGCCATCGATAACGATGACCTGGTTCTGCCCACGTTGCCGGAAGTGGCCCTGCAGATTCGCAAGGCTGCTGAAGACCCGGAAATCAGCGTCAGCGACCTGAGCAAAGTGATCGGCCGTGACACGGCACTGTCGGCGCGCCTGATCAAAGTGGTCAACAGCCCGCTGCTGCGCGCCGCGCAGGAAGTCACCGACCTGCACACAGCCATCACCCGGCTGGGCATCAACTACAGCAGCAACCTGGCCATCGGCCTGGTGATGGAGCAGATCTTCCACGCCCGCTCCGAAGTGGTCGAGCAGAAGATGCGCGAAGTCTGGCGCAAGAGCCTGGAAATTGCCGGGGTCAGTTACGCGTTGTGCCGCCGCTACACGCAACTCAAGCCCGATCAGGCAGCCCTTGGCGGGCTGGTGCATCAGATCGGGGTACTGCCGATTCTGACTTACGCCGAAGATCACTATGAGCTGCTGTCGGATCCGGTCAGCCTCAACCATGTGATCGACCATATTCACCCGTTGCTCGGCGACAAGTTGCTGCGCGTGTGGGAGTTTCCGGAACGATTGGTGGAGTTGCCGGGGCGCTATCAGGACTTCAAGCGCGACTCGACGGCCATTGATTACGTCGATCTGGTGCAGGTGGCGAGCCTGTATTGCCACAAGGGCACTGACCACCCGTTTGCGCGGATTGATCCACTGAGCGTGCCGGCGTTCAGGAAGCTTGGGATTGATCCGGAGAACAAAGCGTTGTGTGAAGATCTGGAAGAGTCGCGGACGATGTTTTACTGATCCGAGACCGCGCCGCCACATTCGCGAGCAGGCTCGCTCCCACAGGAAAATGCATTCCAGAGTGGGAGCGAGCCTGCTCGCGAAGGGGCCAGCAAAACCACCACAATCAGCCGGCAATAAAACTGACCCGCACCTTCAACCCCGCCTGCTCACCGTCATGCAAACTAATCTGCGCCAGATGCGCCCGGCAGATCTCGCCAACAATCGCCAGCCCCAATCCTGAACCCGCCACCTGCTGATTGCGCCGATAGAAACGCTCGAACACCCGATCGCGCTCTTCCAGCGGAATCCCCGGGCCGTCATCTTCCACTTCAAGCACCGCCGGCGCCGTCACCCGCAAAATCACGTTGCCGCCCGATGGCGTGTGCGCCAAGGCGTTGTCCACCAGATTGCTCAGCAACTCATTGAGCAACGTCGGTTCACCGCGCAGCCACACCGGTTCGTCCGCCTCTAGCGCCAGGGCCACCCCGCGCTTGTGCGCCAGTGGCGCCATGGCCATGCCCAGCTCTCGGGCCAACTGACTCAGATCGAGCAACTGCGCGCCGCCCTCGGCAATCGCCCGGGCGCCGTTTTCGACCCGCGCCAACGACAGCAACTGATTGGCCAGATGTGTCAGGCGATCAGTGCTTTGTGCCGAGGACTCCAGCGTCGAACGCCAGACCTCGGCATCATTGGAACGCAGGCCCAGCTCAAGCCGCGCCTTCAGCGCTGCCAAAGGCGTACGCAACTCATGGGCGGCATCGGCAATGAACTGCGCCTGCCGTTCAAACTGCCCGCGCAGACGCTCGGTGAAATGATTGAGCCCGCGCACCAGCGGCCACAGTTCATGCTGCACTTCAACCAATGGCAGCGGGCGCAAGTCGTCGGGCTGACGCTCTTCCACCGCCGTGCGCAAGCGCTCCAATGGGCGCAGTGCCGCACTGACCGCGAACCAGACCAGCAACAACGCGCCAATCGCCAACATACCCAAACGCAGCAAGGTATCGGCGGCCAGACTACGCGCCATGCTCACCCGCGCTTCGTCGGTTTCGGCCACGCGGATTTCCGCCATGCCGTTCATGTTCGGCTCGCTCACCGCTTTCAGCAGACTGACCACGCGCACGTTCTGACCGTTGTAAGTGGCGTTGTAGAAGCGCGCCAACGCGGGATAACTGTCCGTTCGCGGCGTCCCTGGTGGCGGGCCGGGGAGGTTTTCGTAGCCGGAAATCAGCTTCTGATGGATATCGTTGACCTGATAGTAAATCCGCCCGGCGCTGTCGTAAGCGAAGGTATCGAGTGCGACGTAGGGCACATCGGCGCTCAGTGTGCCGTCACGCTGCGACAGGCCCGCGGCGATGGTCCGCGCCGAGGCCAGCAACGTGCGGTCATACGCGGTGTCGGCGGCTTCGCGACCATTCCAGTATGCGCTCAAACCGCTGGCGAGCATCAGTACCACCAGCAGCAATGCAAGGTTCCACAGCAAGCGCCAGCGCAGGCTGCTGGGCTTATGCATCGCGGCTTTCCAGCAGATAACCCAGACCACGGAACGTCACGATCGCCACTGGTTGGCCGTCGAGTTTCTTGCGCAAGCGGTGCACGTAGATTTCGATGGCATCGGGGCTGGCCTCTTCGTCGAGACCGAACACCTGGGACGCCAGTTGCTCCTTGCTCATCACCCGTCCCGGCCGGGCGATCAGCGCTTCCAGCACCGCTTGTTCGCGGGACGTCAGCGTCAGCAACTCTTCGCCGAGGGTGAAGCGCCGGGTGTCGAGGTCGTAGGCCAGCACACCGCAGCGCTGCTGGCGTTCACCACCGAGCACACTGCGGCGCAGCAAGGCTTTGACCCGTGCTTCCAGCTCAGTCAGCTCGAAAGGCTTGGCGAGGTAATCGTCGGCGCCCAGATTGAGGCCATGGACGCGATCCTTCACATCGCTGCGCGCCGTTAGCATCAACACCGGCAGATTTTTGCCGCGTGCGCGCAAACGCGCGAGCACCTCGAAACCGTCCATGCGCGGCAGGCCGACATCGAGGATCGCCACGGCGTATTCCTCACTGCCCAGCGCCAGATCGGCGGCCACACCATCGTGCAACACATCCACGGTCAGACCGGTGCTCTTGAGCGCCTGCGCAACGCTTTCAGCCAATTGCAGATGGTCTTCGACGAGCAGAACACGCATGGATTTTTACCTCGTTCAGGAATGGCCAACGCCACGCTTTGCCGCGGAGTTTACAGCCGCAACCGCCGCTGTGAAGCCCGAAAACCTTGAAAGTCAGCTGAAAGGTTAGCGAAAGGTTAGCTCGTTACAGTCGGCCCACGGACAGTTCCGACTGCCGTCGCTGATGCCACACAGCGTAAAGAAAAACGCCTCGAAGCGTTTTCGACCAATAAGAACAATAAACGGAGTAAACCCGCATGCCGTCCATGCAGCCTCAGGCCTCCACGCCTGTCCGCCCTTCCCGTTTCAGCCACACCGCCCTCGCCAGTGCCGCCGCCCTTGCCGGTTTTTCGCCGTTGAGTTTTGCCGACTTCATCGAAGACAGCAGCGCCACCTTCGAAACCCGCAACATGTATTTCAACCGCGACTTTCGCGATGGCACCAGCGCCCAGCAATCCAAGCGTGACGAATGGGCTCAAGGGTTCATGCTTAATCTGCAATCGGGTTACACCGACGGCACCGTGGGGTTCGGTGTCGATGCGCTGGGCATGCTCGGGGTCAAACTTGATTCAAGCCCGGACCGCACCGGTACCGGCCTGCTGCCGACCCATGATGACGGGCGCGCGGCGGATGAATACTCCAAAGTCGGCCTGACCGGCAAAGTGAAAATTTCCGCCACCGAGCTGAAAATCGGCAGCCTGATTCCTGAACTGCCGATCCTCAAGCCCAACGACGGGCGCATCCTGCCGCAGACCTTTGAAGGCGGCTTGCTGACATCCAAAGAGATCAAGAACCTGACCTTCACCGGTGGCCGTCTGGAGAAAGCCAAGGATCGCGACAGCACCGATTTCGAGGACATCGCCCTCAACAACAAGAACAGCCGTTTTGCCGGCACCGCCGCTGGCAAGCACTTCGATTTTGGCGGCGTGGACTACAAGTTCACCGACAAGATCACCGGCAGTTACCACTTCGCCCAACTCGACGAAGTCTACAACCAGCACTTCTTCGGCCTCGTTGCCTCGCGACCTATGGGACCCGGTACGTTTGCCACCGACCTGCGTTTCGCCGTCAGTGATGATCAGGGCGCAGCCCGTGGCGGCGAGATCGACAACCGCTCGCTCAACGGTCTGGTCAGCTACGCGCTGAGCGGCCACAAGTTCAGCGCCGGTTACCAGCACATGTCTGGCGACAGTGCCTTCCCTTATGTCGATGGCAGCGACCCGTACCTGGTCAACTTCGTGCAGATCAACGATTTCGCCGGCGCTGAAGAGCGCTCCTGGCAGGCGCGCTACGACTTCGACTTCGCCAAACTCGGCATCCCCGGTCTTAGCTTCATGAGTCGCTACTTGAGCGGTGACAACATCAAGCTCAAGAACGGCGAAGAAGGCAAAGAATGGGAACGCAACACCGAGATCAAATATGTAGTACAAAGCGGCGCCTTGAAGGATGTCGCCGTGCGTTTGCGTAATGCCACTTACCGCTCCAACTACTCGGCTCGCGATGCTGACGAAGTGCGTTTGCTGGTGAGCTACAGCGTTGCCCTTTGGTAAATGCCCGTAAGTGAAAAACACGTCGAATAACAACAATGCCCGTGGAGAATCGAATGAACCTGTCACTGCGTAAAGTTGCACTGGCCGCCAGTTGCATCCTGTTTGCCGGCCAACTGATGGCCGAACCGAAACGTCCGGAATGTATCGCCCCGGCCTCCCCCGGCGGTGGTTTCGACCTGACCTGCAAACTGGTGCAGAGCGCACTGGTCAACCAGAAACTGCTGAGCAAACCGATGCGTGTGACCTACATGCCCGGCGGTGTCGGCGCGGTGGCCTACAACGCCGTGGTCGCGCAACGTCCGGCCGATGCCGGCACGCTGGTCGCGTGGTCGAGCGGTTCGCTGTTGAACCTGGCCCAGGGCAAGTTCGGTCGCTTCGATGAGACCAACGTGCGCTGGCTGGCAGCGGTTGGCACCAGCTACGGCGCCATCGCGGTGAAGAGCGATTCGCCCTACAAGACCCTCGACGATCTCGTTCAGGCACTGAAGAAAGATCCAAGCTCCGTGGTGATCGGCTCCGGCGGCACCGTCGGCAGCCAGGACTGGATGCAAACCGCACTGATCGCCAAGGCTGCCGGGATCAACCCGCGCGACCTGCGTTACGTCGCGCTTGAAGGTGGCGGCGAAATCGCCACGGCCCTGCTCGGTGGTCACATCCAGGTCGGCAGTACCGACATCTCCGACTCCATGCCGCACATCCAGAGCGGTGACATGCGCCTGCTCGCGGTGTTCGCCGACAAGCGTCTCGACGAGCCGGAAATGAAAGACATTCCGACCGCTCGCGAACAAGGCTACGACATCGTCTGGCCAGTGGTGCGCGGCTTCTACCTGGGGCCAAAAGTCAGCGATGAAGACTACGCCTGGTGGAAAGACTCGTTCGACAAACTGCTGGCCTCCGACGAATTCGCCAAGCTGCGCGACCAGCGTGAACTGTTCCCGTTCGCCATGACCGGCCCGGAACTCGACACCTACGTGAAGAAGCAGGTGGCGGACTACAAAGTGCTGGCCAAAGAGTTCGGCCTGATTCAGTGATCGCCTCTGTCTAGCGGCCATGCCCTCGCGCCTTGAGGTCATGGCCCAGGAGTTCCTCATGCTCGTTCAACGCATTTTTGCGTCGTTACTGTTGCTGGCCTGCGTCAGCCTGATAGCGATGGCCTGGCCTTACCAGGCACCGTTTTCCTACGAACCGATCGGCCCGCGCGCCTTCCCGTTGCTGATGCTCGGGCTGATGGCGATCGGGCTGGTGTACATGATCTACCGCCCCTCCCCGATCAAACACAGCGACGAAGACCCGCCACTGGATCGCGGCACCCTGAAAAAAATCGGTGTCTGCGTGCTGTTGCTACTGGTGTTCGCCGGCCTGTTCGAACCGCTGGGTTTCATCCTCAGCAGCATTCTGATCGGTATCCCGATGGCCCGTTTGTACGGCGGCCGCTGGTTGCCCGGCGCAATAATCATCAGTTTGCTGAGCATCGGTCTGTACCTGCTGTTCGACAAAGTCATGGACGTGCCACTGCCTCTGGGCCTGCTCGACGTTCTGGAGAACTGATATGGATACGCTGGGTTATTTGAGTCACGGTTTCGGGGTCGCGCTGACCCCCTACAACCTCGTCACCGCGTTGAGCGGCACCTTGATCGGCACCATCGTCGGCCTGCTTCCGGGTCTTGGGCCGATCAACGGTGTCGCGTTGCTGATCCCGATTGCATTCGCGCTCGGCCTGCCGCCGGAGTCGGCGCTGATCCTCTTGGCGGCGGTATATCTGGGCTGCGAATACGGCGGACGGATCAGTTCGATTCTGCTGAACATTCCGGGTGAAGCTTCTACCGTCATGACCACCCTCGACGGCTATCCGATGGCCCGTCAGGGTCTGGCCGGTGTCGCGCTGTCGCTGTCGGCATGGAGTTCGTTCATTGGCGCGTTTATCGCGACCTGCGGCATGGTGATTTTTGCGCCGATTCTGGCGAAGTGGGCCATTGCGTTCGGGCCCGCCGAATACTTCGTGCTGATGGTGTTTGCGATTGTCTGTCTCGGCGGCATGGCCGGTGATCGACCGTTGAAAACGTTCATTGCGGCGTTGATCGGTTTGTTTCTGTCGACGGTCGGCATTGATGCCAACAGCGGCGTGTATCGCTTCACCGGCGATAACATCCACCTCACCGACGGTATTCAGTTTGTGGTGTTGGTGTTGGGTCTGTTCTCGATCAGCGAAATTCTTCTGCTGCTGGAAAAAACCCACCGGGGCCAGGAAGCGTTCAAAGCCACCGGGCGCATGATGTTCAATTTCAAGGAAGCGGCGTCAGTGTTCGCGGTGAACCTGCGTTGCGGCGTGCTGGGTTTCATCATGGGTGTGCTGCCAGGCGCCGGCGCGACACTGGCCAGTGCCGTGGCCTACATGACCGAGAAAAAAATCGCCGGCCCCAACGGCAAATTCGGTCAGGGTGACAAACGCGGCCTGGCGGCACCGGAAACCGCCATCGGTGCCGAAGCCTGTGGCGCGCTGGTGCCGATGCTTACCCTCGGCGTACCGGGTTCGGGTACCACGGCGGTGATGATCGGCGCCCTGTCGCTGTACAACATCACCCCCGGACCGCTGCTGTTCCAGCAACAACCGGACATCGTCTGGGGCCTGATCGCTTCGCTGTTCATCGCCAACATTATGCTGGTGATCCTGAACATCCCGATGATCCGTATCTTCACCCGCATCCTCGCCGTGCCGAATTGGGCACTCGTACCGATGATCGCGATCATTACCGCGATCGGCGTGTACGCCGTGCATGCGACCACGTTCGACCTGTTCCTGATGATTGGTATCGGCATCTTCGGCTACATCCTGCGTAAGCTCGACTTCCCGCTATCGCCGGTGCTGCTGGGCTTCATCCTCGGTGGTCTGATGGAGCAGAACCTGCGGCGCGCGCTGTCGATCTCCAACGGTTCGCTGGAGATCCTCTGGTCGAGCGGCATCACCCTCGCCGTCTGGGGCCTGATTGTGATGATGTTGCTGGTGCCGATCCTGCGCATCTGGCGCAAACGTTCGGTCGCGCGTCGCGCCATCGCCGATGTTTGATCGCGCCTCACTGAAATCCTGGTGGGGAACCCCGCTGGTCGGTCTGCTTGGCGGCTACCTCGCCAGCCAGATCGGCTGGCCACTGCCGTGGATGGTCGGCTCGTTGCTGGCGATCATCCTCGTGCGCTGCCTGACCCCGTGGCAACTCACGGAAATCCCTGGCGGCCGCAAGTGCGGCCAGTGGATTGTCGGCATCGGGATTGGCCTGCACTTCACTCCGGTGGTGATGGAGCAGGTGCTCAGTCATTTCGGTTTGATCTTCTTCGGTGCGCTGGTCACCAGTGTCTCGGCGGTGGTCGGCGTGTGGTTGATGCGCCGTACCGGTGAAGATCGCGCCACAGCGTTTTTCTCGAGCATGCCCGGCGGTTCCGGGGAGATGGTCAACCTCGGCGCCCGCAACGGCGCGATGCTCAGTCATGTTGCGGCAGGGCAGAGTTTGCGGGTGCTGGTGGTGGTCTTGTGTGTGCCGGCGGCGTTCAAATATCTGCTCGGCGACGGCAATCCGATTTCTCATGCCGGCAGCGTCGATTGGCGCTGGCTGGCGCTTCTGTTTCCGGCGGGCGGTTTGCTTGCGTGGCTCTGGCAGCGTTTGCGCCAACCCAATCCGTGGCTGTTCGGGCCGTTGCTGGTGAGTGCGGCGGTGAGCATTGGCTGGGATTTGCACATTGGTTTGCCCAATGGCGGCAGTCAGATTGGCCAATGGCTGATTGGCAGCGGTCTGGGTTGTCACTTCAATCGGCAGTTTTTCCGCCGTGCGCCTTCGTTTATGGGGCGGACATTGATCGGCACGGCGTTGACCATGTTGATTGCGACACTGGCGGCGTTAGGGTTGAGCGCTTTGACCCATCTGGATCTGCGTTCGCTGACGCTGGGCATGATGCCCGGCGGAATTGCCGAGATGAGTCTGACGGCAGAGACGCTGCAATTGTCGGTGCCGTTGGTGACGGCGATGCAGGTGATGCGGTTGTTGTTTGTGCTGTTTCTGGCGGAGCCGTTGTTCAAGTACTGGAATCGTAATCCCGAGTAAGTCTGGAAGCTGACCGTTCCCACGCTCTGCGTGGGAATGCAGCCCGGGACGCTCTGCGTCCCTTTCAGAGCCGAACGCGGAGCGTCCGTTGAGGCATTCCCACGCAGAGCGTGGGAACGAGGTTACGCGATGGGCGGCAAACGCCACTCGATCGGTGTTTCGCCATTCTGCTCGAGAAACTTGTTGGTCCGGCTGAAGTGTCCGCAACCCAAGAACCCGCGATATGCCGACAATGGTGACGGATGCACCGACGTCAGCACCAGATGCTTGGTCGCGTCGATCAGCTTCTGCTTGCTCTGAGCGTGCGCGCCCCAGAGCATGAACACCAGATGCGGCTGGCGCTCGCTGACCACCTCAATGATCCGATCAGTGAAGAACTGCCAGCCCTTGTCTTTATGCGCATTGGCGTTGGCGCGCTCGACGGTCATGGTGGTGTTGATCATCAACACGCCCTGATCGGCCCAGCTCTGCAGGTAGCCGTGATTGGGAATATCGATGTTCAGGTCGCGCTTCAACTCTTTATAGATGTTGACCAGCGACGGCGGCGCCGGCACGCCCGGTTGCACCGAAAAGCACAAGCCGTGGGCCTGGCCCGGGCCGTGATACGGGTCCTGGCCGAGGATCACCACCTTCACTTTATCCAGCGGCGTCGAGTTCAGCGCGTTGAAAATCATCGGTCCCGGCGGATAGATTTCCTTGCCGGCAGCCCGCTCCTGCTGCAGAAACTGGCGCAACTCTGCCATGTAAGGCTGGTCGAACTCAGCACGCAGTGCCTCCTTCCAGCTCGGTTCGAGTTTGATACGGTCGTCAGCAGTCATGGTCATACCCGGCAAAAACAATGGGGCGAACCCTAGGAAAGCCGACCACGCTTGTCAATTGATCTGATGCAGATCCGGCACTTTCCCACACAACGATCATACTGATCGTTCAAATTCCCGATCGAGGTCACGATGAATCTGCACTTCGAAGAACTCACCGGCACCGACGGCGCCCGCATCGGTATCGCCAGCCTGGATGCTGAAAAGTCGCTGAATGCGCTGTCCCTGCCGATGATCAATGCCCTCAGCGACAAGTTGAACGCCTGGGCCAAGGATCCACAAATCGTCTGTGTGCTGCTGCGCGGTAACGGCGCCAAGGCCTTCTGCGCCGGCGGCGAGGTGCGCAGCCTGGTCGAGGCCTGTCGCGCCCATCCCGGCGAGGTACCCCCGCTGGCCGCGCAGTTTTTCAGCGCGGAATACCGATTGGACTACAGCCTGCACACCTATCCAAAACCGCTGATCTGCTGGGGCCATGGTTATGTGCTCGGCGGCGGTATGGGTTTGCTGCAAGGCGCCAGCACGCGGATCGTCACGCCGAGCAGCCGCTTGGCGATGCCGGAAATCAGCATTGGTTTGTATCCGGACGTCGGCGCCAGTTGGTTTCTCGCCCGGCTGCCGGGCAAGCTCGGTTTGTTTCTGGGCCTGACCGGTGCGCACATGAACGGTCGTGATGCGATCGATCTGGACCTGGCCGACCGCTTCCTGCTCGACGAACAGCAGCCGCAACTGATCGAAGGCCTGTTGCAGCTCAATTGGCAGGAACAGACCGACGTGCAACTCAACAGCCTGCTCAAGGCGTTGCAGCAGGAAGCCGTGGCGCAGATGCCCGAAGCGCAGTGGCTGCCACGTCGTCAGCAGATCGACGAACTGCTCGACGTCAGCGACGTTACCTGTGCGTGGAAAGCCATCAGCCTGCAGCGCGACAGCAGCGATCCGTTGATCGCGCGGGCGGCGAAAACCATGAGCGAAGGCTCGCCACTGACCGCGCATCTGGTCTGGAAACAGATCATCCGTGCCCGCCATATGTCGCTGGCCGAGGTCTTTCAGATGGAATACACCCTGAGCCTCAATTGCTGCCGGCATCCGGAGTTCAGCGAAGGAGTTCGCGCGCGGTTGATCGACAAGGATCAGAAGCCGCACTGGCACTGGCCGGATATCAACAATGTGCCGGATGCGGTGGTTGAGGCGCACTTTCACAAGGTCTGGGAGGGCCGACATCCGTTGGCGGATTTGACGCAGTATTGAACTGACGCGATGACGACTGGATTCCGATCGCGAGCTGGCTCAATCGGTCGCCATACGACTCAGACATTCAGCTCGTAAAACTGAATGATCTCCGTCATCGCCCGCTGCGCTTCTTCGTCGCCCTTTATCAGAATGTCTTCGACATCCCTCAATGGCGGAAGAGGGTGCAGACGTTCAGCAATCTGCATCGCGCTGTAGTCTTGAGTCGCTGTTCCTTCGTTGTTTGAGTCGGCGGGCCGCCATCTTCCCCTTGCGAATCACCAGCAGAGATCAATCTCCAGGTTTCATAGGGCGGCGCTCCACCCAACAGGCTGAATCCGACTGTCCCTGACCAGCCGGCGTTATGGCTCACGGCTGTATCCTTCTCTCCGCAAGCCTCACTAAACAGTGCCTTGCCGATCGCACTGGCATCAATCTCTGCAATCTGGCTGATGGATGGAACCGTCCAGGGTGCCAGCCGACCCGCGAGGGATCCGTCGATCAAGGTATTGATGAAATTGGCGGCGGCCTGATTCGATGACAGCTGCATCAGGTTTTCACTGAAAATTTTATTCAATCTCAGTTCACCTTGCCGCGAGGTGTAGCCGCGAATCAGGGCGGAGTAGGCACCGTTTCCACCGTTGGCATCAATGGCCACGGCAAGCCAGAGCCTGGCGCTTTTCAGAATTTCTCCCGCTTCATTATCGACAACGATAACCTCAGAAACTCTTCCGCCAATAATATCGAATAGTTTTTGATACAGGGGAGCGCAGCTAGCCCCTGTTAATTTCAGCGCAAGATATTCGATATCTTCAGAATCGAACATCAGCCCCTTACAAACATTTGCTGCATTTAAAATTTCTGACTTTTCCAGATCATTAAAAACATAACTCATCGTTACTTCCTTGTAATAACAGAGCGTGAAAGATAGCTACTGAGAAACTTAAGCATTTCAGGTGATTCGCGTAATGACGACAGACCGAGACTTACCCGACCGTGCCCTCCGGTAAAGTCAAAGCTGTGTAATTCCACGGTGCAAAAAAAATTCAAACTTCCAAAATCCAGGTTTTCCAATTCGGCCCTGCTGAGCTTTGCCAATTTCTCGTCAGTCAGTTCTTCCTCAGCAGCGTGGCGAATCAAGCCGTTACAGCTTATCAATCGAGGAGTGCCATCACGCCGCGGCCAGTCAGCAATGACAAACTTTCGAACGGAAGCCTCATTCTTGAAATGCGGCGGAGGTGCATTCAGCCAAAGTTCCAGTCCAGGATAATTTTTCAACTTCACAATCAACTCATCCGGCCAGTTGACGTGCCGATAGCCCCGTTCATGGGGTTCAGTGTTTTCTTTTTTTGTATAAAGCCCAGCGTTCAGTTTATAAAGACGCCAACTTTCAGGAGTCGGCGTTACACTCTGATCGTGGTACGACCGTATCTCCGTCCCGGTCCACCAGAAATGCCCCTTGAGCGTATTGGCCAGACACGCTTTCTTATTCGCCAGTTCAGGCATGCCCACATAAAACTCCGGCACCAGAGTCTTATCCACATAGCTACCACCCAGTATGGGCACCTGCTTCATGCTCGCCAGCTTCTTTTGACAGGCCTCCTGATCCGCGTAATAGATTGCCATCGCTTCGGCGATTTGTTCTTCACGGATATAAAAATCCACCACGCAATAACAGACATAAATAAGCAAGCCGTATTTCAACAACTTCTTAAACCATTTAATCAATTGCTTATACGACATCCGGAGCATTTCAAACCTCCCTGCCAAACTGAGGAGCAGGCTGTTTCTTGAGATACCCGGATGTCGCGTTCTCAAACACCTCAAAGTATTGTTTCGTGCCGTACTCCACATTAAATCTGCTCGCCGTCAACTTCGCAGCGCTGCGAAGGCGGTCGTACTCACCAGCGGATTCAAGAACCCTGGCAATACGTTTGGCAATAGCGTGATGATCGAAGAAGTCCACCAGCAACCCATTGTGACCATCAACGATCACCTCCCTTACCGGAGCCGTATCCGACGCTACTACCACACACTCAGACGCCATCGCCTCCAGTAACGACCACGACAAAACAAACGGATACGTCAAATAAACATGGACTTTCGAACATTCCAGAACTGCCCGGTAAGTCTGGTAAGGAAGCTTCCCTGTGAAATGCACCCTGGAGTCATCGAAACTTACCTCTGCCTCCATCCTGCTGCGCCAATTTGCAAAGCCAACCGGCTTACACCCGTAACTGACGTCATCACCGCCTACTATGATTATCTGTGCATCGGGACACTCAGCCTGAATATGCGGGATCGCTCGCATAAAACTGTGAAACCCGCGATAAGGCTCAAGATTCCTCGCGACATAAGTAACGATCGGCTGCCCGGTTCTCAGTTCGACGCCATTGGGCAACCTGACGGCCCCCGCTTTCGCCAAGCAAGAACTTTGAATGACGCCCTCGTGAATAACCCGAATGGCCGACTGATAAGCTGCAGGAAACAGACTGCGCTGCCACCGCGTGGGCGCAATGGCAATGTCACATTGCTCAAGATTCAAAAGATGCAGCGAATTGAGCACTCGCAGCCTTGATGACTCTCTTGTTGCTCGCGGGAATTCAGGGTCGAACCCGGAATCTGCGCCCTGCGCCCGATAGTAATATTCGCAATAGTGAATAAGCGGCGCGTCAGGATAGACATCCTTGACGAAGAGCGTTTCCCCCCATCCGGGATGAGCGAGAATTACGTCCGGCCGATAACCCGAATGTTTCAGCCGGCTCAGAATTTCAAAAACCTTCTGTCCATCAGTCACCGCTTGTTCGTAACGGGTCAGGTAGGGGTGAATACCGCCCGGTGCTCGGCTGGCAGCGCGGTATCGATATATTTTCACCCCTGCGATACCCGGCGCCGTATCCCGACCTATCGCCAAAACCTCATAACGCCTGTCAATCGCCGCCAGCACCACATGACGGAACTGGCCCGGAAAGTTTTGGTGAATCACAAGAAGCTTCATAGCGGCATCGTCCTTTTATTCGCCGCTGTTGAACTGAGTTTTGCTCACCTCGATCGGCACGAACAGACGCTAACAAATGCAAGGAAATGAAACTGTAGGAAGCGTCTGGGAATGCCCTAGGAGATGGCTAACGGGGCGACTTTTTCGACGGGCATAAAAAGCGGCGCAGGGCTCATCTGACCTGTACGCAAAGACTCATACTTGGTTTATGGCGTTTATTCACGGAGTGTTTTTACACTCGTGAACGCTGGAAGCGCCAACCTGCGCGCTTCCAAGGATGACTCTTTGACTATGGACAGTCTCATGATGGCCAACACCCTCGTACTCACACCTTCGCAGACTCGACGGCTCTCCCCTGACGATCAATCCACGCCAGGACCTGATGACATCGACTCCCCGGCTACTCCCCTGGCTAACTTGGGTGGAGCGTTGTCCTGGCCCATTCCCCTGAGTGCGGACGAACAACGCCGCTTGCGTCTGATCACCATGAGCCATGCACACCATTTGGGCGACCAGCCGCTGGTGATGCAGATCAAGGGCGGTGTGCTGGAGTTCTTGCGTTATGACCACCCTATTCCCGAGAACGTGACAGACGACCCTGCAAAGATGCTCGACGCGCTGCTCCGCTCCCCGCAAGGGCAACTGATGGGCAAAACGCTGCAACAGAGAATGCAAGGCATCGACAGCGATAGCAGCGTTATGGATTACCTGCTGGCGGGGATCGCACTGCAGATGGATCCTGAGTCGATCACCGCCCCCCTTCGCAACAAGACAGCTGGCTTCGATCTGGCCAGCAATCGACATTGCGGCCGGCATGCATCTGCAGTCATCGATGACCTCGCCTCACACTTAAGTCGTGAAGGCAGAACCAGCGCTGCCCTGGCGAAAACCGGCGCATACCTTTTGCTAGGCAGGTCGGCACCGCAGTTTCTGATTGCAGACATTCCCCGAAATGTGAAAGTTGGCAGTCTGGCCTGGGCCAACCTGACCATGGCGGCAATGGCCATCGAGGCACAAACACCTGGCAAAGTCCCCGGCCTGACGTTTGCCCAAGTCATGAGCAAGGCTGAAAGTGCTCGCCGGGCTGACCCGGCATCGACTCAACGCATTCAGACAGCCGTATTACGCGATTGGGCTGTCACCAACGAAATCATCCTGAAAAGAAACGATGACGCCTACACCGAAGGACAACTTGAAACGATAAGAGCGACATTTAACCAAGAGCTTGAAGAGCGGCTTGCTGCCGCCAGGATTCTGGACAAAGCATTACCGACACGAAAAGACATTGCCCTGGCCCTGCTGATAGAGCGGTTTAGCGATCTGGGCACGCTTTTCGAAGTCAAGGCTCTCCACACGGATACGTATCGTGGCGAGAGTGGACAGACGGGTTTCAGTGGCATCCATTCGCTTCTGGATTACGCAATGATGGACTTGCCGAATCCGCGTCCACTTGCATCAAGTGATACCCGCCTCCCACTCGAGGCATTGAATAACAACCCGACGTTCGGTGTGCAGGAAGCCTTCGACCGGCAGTTCGCCCGCTCAATTCTGGATAAAAAGGCCGCCGTCAATACAACGATCAGGCACATGATCTCCCTGCTCCCACTAGAAGACAAAAAGAATTTCGAGTTTGGAAAAGTCAGCTTTTTCCAACAAGGTTCATTTGTCTCGGATGGATTTTTCAATCATACCCCTTGCCCCAACGAGCCCGGGCTGCTCATCAGGACGGAGCTGAGCGGCACGTTCCAGGCGTACGAAATCAACATCAATAAAGACACGATTGAACGGACGGCCCTGCACAAGGCAAAGCAACAGGAATCAAGGGAGGCCAACAAATACTTCACGACCAAAGAGCTTGTCCCCCGTGAAGCGGCAAATGAACTGGGTCGCGAGCTCGCTTTAAGCGAATCACTGGTGAGCAGTTTCAGCAGCGCGCGGTCCCGTGCGATTGCCGACACCTTTGTGCAACATCTGGATCTGGATGACCCCGCAATCAAAGAGCTCGCACGCGGGCAAACCCCAATGGACGAATATTACCGGCCCAAACCGCTGGGTGAGTTTTTGTTGAACCTGATCCCCTTCAGATCCGCCATTGTCAATTTTCAGAAGGGCAACTACGGCGAGGCGGTGTTTGATCTCACTGTGGATGTATTCGGTTTTCTCACGGCGGGCGTCGCCACGGCAGGAAAACTGATCAGAATCGGCAGGACTGCTCTGTCCACCGGCGCCAAGGCATTGAAGACCGCCCATGTCATCGGTGTCGCCACCATTGATGTGCTCAACCCGGTGGGTGGCTTGAGTGATCTGGCCAGACTCGTGGGCACCGGTGGCCTTTATCTGCTGTCCAGAGGCGCCAAAGCCGTCAACCGGCTCAGGGGGACCGCCAACAGTTACGATGTCTTGAAAGCGCTCAGCAAACAGTACGACGCGGCGGCAACGGGCACCGTAAAAGTAACCGGCCAGACTGTGGAAGGTGCGGCCGTGCTGAAGAGCGGTCAATGGTATTCATTTGATGCCGACACGATGCGACCTTACGGCAGCCCGCTCGAGGAATTCGCTGTCGCCACCCAGGCGGTCGCCGGAGAAGTGCTCGCTGCACACATCGATGATTGGGACGAACTGAGCCATACCTTGTTCAGCCGCTACAGTGTGCCCGATTCCAGAATCGCCGGGCTCTCTCGCAACAGCCAAGGGGTGTATGTTGCCGCCGACGGACACCTCTCCCACATACGCCATACCGATGGCAGCGGTACCACGGCGGTGTACGAGGTCAGGCAAGTCACTCGCACGGAAGACGGCGTCGTGCGTGCGCGGGTGTATCACGACAACCGGCAAACCAGTCTGCTGGTCCAGCATCTCCAGGGTGATCAGTGGCAACGACTGGGATTGTTTGGTGGGGGGCAGATCACGGCGGATCACTTGCGGGCCTGGGAGGCGTTGCCGCAAGCGGAACAGAAGAGGCTGACCATTCGGGGCTTTGCGCTACAGAACGGAGTGTCGGCCAAAACCTTTGCGTACTACGTAGAACCCGAGGGTCAGTTGAGCGCTGCCGGCTTGCTCATGCGTAACCGACCTGCCAACACCCCTTTCAACAAGGTGACTCATGTACATGTCCGTGACTGGCAAACCATGACACAGCCGGCGCGTGACGCAATGACCATGGAAGGATTTGCCGGCCACCACCACCTTAATCCGATCTCGTTCAAAACTTATGTGCGAGCCGACGGGCTCGGGCCCGCGGGTGAAACGCTGCTGAACAGGGCGGCCGGCAGCTCTTACAACGCGCTTACCGATGACCATTTACGCACGTGGAAAGGATTGTTCGAGAAACCGGACAACTCGGTCACACCGCAAGAGTTCATACGTGAACACGGGCTCAGCCCGAACTCTTGGAGACTTCACGTTAAAGTTGATGGCACCCTGAAAGATGAGACTGTGCAGCGTCTTGATCAAGCTCGGCAGACGTCCGCCGTGCCGCTCGCTGCGACGCCAGCCCGTTTACCGGCGCGGGTTCCGGGGGTACCGGAGGAGAAGATCACTGCCGAGCATCTACTGAATTGGGAGGCGGTGTCGCGTAACGAACAGGGGAACACGAGTCGTGCAGACTTTGCCCGGCAACATAACCTGTCCCAGACAACTTTTGAATACTACGTGCAACCTGACGGCCAACTGAGTGCTACGGGCGCCATTGTGCGCAACCGCCCCGCCAATATCCCCTTCGACAAGGTGACCCAAACGCATATCGATCATTGGCAAAACATGACGCAACGAGCGCGTGACGCAATGACCATGGAGGGATTTGCCGGTCATCATCACCTTCATCCGGGGACGTTCAAAAGCTTTGTGCGGCGCAATGGAAGCTTGGGGCCCGCCGGTAAAGCGCTATTGAACAGAGCAACCGGCACCGCCTATAACGCGATTACCGATGATCATCTACGCGAGTGGAGCCGGCAATTCGGGCAACCGGATAATTTGGTCACGGCAGCGGAGTTCGTCAGTCAACATGGATTTAGCCCAACCTCTTGGCATGCGCAAGTAAGAGCTAATGGATCTTTACGAGATGCGACTGCGCAGCGTCTCTATCCAGCAGGGCGCGACGTCGCACTACTCCCCTCCGCGCCCCAAAAAACTGATGCAATTGCGAGCCTGCCGGCTCATGTGCCAGGCCGGCGTAGTGAGTTAATCACTGCTGAGCACTTATTGGCTTGGGAAGCATTACCGCGAGCAGAACAGCTGTCGCTTACCCGCGAGGGTTTTACCCGCCAGAAAGGGCTATCCGGCAAAACCTTTGCGTACTATGTGGAGCCTGACGGACAGTTGAGCGCCGCGGGCATGATCGTGCGTGAACGCCCCGCCGGCACACCCGTCAATCAGGTGACCGGTGCGCATATTCGTGATTGGCAAGCCATGACACAACCGTTGCGTGATGCAATGACCATGGAGGGATTTGCCGGTCTTCATCACCTTCATCCGGGTCTGTTTAAAAGTATTGTCCGGCAAAATGGAAGCCTGGCACCTGCCGGTGAAGCGATGTTGAACAGGGCGGCAGGCGTTGCTTACAACTCGATTAGAGATGAGCATCTAAGCCAGTGGAAAATGCTCTTCGAGAAGTCGGGCAACACAGTCACAGTAGAAGAATTCGTACGCCAGCACGGATTAAGCCCCAACTCTTGGCGACGACTTGTCAGAGCTAATGGACTCTTAAAAGATACCGCTGTGCGGCGTCTCGAACAGGCAGGGAGAAACACCACATTGTCTCCCGCGCCTCAACAAATCGAGACAAGTTCGGGACAAAAGCGGCCTGCACAGGAATCTGTCGACCCGACCCAGCCGAAGAAGTCTGCCGACACACCACAAAACTCAGAACAGGCTCCCGGCCCCTCCTCGGACATCCTGCCTGTCGCAATCAAGGTTGAAACCGGAACGTCCTCGTCATTGCCTCATCAGGTCGACAACACATTGCCAATCCTGCAGGACCCAAAGAACCCCAGGCTCAGTTTGACCCATGCATTAGAGGGGCCGATAGATGACATCCGTATCGCCCACTGGAATGGCTTGCTTGACGGTCTCGATAACGCAAGCAAAAAAAACGTTTCAAGCCAGATCAAGGAATCGATCAAAGACTGGTTGCGTACTGAAGGACAGCATCAATCGCGGTTTGATCAAACTCTGGAAGTGTTCACGGCACTGGATGACGGCCCCAATCGCGGCGCGTCAGTGTGGGCACGACGCGATATTGCCAAATTTGAAGTGCTAGGACCGTACGCAGGCAAGTTTCATGAATCAGATGCGTCGTTGTTTCAGGAGATACGCAAACAAGGTTCACGGGCTGTACTGACTTACTTGTTCGGCACACGCTCGGGCAATCGCTCGGTGAGTGGGCTACACACGGGCAATACCCTGAGCCTGATCAATACCTCACAACTGGGCAATGAGCCGGCATGGAAGTCGAACAACGTCATTTCCATTGCCGCGGGAAAAAACCTGACGTTCTACGTGGCGCTAGAGGACATCAGCAAGGGTGATGAATTACTGATGGATTACGGCCTGCTCTATCAGCCCGTGCCTGATATAGCGGTCAAACAGGACCCTGGTCGCTGACTGCCCGTTGAGGCGTCAAAGCGACGACGGCCATTGATCCTTGGGTGCGCTGTACGGTGGCGCCTTAATCCTGACGATATTCCCGGGCACAAAAAAGCGGCGCTAATTGCGCCGCTTTCATTTGCGTGAATCTACCAGCGGTTGCCACGCCCGTTATGGTCGCCGCGTCCACTGTGTCGGTCGTAGTTACCGCGACCGCGGTGATCGTTATCCCAACCGCCGCGACGATGACCATCCCAACGCCCGCGATCGTTGCCGTGCCAGCGACGGCTTTCGTAATAACGTGGAGCCGGTTGGTAGTAACGCGGCGCCGATTGGTAATAGCGCGGTTGCTGGTAGTACCGCGGGGCTGGCTGGTAGTAGCGTGGCTGCGCGTAATACCTGCTGCCACCGTTGTAATACGTGCCACCCGTGTTGTAGTAGGCCGGTGCAGGTGATGTGTAGACCTCTGAGCTGTAATACGAGTCCGCGTAAGAGTACGGGACGCAACCGGCAACGGAAAACATCATCGCAGCAAGTAGAAGAATTCGTCTATACATGGCGGCCTCCTGGACCGCGGGTTGGCCACACCAGCGACGCTGGCAGGCGACAGTCATTTAATCGGTGACTGTCGAAAAATCAGACAGCGTTTTCGGCATCTGGTGCGTTGCTGCAACAAGTTGAAACAAGTGATCTATGAAACCTTGTTCATCCGCAAAAACGCTGTCATTCAGCCGCTGATTAATGGTGCCCACCGTGATATCCGCCGCCGTGATAACTCCGTCCGTAACCGCCTCGATACCCGTAGCCACCGTAGTAATAACGCGCGCCGCCGTAGTAGCGGGGGCCGTAATAATTGCCGTACGGATAAGGTGAGTAATAGCCGGGATAGTAATAAGTGGCTGGGTAACCGCCGTAGGGTCCGGCGTAGTAGTAACAACCGGACAGACCCAAACCGAGCACCGCTCCCAGCAGCACCTTTCGCAATGTTTTTTGAATAAGCATGGCGGCCTCCTGAAAGACCCGCGACAGCAGTCGGCACAGACCGGCTGACATCTGTTTTGACTGGCAAAGCCATGCCGAGTGCCGACACCCCGAAACCATCGGATCAGCGGCAAACACGCTGCATGACGGTGCAGTCGCGCACCAACTCAAAGCGCCTCAGCAGCCTCGCCACCAACCCTAGGCAACCCGCGCGCCCGTGCCAGAGCGCCTGACGCGACTTGGCACGCGTCTCGCTTTAGCAAACCCGTGCAGGAGTCATCACAGGTTCGCGGCACCACAATTTGCAATGGCTGACTAGGGTTCCGGCTCGCAATCGCGAGTGGCTGGTCCGAGAGTTGGCGACCTCCAGTTGAGGTTACACGGCGGGACAAAAGCCCGGGAGACAAGCCACCGTTCGCGGTGCCGCGTTGCCTTCCTGTCCGCCCTTGATCAACTGGAGAATCCACCATGACTCGACTAAGTTTTCCCGCCCTGCTCGCCGCTGCGTTCGCCGCGCTCATCAGCACGCAATCCCCCGCCGCCCAGAAAGACCACTTCAGCGTGTGCTGGACGATTTACGCTGGCTGGATGCCCTGGGAATACGCCGGCAGCCAAGGCATCGTCGACAAATGGGCGAAGAAGTACGGGATCAAGATCGACGTCGTGCAGCTCAACGACTACGTCGAATCGATCAACCAGTACACCGCCGGCCAGTTCGACGGCTGCACCATGACCAACATGGACGCGCTGACCATTCCGGCCGCCGGCGGCGTCGACAGCACCGCGCTGATCGTCAGCGATTTCTCCAACGGCAACGACGGCATCGTCCTCAAGGGCGAGGGCAAGACAGTCGCCGACCTCAAGGGCATGGACGTCAATCTGGTCGAACTGTCGGTCTCGCACTACCTGCTGGCCCGCGCGCTGGACTCGGTCGACCTGACCGAAAAAGACCTGAAAGTGGTCAACACCTCCGACGCCGACATTTCCGCTGCATTCAACACCGATCAGGTCAACGCCGTGACCACCTGGAACCCGATGCTATCGGACATCAAGGCCAAGCCGGGCGTGACCGAAGTATTCAACTCCAGCCAGATTCCCGGCGAGATCATGGACATGATGGTGGTCAACAGCGCCACCCTCAAAGACAACCCGGCGCTGGGCAAAGCGCTGACTGGCGCGTGGTTCGAAGTGGTCGAGCTGATGAACGCCAAGAACGCCGCGAGCAAAGCTGCGCTGGAGCACATGGCCAAGGCCTCGGGCACGGATCTGGCCGGATTCCAGGCGCAACTCGACACCACCAGACTGTTCGCCACGCCAAGCGAAGCGCTGAGTTTCGCCACCAGCAAGCAACTGCCGGAAACCATGCGCAAGGTCGCCGAATTCTCCTTCCTGCACGGCTTGCTCGGTGAAGGCGCGAAAGACACCAGCGCGGTCGGCATGGCCTTCGCCAACGGCGTGACCAGTGGCGATACCGGCAACCTCAAGCTGCGTTTCGATCCGACCTACGTGCAGATGGCCGCCGACGCCAAGCTGTAAGCCACGGAGGATTTGGCCATGCGCCTGATCAATCGCCACCCGGATCGCCCCAGTCGCCTGTTGTTGGTGATCCTGCCGTTCGCTCTGCTGCTGTTCGCCTATTTCATGGGCTCGGCCGAGCGCCTGGCGGAAAACCCCAACGACAAACTGCTGCCCAGCGCCGTGCAGATGAGCGACGCGGTAAAACGCCTGGCCTTCAATGCCGACAGCCGCACCGGTGACTACCTGTTGTGGCAGGACACCGCGTCGAGTCTGCGGCGCCTGGCCATCGGCCTCGGCATCGCTGCATTGGCCGGGCTGTGCCTGGGCATCGCCGCCGGCACGCTGCCGTTGTTCGGCGCGCCGTTGTCGCCGCTGCTGACAGTGCTATCGATGGTGCCGCCGCTGGCGATCCTGCCGATTCTGTTCATCGTGTTCGGTCTGGGCGAGTTGTCGAAGGTCATGCTGATCGTGATCGGCATCACCCCGGCGCTCGCTCGCGACCTTGAACAGCGTGCGCGGGAAATCCCCGTCGAACTGCTGATCAAAGCGCAGACCCTCGGTGCCTCGACCTGGACGTTGATGCTGCGCGTAGTGCTGCCGCAACTGTTGCCGCGTTTGTTGATCTCGTTGCGGCTGATGCTCGGTTCGGCATGGCTGTTCCTGATTGCCGCCGAAGCGATCGCCTCCACCGACGGCCTCGGCTACCGGATTTTTCTGGTCCGGCGTTATCTGGCGATGGACGTGATTCTGCCGTATGTGGTGTGGATCACCCTCCTCGCCTGGCTGATGGATTGGGGCCTGAAATACCTGACCCGTCGCGCATTCCCTTGGTATGAGGGGGCGGCCAAATGAGCTTCATCACCGTGAAAAACGTCTGGCAGCAATACGCCGATCAGGTGGTGCTGGAAGGCCTGAACCTAAGCGTCAACGAGGGCGAGTTCTGCACCTTGGTCGGCGCGTCCGGTTGCGGCAAATCGACCTTCCTGCGTCTGCTGCTCGGCCAGGAAACGGCGAGTCGCGGCGAGATCCTGCTCGACGGTCAGCCGCTGGCCAGCGAACCGGATGCCAGCCGTGGCGTGGTGTTCCAGCGCTACTCGGTGTTCCCGCATTTGAGCGTGCTCGACAACGTCGCCCTCGGCCTCGAACTGCCGCGTGCGCCATTGCTCGGTCGGCTGTTCGGCAGCGCCAAACGTGAAGCTCGCGAACAAGCGGCAGCATTGCTGAATAAAGTTGGCCTCGGCCATGCACTGGACAAGTACCCGGCGCAGCTGTCCGGCGGCATGCAGCAACGGCTGGCGATTGCCCAGGCACTGATCATGAAACCGCGCGTGTTGCTGCTCGACGAACCGTTCGGCGCGCTCGATCCGGGCATCCGCAAAGACATGCACGCCTTGCTGCTGGAACTGTGGCGCGAAACCAAACTGACGGTGTTCATGGTCACCCATGACCTGTCCGAAGGCTTCAGCCTCGGCACGCGTCTGCTGGTGTTCGACAAGGTTCGCCTCGACCCGCACGCCCCCGGCGCCTATGGCGCGCGCATCACCTACGACATCCCTTTGAACAGCGACCGCCGCGCCCAACGCGCCGCCGTCGACGCCCTGCCGTTGCCACTGGCAGGCGCCCTTCGCACCGCTTGAGAGGACTTCTTCAATGAATAAGCCGATGACCGATTCGACTCAACTGTTTCCACCGTTTGCCGAAGAAATGCTCCCCGGCGGCGGCCACCGTTCCTTCGTGTTGAAGCGCGGCCAATTGCTGCGCCTGACCGATCTGCGCGGCGGCGCCAACGTCAGCCTGACCTTGCTCAACGCCAATGAAAAAACCGAGCGGCTGAACCTGCCCGACAGCCTCAAATGCCAACACACCGCCAAGCTCACCAGTGGCCATTGCCTGTACTCGGACATGGGCCGCGTGCTGGCTGCAATCACCGCCGACACCTGCGGCTGGAGCGACAGCCTCGGCGGCGTGCTCTGCGCCGAAGAAGTCGCGCAGAAGTACGGTCAGGGCCGCTATCAGGAACTGCGCAACGGCTTCTTCCGCAACGGTACCGACAACCTGCTGGTGGAACTCGGCAAGTGGGGCCTGGGCCTCTCCGACCTGTTGATGACGCTCAATCTGTTCAGTCGCGTCAACGTCGACGAGGCCGGGCGTTTCCACTTCGTCGAAGGCAATTCCAAGGCTGGCGATTACATCGAACTGTACGCCCCGATGGACACGCTGGTGGTGCTCACTGCGCTGCAGCACCCGATGGATCCGGCGCCCGAATACGCACCGAAACCGCTAAAGCTGAGCTGGATGAACGCCGACGCCAGCGTCGCCGAACACTGCCGCACCTCGCGCCCGGAAAATGAGCGCGGCTTTATCAACACCGACCGTTTGTTCGCCTGAGGATCGCTGCCATGTCAGTTGCTATCGCCACTTCGCAAAACCAACCCGACACAGCGGTGTACCGCGCCACGATCCCGGCCGGTGAACCCTGGCTGATGGAGGTCAAGGCCGGCCAGACCCTGCGCATCCTCGATCTAGAAGGTAATCAGGCCATCGATACGTTGTTCTACAGCCTCGCCAATCCCAAGGAACGCTACGACGTGCAGCGCACCTTGCGTCGGCAGAACAGCGTCTACCTGAGCACCGGCAGCGTGCTGTATTCCAACCTCGGCCACGCGATGCTGACCATCGTCGCCGACACTTGCGGACGCCACGACACCCTCGGCGGTGCCTGTGCACAAGAGAGCAACACCGTGCGCTACGCCCTGGAAAAACGCTACATGCACAGCTGCCGCGACAACTACCTGCGCGCTTGTGTCCATGATGGGCGACTGGGCAAAAGCGACATCGGGCCGAACATCAATTTCTTCATGAATGTGCCGGTGACGGCGGATGGCGGGCTGACCTTCGAGGACGGGATTTCGGCGCCGGGCAAGTACGTCGATTTGCGCGCGGAGATGGATGTGATCGTGCTGATTTCCAACTGCCCGCAGTTGAACAACCCGTGCAACGCCTATAACCCGACACCTGCGGAGCTGCTGGTATGGAACTGAAAATCAGCCGTTTGCGCCGTTGGCTATTCGCCCTGTGCCAGGCCCGTTCCGGCCAGTGCCTTAAAAAGTGAAACCACCACAAATCCCATTGTAGGAGTGAGCCTGCTCGCGATCGCGGTGTGTCAGGTACATGAGTTTTGACTGATCCGACGCTATCGCGAGCGGGCTCACTCCTACAGGGGCTCGGTGGTGATCTGAAGTGTTTTTTTCATCCGGGACGACCCGGATGTCTGTCGAAAAACGGCGGGACGGCCCGCTTCCCCTTCAGGGGTTATGCCATGTTCGAAAAAATCCTCATCGCCAACCGTGGCGCCATCGCCTGCCGCATCCTGCGCACCCTTGCTTCACTGCAGGTCAAAGGCGTGGCCGTGTATTCCGAAGCCGACGCCGCCAGCCTGCACATTCTGCACGCCGATGAAGCGCACAGCCTCGGTGAAGGCGCCGCTGCCGGCACGTATCTGGCGGTCGACAAAATTCTCGCCATCGCCAAGCAAAGCGGCGCCACGGCGATCCATCCCGGTTACGGGTTTCTCTCGGAGAACGCCGCGTTCGCCGAAGCCTGCGCAGCGCACAACATCGCTTTCATCGGCCCGACGCCGGAACAACTGCGCGTATTCGGCCTCAAGCACACCGCCCGTGCGCTGGCCAAACAGCACGGCGTGCCCATGCTCGAAGGCACCGAACTGCTCGACAGCCTCGACGCCGCGCTGATTGCCGGCGAACAGGTCGGCTACCCGGTGATGCTGAAAAGCACCGCCGGCGGTGGCGGCATCGGCATGCGCGTGTGCCGCAGCGCCAGCGAATTGAGCGAATCCTTCGAAGCGGTAAAACGTCTCGGCCAGAACAACTTTAGCGACGCTGGCGTGTTCATCGAGAAGTACATTCAGCGCGCCCGCCATCTGGAAGTTCAGGTGTTCGGTGACGGTCGCGGTGAGGTCATCGCCCTCGGCGTGCGCGACTGCTCGGTGCAGCGGCGCAATCAGAAAGTCCTCGAAGAAACCCCGGCGCCGAACCTGCCGCACGGCATGGCCGAAGAGTTGTGCGCAGCGGCGATCAAGCTGGCGAAAGCGGTGAACTATCGCAGCGCCGGCACGGTGGAATTCGTCTTCGACAGCGAGGCGCAGCGCTTCTACTTTCTTGAAGTGAACACACGGTTGCAGGTGGAACACGGCGTCACTGAACAAGTCTGGGGCGTCGATCTGGTGCGCTGGATGGTTGAGCTGGCGGCGGGTGAGCTGCCGCCGCTGAGCGAGTTGTATCGCCAGTTGAAACCTGACGGCCATGCGATTCAGGCGCGGCTGTATGCGGAGGATCCGGGCCGCGATTTCCAGCCAAGCCCGGGCTTGCTGACGGCGGTGGAGTTTCCGCCGGCCAACGGCATTCAACTGCGCATCGATACCTGGGTCGAGGCTGGCTGCGAGATTCCGCCGTACTTCGATCCAATGATCGCCAAAGTCATCACCTGGGCGCCGAGCCGCGAACAGGCGCGTGCCGAGTTGCATCAAGCATTGGGCGATAGTTTGTTGTACGGCGTGGAAACCAACCGTGATTATCTGCGGCAGATTCTCCGCGACACTCCATTCGCCAGCGGCGAGCCGTGGACCCGTTGTCTGGAGAATCTGGTCTATCGCGCCAACACCTTCGAAGTGCTCAGCGCCGGCACGCAAACCAGCGTGCAGGACTATCCCGGTCGCCTCGGTTACTGGGCGGTCGGTGTGCCGCCATCGGGGCCGATGGACAGCCGTGCATTGCGTCTGGGCAACCGCTTGCTCGGCAATGCTGACGGGGCAGCGGCGCTGGAAATCACCATGAGCGGGCCGCTGTTGCGCTTCAATTGTGAAGCGGTTATCGCAGTGACCGGCGCGCCGATCGGCGTGACGCTCGAGGGCGAAAGCGTACCGATGAACACCGCCCTGCTGATCCCGGCGGGCGCAACGTTGCATCTGGGCAGCATCAGTGGCGCCGGGGCACGCAGTTATCTGTGCCTGCGCGGTGGCTTGCAGGTGCCGGATTATCTGGGCAGTAAAAGCACCTTCACCCTTGGCCAGTTTGGTGGGCATGGTGGTCGGGCGTTGCGTGCCGGGGACGTGTTGAATATCGCTGCGCTGAAGGATCGCAGTGCTGGTGAGCAACTGGCCGAGCAGCACATCACCGCGTTGCCGGCGGTGCGGCAGATTCGGGTGATTTACGGCCCGCACGGCGCACCGGAATACTTCACGGAAAACTATATCGGCACGTTCTTTGAAACCCAATGGGAAGTGCATTTCAACTCCAGCCGCACCGGTGTTCGTCTGATCGGGCCGAAACCGGAATGGGTGCGGGCCGACGGTGGCGAGGCCGGATTGCATCCGTCGAACATTCACGACAATCCGTATGCCATTGGCGCGGTGGATTTCACCGGGGATATGCCGGTGATCCTCGGCCCGGATGGCCCAAGCCTTGGCGGGTTTGTCTGCCCGGTGACGGTGATCGAGGCGGATCTGTGGCAACTGGGGCAGCTCAAGGCGGGCGATAGAATCCAGTTCATTCCTGTCAATCTAAAAACCGCTCGCGATCTCGCCTGTCAATGGGATAACTGTGGGAGCTGGCTTGCCAGCGATGGGGCCCGGCCAGACACCGCATTAACTTCATCGCTGGCAAGCCAGCTCCCACAGGATCTTGTGTCACCTGTGGTATTGGAGTTGGGTCAGGGGGATGTGCGGCTTGTTGCGCGGGTTTCCGGGGATACGCATTTGTTGTTGGAAATCGGCGAGCCTGAACTCAATCTTGTTCTGCGTTTCCGCGCCCACGCCCTCATGCAAGCGCTGGAACTCAAATCCCTGCACGGCGTGATCGATCTCACCCCCGGCATTCGCTCGCTGCAAATCCACTACCAGCCCGAGCAACTGCCGCTGGCCGATCTGCTCGGCATCGTCGCCGGTGAATGGGACGCGGTGTGCGCCGCCAACGACCTGCAAGTGCCGTCACGTATTGTGCATTTACCGCTGTCGTGGGACGACCCGGCTTGCCAGTTGGCCATCGAGAAATACATGACCACCGTGCGTAAGGACGCGCCGTGGTGCCCGAGCAATCTGGAGTTCATCCGCCGCATCAACGACCTGCCGAATCTCGACGAAGTACAGCGCACGGTGTTCGATGCGAGCTATCTGGTGATGGGCCTTGGCGACGTTTACCTCGGAGCGCCAGTCGCCACGCCGCTGGATCCGCGCCATCGCCTGGTCACGACCAAATACAACCCGGCGCGCACCTGGACCGCCGAAAATTCGGTGGGCATCGGCGGCGCCTACATGTGCGTGTACGGAATGGAAGGCCCCGGCGGTTATCAGTTTGTCGGGCGCACCTTGCAGATGTGGAATCGCTACCGCGAAGTCGCCGCGTTCGATGGCAAACCATGGCTGCTGCGCTTCTTCGATCAGATTCGTTTCTACCCGGTCAGCGCCGAAGAACTGCTGCGCATCCGCCGCGATTTTCCGCTGGGGCGTTTCGATCTCAACATCGAACACAGCCAGCTCAACCTTGCCGATTATCAGGCTTTTCTCAATCGCGAAGCCGAAGGCATCAGTGCCTTTCGTGCCCAGCAACAGGGCGCCTTCAACGCCGAACGCGAACGCTGGATCGCCAGCGGTCAGGCGCATTTCGACAGCGAAGAAGCCGTGCCGGAATCGACCGAGGATGCGCCACTGGCCGACGGTGAACAAAGCGTCGACAGCCACATCGCTGGCAATCTCTGGCAGGTGCAGGTCGAGGCCGGCAGCCGTGTCGCGGCGGGCGATGTGCTGGTGATTCTCGAGTCGATGAAGATGGAGATCCCGGTACTCGCGCCGCTGGCCGGGGTGGTGCGCGAGATTCGCGTGCAACCCGGTTCGGCGGTGCGCGCCGGACAACGGATCGTGGTGCTGGCACTCGACTGAAGCCAATTGGATAAGGATCTACTCATGAATTTGCAACTCGATGTTCTGCGCCAGGCCTATCGCAATGGCGACACCACACCGCGCCAACTGCTGCTGAAATTGCGCGAGAAAGCCGCCGCGCTGAACCCGGATTATCACTTGTTCATTCATCTGCTCAGCGCCGCCGAACTGGAGCCGTATCTCGCCGCCCTCGACGGTCGTGACCTCGACAACCTGCCGCTGTACGGCGTGCCGTTTGCAATCAAGGACAACATTGATCTGGCGGGGATTGCGACCACCGCCGCGTGTCCGGACTTCGCTTATGTGCCGGAACGCTCGGCGACCATCGTCGAGCAGTTGATCGCCTTGGGAGCGATTCCGCTGGGCAAGACCAATCTCGATCAATTTGCCACGGGCCTCAACGGCAGCCGCTCGCCTTATGGCGCATGCCCGAACAGTGTGCTGACGGAATATCCGTCCGGCGGTTCCAGCGCCGGTTCGTCGCTGGCGGTGGCATTGGGCGTGGCGAGTTTTGCCTTGGGCACCGATACCGCAGGCTCCGGTCGGGTGCCCGCGGCGCTGAACAATCTGGTCGGGTTGAAGGCGAGCAAAGGGCTGATCTCCACGGCCGGCGTGCTGCCGGCTTGTCGCACGCTGGATTGCGTGACCACGTTCACCGCCACAGCGCGTGAGGCCAGTCAGTTGCTGGCGCTGACCGCCAAACTAGATCCGCGTGATGAGTACAGCCGTCGCAATCCATCGTGGAATGACGGCTCGGCGTTTGGAGCACCACGCGCATTTCGTTTCGGTGTGCCGCGCGCGCAGGATCTTGAGTTTTTCGGTTGCGTCGAAGGGCCGCTGTTGTTCGGCGATGCCATCGACCGGCTCAAGGCTTTGGGTGGCGAAGCGGTCGAACTGGACCTGTCGCCCTTCCTTGAAGCCGCGCGCCTGCTTTACGAAGGGCCGTGGGTTGCCGAGCGCTATAGCGTGGCGGGTGAGTTGATGGAGCAGAATCCCGAAGCGGTGTTACCGGTGATTCGAGCCGTGCTGGCGAAAGCCCCGGCGGTGAGCGGCGTGCAGACCTTCCGTGCGCAGTATCGGCTGCAAGCCCTGAAAGCCCTGTGCGATCAGGCCCTCGAAGGCCTCGACTGCGTGCTGAGCCCGACCATCGGTCGTGCGGTGACGCTGGCCGAACTGCACGCCGAACCGGTGCTGCGCAACTCCGAACTGGGTTACTACACCAACTTCATGAACCTGCTCGACTACGCCGCCGTCGCCGTGCCGAGCGCGTTCATGGCCAACGGTTTGCCGTGGGGCGTGACGCTGTTTGGCCGGGCGTTCACCGATCAATACCTGTTGAGCGTGGCCGATGCGCTGCAGCGTCAGCTGGATTCCGACCTGCCGACACCGGCGAACGCAGCTCGCCATGATCGCGCACGCATTGTGGTGTGTGGCGCGCATCTGCAAGGGTTGGCGTTGAACTGGCAACTGACCCAGCGGGGTGGGCGCTTGCTGGAGACGACGTTGAGCTCACCTGATTATCAACTGTATGCGTTGGCCGGCGGCCCACCATTGCGGCCGGGAATGGTGCGGGTAAAGGATGGCGGCGTGACGATTGCGGTGGAAGTGTGGGAGTTGCCGAGCAGTGAATTGGGCTCGTTCCTCACCGGGATTCCGGCACCGCTGGGACTGGGCAAGGTGCAACTGGCGGATGGACGTTGGGAGAGCGGGTTTATTTGTGAGCCGTATGGACTGGAGGGTGCGCTGGACATCAGCCATTTGGGGGGCTGGCGGGCGTATCTTGAGACTCGGAACTGATCCAGAAACCAACCCTCACCCTAGCCCTAGCCCTCTCCCGGAGGGAGAGGGGACTGACCGGGGTGTTTGTCAGGTGGTTGTCATTCAGTGATACCGAGCCGAACACAATTTTTGAAATCACCACAATCTAGCTCCCTCTCCCTCCGGGAGAGGGCTGGGGTGAGGGAGCTATCCTTCTGACACACCCTCTACGTCATATCCCCCGCCATTTCAGGCATAAATCCCGCAGTCTTTTCCCGGCCATCCCACTAGAATGCATGCCATCGGGCCACTGCCAACGGAACCGCCATGCCGCTTCGTTCTCCCCTGTACTCGCAACGCTCGCTGGTCCTGACGCTGATCGCCCTGCTCGGCGCCGGGTTCCTCGCCACGTCGTTGCTCAGCTACTACGCCTCCCGCGAGTCGATCCGCGACAACATCGTCAACACCGAGCTGCCGCTGACGTCCGACACGGTCTACTCGGAAATCCAGAAAGACCTGGTCCGGCCGATCCTGATTTCCTCGATGATGTCCCGCGACACCTTCATGCGCGACTGGGTGGTCAACGGCGAACAAAACCCCGAGCAGATGACCCGCTACCTCGACGAGGTCATGACCCATTACGGCGCCTACACCGCGTTCTTCGTCTCCAACAGCACCCACACCTACTACCACGCCAAAGGCGTGCTCAAGCAGGTCAAGGTCGATGAACCGCGCGATGCCTGGTACTTCCGCGTGCGTGACATGAAGGATCCGTACGAGATCAACGTCGACCCGGATCTGGCCAACAAGGACAACCTGACCTTCTTCATCAACTACAAGGTTTACGACTATCACAACCGCTTCATCGGCGCGGCCGGGGTCGGTCTGACCGTGGACGCGGTGATCAAGCTGATCGACAAGTATCAACAGCGCTATCAACGCAGCGTGTACTTCGTCGACACCTTTGGCCGGTTGGTCCTGACCGGCGCCGAAGGCGGACCTGAAGACGCACACATCGGCCAGAGCCTGAGTGAACTCGAGAGCATGAAAAGCCTGGTCAGCCAGTTGCCGAAACCGCACAGCGGCAGCTACGAATACTCCGCCCACGGTCAGGGGCACTTCCTCAACGTGCGGTTTATTCCTGAGCTGAACTGGTACCTGTTTGTCGATAAACGCGAAGACGGCGCCCTGAGTGAAATCCGTCAGTCGCTGTATCTGAATCTACTGATCTGCCTGCTGGTGACGCTGATTGTGCTGGCGCTGCTCAACCGCGTGATCAAGCGCTACCAAAGCAAAATCCAGGCGCAGGCCATACTCGACAGCCTCACCGAACTGCCCAATCGCCGTGGCTTCGACATTCTCGCCGCACAGGCCCTGCACGAAGCCCGACGCGAGACCAAACCGTTAACCGCGCTGCTGCTCGACCTCGATCACTTCAAAGTGTTGAACGACACCTACGGGCACATGGCCGGCGATCAGGTGCTGATCGGTTTTGCCCGCGACCTGCAAAGTTGCCTGCGCCAAGTCGACATTGTTTGCCGCTGGGGTGGTGAGGAATTTATCGTTTTACTGAAGGACACCGACGGCGATACCGGTCAGAAAATTGCCGAAAAGATCCGCCAACACGTCGAACAACACGAATATGCCTACGACGGCCACAGCCTCAATCTGACGGTGAGCATCGGCGCCACCACCCTGCAACGCGATGACACCTTGCACAGCCTGCTGTCGCGGGCCGATCATGCGATGTACCGAGCCAAACAAACCGGCCGCAACCGCACCTGCGTGGAAATGCCTCACTCGACTTATGCCTGATTCCGACGTTAAACCCGATCATTGCCCGGCCTGCGGCGCCCGCAACGACTGCAGCTTGGCCGACCCGCGCACCGCCGACCGCGAATGCTGGTGCTATGGCGTCAGCATCGACCCGGCCGTGCTTGAAGCGCTGCCGCCAGAACTGCGCAACCAATCCTGCCTGTGCCCGCGTTGCGCGCAGGTCGAGGCGCAACTGCAAGCGGCCAAGCGGCCGATCCCGTAAGATGCGCGGCCCTTCATTGATCGAACTCTGAACATGCGTGTCGACCGTTTCCTCAGCAACCTGCCCCGCTACAACCGTCAGCAGGTTCGTCTGTTGCTGGTGGAAAAGCGCGTGCGGGTTGACGGAAAAGTCGTCAGCGATCCGCACAGCGAAGTGCTGGAATTCAGCCGTGTCGAAGTCGATGACGAAGTCCTGCAAAGCGGCAAACCGGCACGCTATTTCATGCTGCACAAACCGCCGGGCTGCGTCAGCGCCACCCGCGATCCGCAACATCCCACCGTGCTCGACCTGATCGATGAGCCGGACAAGGACGACCTGCACATCGCCGGACGCCTGGACTTCAACACCACCGGCCTGATGCTGATCACCAACGACGGCGCGTGGTCGCGCCGCTTGACCCAGCCGCAGACCAAACTGCCAAAGGTCTACTACGTCGAGACCGAGCAGGAGATTGGCGCGCAATATGCGAGCACCTTTGCCGAGGGGATCTACTTCGCCTTCGAAGACCTGACCACGCAGCCGGCGCACCTAGAGCTGCTCGGCCCACGCTCGGCGCGGCTGAGCATCGTCGAGGGCCGCTATCATCAGGTGAAGCGCATGTTTGGTTTCTTCAACAACAAAGTCCTGCGCCTGCACCGCGAATCCATGGGGCTTCTGCACCTCGATAACGCGCTAAAACCGGGCGAGTACCGCGCTTTGCGCACCGAAGAGATCCATTTGTTCTAAGCTCGCGACCGCTCAGCAGAAGTTGTCGAACAATTTACCAACGGCACTTGCGCGATCCCTACTCCCCTGCTTGAATCAGGACGTCGGCCAGATTGTGACCGATGAGTCACAACATACATCCAAGAAACTTTTTGCCGGTAGAGAGCCTTCAAGGCTCCGCCTCAGCCGGCAGACTGCCCGCCAATAACAACACCCGTCGACCGCAGTCATGGATCGACATGGGCCAAGCAAATTCCAGGCGTATGCCTACCTGTCACAAAGCTCGTGCAATCTCTATTTGCGCGCATACCCGCTTGCTTGCCAGGAGTCTTATGACATGAGGCCAGAAATCGCTGTGCTGGATATACAGGGTCAGTATCGGGTTTACACGGAGTTCTATCGCGCAGACGCCGCAGAAAAGACCATCATCCTGGTCAACGGCTCGATGGCCACGACTGCGTCGTTTGCACAGACTGTGAAAAACCTGCACCCGCAATTCAACGTGGTTTGCTACGACCAGCCCTACGCGGGCCGGTCAAAAGCCCACAACCGCCACGAGAAACATCTGACCAAGGACGTCGAAGGGCAGATTCTGCTCGAGCTGATTGACCACTTCGCCGCCGAACACGTGCTGTCGTTCTCCTGGGGCGGCGCCGCGACCCTGGTCGCTCTCGCCCAGCAGCCACGGCGCATTGAACGGGCGGTGATCAGCTCGTTCTCGCCAGTGATCAACGCGCACATGCTCGATTACCTCGAACGCGGCGTCGACTACCTCGGCCAGCGCGACGGCGACCGCGTCGGCCATCTGGTCAACAACACCATCGGCAAACACCTGCCGTCGTTGTTCAAACGCTTCAACTATCGCCACGTCAGCAGCCTCGCCGAGCACGAATACGGGCAGATGCACTTCCACATCAGCGACGTGCTGCACAGCGATCGGCAGTGCTATCTGAACGCAGCGAAAAAGATCAACGTACCAGTGCTGTTTCTAAACGGCGAATGGGACGAATACACCGCTGCCGAAGACGCGCGCCTGTTTGGCAATCATGTGGCCCAGAGCACGTTCACCACGCTGCAAGCCACCGGGCACTTCCTCGACATGGAACACAAGGCCGCGTGCCGCGATAGCCAGAACGCCTTGCTCGGCTTTCTGAAACCGGCACAGCAGACCAACCGAACGCGTTACTCGTTTGTTCAGGATCAACATGCATTGGCTATTTGAAAGGGTGTCGTTGCGAGCGAGGCTGTGGGGCTGGGATTTTGCTTTACGCACCGCAGTGCTCGCCCGCGATTGACCGATTTCAGTGATTCAAAGCGTTCATGAGTAAAAGAAAAACTTCAAATCCGTGGCCGAGTCTGGTACAAAGTCAGCCGCTCTGAGCGGGTATAGTCTAATGGTAGAACAGTAGCTTCCCAAGCTTCCGACGAGGGTTCTTATAGGACACCCCGTTTTGTGAGCAAAGAAACATGTGCAATGCGGGTATAGTTTAGTGGCAAAACGAAAGCTTCCCAAGCTTTAGTTGAGGGTTCGATTCCCTCTACCCGCTCCAGCCCTCCTCCCAGATCTCCAGCAAATTCGGGCTCTCCAGCCCCCCCCAGCTAATCCACTCTCCCCCCCTCCGTATCTCTTTGTCCAATCGCTCAAAACATCCACGCTCCCGATTTAATGGACGATCACGGCTCATATTGTGTTGTGAATATAGAAAACCCTGAAAGAAGAAACATACATCCTGTTGCAAAGTCACCCCAGCTGCCAACCAAGCCACGAGGCTCGGCCAGTTTCAGTAGGCAGGTGAGTAGGTAACCCACCATCTTCGCGCAAGAGGCTGATCAGGTTAGCCGGGTAGCCGAAGTCTTCAAGCAGAGAGTTTCGAAGAAATTTCACAGCCTTGCTCAGCATCACCAATTCCTTAATTGACTCGAGTGATGGAGAAAGCCAGCCTCGTCTGTATTCGCGCTTTACATAGGTTCTGAGACCTTGGGTTGAATTTTGCGCGCGTGGTAAACTCGTAACCAGAGTCTGGTTAACCAGCCCCAGTGGCAACCATCTGGTAGTAGCTAAGGTAAATTTGCCCGGTCTGCGCAGCATGTCTTTTTTTTCGGAGCAGCAAGCTCACGAAGTCGATCCGCTCTTCCAAGACGGCCATCAAGTCACCTCCATCAACCAGCAATATCGAGGCTCCTCCGGCCTGGTGTGCGGCAACGCCTTCTGAAGAAAAGCCGTTGATCGAGAGGAAGATCCCCAAGGTGTTTTCCAGTTTGGTTCTCACCTTATCGGTAAAGATGGCAAGGTCAGCCTTGTTGACTGGTTCCTTTTGCCACTTGGCTTCGAACAGGTACTCGGTTCCCTCCAAGGAAAAGGCCCCGTCGATCTGCTCACCGAGATTCTTAAACGAAGCTTTAGGGTCAAGGTCGAAAAGTTCGAACAGCTCATACATGACGCGCTCTAGTTCGAAGCCTCGGGCCTGTGCACTATCAAAGCCAATCAGAGCCAGATAACGGGTGTTGATCGCTTGGAGCTTCTGCCGTACGGCAGCGTTTTCGCGAAGCCTCTTCGCGGCTTCTTCCTGCCTGCGCCTGATTTCATCTTGCTCTTTTTTGACGTCTTGGTGCGGCTCAACTAAAGATTTGAGCTGGTTGACGGCACTTTTGGCTTTCACCACCTTCTGGGCACCGTCTTCCAAGCGCTGGAGGTGTGAAAAGTCAGTCAGTTTGCAAATTTCGTAACAAATTTTTGTCAAGTCACCAAGATGGGCGTCGGGATTCGCACACAAAAAATCGACAACGTCCGAGGCAATTTGGCGTTTGTAGTTTTCCCAGTTAAAACGGGAGAGGATGGCTGGAGTGGAGAGACAAAGCTGTAGAAAACCGCGCAGCTCAGATTTATACCAGTACACCGAGCACAGGGCTTCTTTGAGCGCCATGACTCCTGCGGGGGAAAGCTGCTTGGCCATGTAATTCACCAGGTATGTACGTCATATGTGCCTCCCACGGCGGCGGTAAACCCCGTGTGAGGCATCTGCCAGCGTAGCTGATCGCGGCATCGTTATAGCAGCTAATGCAGAAAACGATCCTACCACTCCCGCGCTCAGATCAGGACAAGGGGGTGATATGCTCACAACGTCTGCCTTAAGTGTTCAAGTTCGAATCCACGGCCCGTACACGACAGGAAATTGAACCATGGATGATGTTGAAAAAAGCGAAAGTGAACAGTGGCTGTATGCGAATGCACCGGGATTTAGAGATCTGCCTGACCAAGATCGTCGGGCCATTTTCGACTTCTCTTTTCTCTGGAGCCTTTTCGAGGCGCAGGTCATGGACAACTTTGCCCAGGCTCGAACCATCTCAAAGCGGGTCAATGGCTGGGTCGCTGAAAACAGCATTCACTCTGAGGTGTATGAAGAAGCACTGGCCTACTTCAGGAGCCGTTACTCCCTGAACGGCGAAACAACTCATCACTATGATTACCTCAACCTTCGAGGATCGGATTATCCCGAGTTGGTAGGCCGCGTCATCAAAGGTAAAAGTGACGATCCCCGCGACAGCATGTTATGCATCCTGATAATCATCTGGCGGCTTAGAAACAACCTTTTCCACGGTTCAAAGTGGGCTTACCAAATTCGTGGTCAGCTAGACAATTTCATCCACGCCAACGCTGTGCTGATGAAAGTACTGGAGCGTTATGGACGGCTCTGACACCAACAGCCCACAAGCTAGGTTCATGGCCACAGTGCTCACTGAAGGTCTTGCACACGACAGGCCGCTATGGGTCGGTTCTGTATATGCGTTCCAATCACCGATTGCATTGGATTTGACCAACCCCCTCCATGATCATGATGGACTGAAAACCGTCAAAAGCCCGAAGTCGATTACGTGCTGGAAATCAACTGCGACTGATACACGCGGCCATGGAAAAAAACGAATATCCTAACCACCACTCAGAGGTGGCGAAATCGCATAATCGCTAATGTGCCTAACATGATGGAACGATAGCCAAGAAAATGCCTACCCAAAAACAAGTTGCAAGCCCCGCTTCCACTGGCGACCGTGGAGGTGCATTTGAGCGAAGAGTTCAAGCTTCTAGATTGCTAGCAATGTGCCTCGGGCTTTCTTGCCCTGGAGTGCCTAGAGGGTTTGATATCGTAAGGCTGCAGTTTCAAGGACGACTACTTGGGCACAATACGGATGATCTCGTCATTTTTTCTCTCTGCCCCGAAACCGGTCTCGAAGCCACAATTCGGATGCAGATGAAGCGGACACTGACAACAGGCTCCGTAGAGTTCAAAGAGGCGATTGGATCAGCTTGGCTTGACTTCAACAGTTCACTTTTCAACAAGAAATTAGATGAGATACAGATTGTATTCGACTCTTCGAGCCTAAGTACGATGAAGGGTGCACTAGAAGTAATTAACTTCGCTCGCTCTTCATTAACTCAAGCAGTATGGCGTCAAAAAATTGATGCAAAAAATTTTAGCAACGATAAAATTAGGAAAGCGTACTTCGTGATGGAGCTAGCTGTACAGAGCTATGACTCCGAGTCAATTATCGATGGGAGATTTCATAGTTTTGTTAAGTCCTTAAAACTGCTTGGAGAAACATTGGACTCCAATGAAGCTGCTGGAGTTGAACACCACAAACAATTGATCTGCCAACAACTACCTCAGTTCGATAAGAATGCAGTATGGGCAAGGCTTGTTACGGCGTGCACCGAGCTGAACGGGGTTGCAGGTGAGATTGCATTGAGCAACCTATACTTGTATATACCGGAGTTAGTTAACGATTTTGGAGTGGCCAGGCTTTTAAGAAGGGTAATGAGTAGTTCAAGTACAGGTGAAAACCCGCAGATAAAAGATGATCCATACTACAAAAAACTACTTGAAAAATTGTCATCTCTGAATCCTACTGCAACGCATGCTGAACTGCCTTTATCTTTGGTGACTAGAAAAGAGAAGTTCGCTGGCGGAAAACTTTCTCAAGCGATAAAAAAAATCAGCGAAAATCAGGAAATGGATGACCTGAGCACAATCCCGCCAATTTTACGCGCGCAGAATAGGCGTGCCTTAACGCTTAACCAACTCACAAATGATTCTATTGGTCAAATATTAGATCATTGGTTTAAAGACCATGAGTATGTTGCCGACTCGCAGCAACGTTTTTTTATTCAGGAATTTCAGTGCGAGTTATTGGCTGCCGATCTTGAGAAAGGTGAACTTTCTGAAGAAAGCGTCGAAACCACAGCACATGCGACAATTGTCGCAATAACAGGTAAGGCGCCCTTACTGAAAAATGAGTATAAACTTTCAGTATGGGGTCATGGGCATGATGAACTGGAAATATTGTGGCGGCTTTCTTTTAATCTTCCGGAACAACAGGGATATTTTGCTAGGAGAAGAGATTTCAGATCTTCGCATTATATCGGTGAGTATCTTCGCAGAAATCTTGTTGCCTATGAAAAGGTTTTGGCAAAGATATTAGGCGGTTGGAAACCCGTTATCCGCCTTGGGCTGCCTTGGAGTAATGGAGAACGCTACCATCGGGATGTGGGACTCATTTCCAACCTCCCCCACAATGAGGAAATAATGGAAATGTATCGGAGGATAAAAGTTACAAACCTCCTCATAAGTTTAGGCGAACAACATGGAATTCCATTAAGGCTATCTAGTGCAGCGCTTGATAACATGTTGACAGAGAAAAAAATAGCGGATGCCGTTCATGATTTAGCAAAGTACTGCAAACCTTTTCCTCCAATGAACTATCGTTCGGTCGCATATGCGCAAGGTGAGAACTGGGAAATTTGCATGATTGCAAAGCCTTTTTTTATAGGGTTTCAAAAATTCAACTTAGACATATTACCGGCGAAGCCTAATTTGTTAAATGGGTAAGCGCGGCAAGAGGAGTAGTCGGAGTTAAAATTTAAGATTGAAAATTGCTTGTTTTAACTTATAGGCCGTGATTGTAAAACCACGGAAACCTACAAGCACAAATGGATGCCCGCTTAGGCACCTCAAGGGTATCCGCTCGTTCTCACTACCTCGAATTCCTCTCTGGAGCCCAGGCTCCGTCCCACCGGCCACTGCAGACGAAGCGCACTGGTTGAGACCAATCCATTGCTGCCGAAGTGGATAGAGCCTTTAACCGGGCCCCAAGCTCGCCCTAATCCAACCTCTCCCTGCGCCGACCATTAAGATCCGCATAGATTCGCTGGAACAAAACATCGAGCACGGGAAACAGGTGATTATATCAACATGGCCTTCGACCCTAACTGGCTTCTCTTGAGTCCAGAGACAGGCGTTGCTGGGTTTGAAAATTTCATGAGTATTGCCAGCGGGCTATCGGCTACCAGATAGAGAGCTGGAGAGCGCCCCCCTTATTGAGCTTGGAGGATCATGAGGGGCCAATGGAAGGTCTGCGCTTCAATAGTCACAATGTGAGTCAAGACAGCGTTAAAACATCATAACCTTTTGACCAACGATTCCAGGGGGATTGCCGTCAGAGCGCCTACACACCTCCACGATATTCCTACCTCCGTGTCCATTAAGAGTTCGATTCCCTCTACCCGCTCCACTCATTTTTTGTCTCACGTTGTGTGTTTTTGACGGGGGATGCAGGAACAGCAAAAACCGGCCTACAGGGCCGGTTTTTTTGTGTCTGAGATTTGAGGTTGGTCATTTGGGCAGCGCCGAACCATTCAGAAACACACTGCAGGTTGAAGATGCACCCTCCACCTGTACGCTTTTGTTCTCTCTAACGACAATCCTTGAGAAGTATGCGAGGCACGAAATGATGCCCATGGCTGGGATCAATGGCGGAGCAATCCCATGACAATCGGATTCAAACAGGAGTACGCAAGCCCATTCGCAGACTTCATCCGTAATGCGAAATCGCACGAAAAAAAGCGCGTTTACTGTGAAGTGCTGACCGAATCTACCAAGAAGCAAAATGAGGTGATGCTGGCTGCATGTAACAAGCATTCGGTGGTTGGCGCAGTTTCAATGCGCAGGCTGAGCGAAGTGATGACTTCAGGGGATTTCTCCCGTTGTGATCAGATTCAAGAATTGCTCTGAGTTGATGATAAAAGCCCCAGCCTCAAGTGCCTTGGAAACTTTGGTTGGCCCCGCATTTTCGCCATAACAAAGAAACGTCAGCGTCTTGCCTGCCGTACTCATGACCTTCAACCCATATTCCACTGCTTTTTGCTCAAGCTCAGCCCGTTGTGCAGCTGCGAACCCAGTGAAAAGAATTTGATTGATCCTACCCGGTGACATTTTCGGATGAGGCGTTTGCGAAGCGGCTTCTGAAGCAACGAGCGCCGGTCGCTTTCGATCGTGCTGAAGCCTCGGAGAAGGAGGAGCGGCCTCGTTTAAGAGCAGCTCAGCCCCAAGCAATACTTCGATGATGCGATCCTTGCGATAGGTTTTAGGAAAGGTATCGCTGTCCGATCGTACTTGAATGTAAACCGAATTCTCTGACCATTGAATCAACTCCCGCTGACTTAAATCGCCCTTTGCATCTCTATTGCTGAATTTTAGAGTCGACATCCGTTTCACTCCCTTCTGACGATCACATGGCCAAATTCCATGCATTACTACGCTGGCTTTATCGAGAGGTGATTTCCTTTCAACAGGCTCGTTGAGTGTCCATGACCTTCGCCCATTAGAGTTCAACGTTAGCAGCCCGAGAGTGACGTCAGAAAAAGATGTGTTCCATTATTTTGCAGCGAAAGATCGCCACATGAACATGAGCAAAACCCGGTAACACACCCACCTCACCATCGCGTCTGCCTTACCTAGACTGCGGTAAGCAACCCCGCCCGTCAGCGGAAGACGACCGACCGGTGGTTATAGTGTTGATCATATTAATTCAATGGGTATAGTACCCACCAAGCACACCACAGGGAGGTGTTGTGAATAGCCGTTTTTTAATCGGCCAACTCGTCGCAGACGGTTGGTATCTGGTACGGATCAAAGGAAGTCACCACCACTTCAAGCATCCGACCAAACCAGGACTGGTCACCGTGCCACATCCGAAAAAGGATCTGCTGAAGAAAACGGCCATCAGTATTTTGCAGCAGGCGCTGCTTTGACTCTCTGAGTCAGTTGCGCCATGGAGGACAACAAATATGCTCTACCCGATTGCGATTTCAATTGGCGATGACCATCACGCCTGGGGTGTAGAAGTCCCGGACATTCCTGGATGCTTTTCCGCAGGAGAGGATCTGGACGATGCCGTCGCCATGGCTCGCGAAGCCATCGAAGGTCATTTCGAGATTCTCGCGGACGACGACGCCCCCATTCCAGCGGCCAGCAAATTGAGCCTGCACGTGGCCAACCCGAAATACGCCGGTTGTGCATGGGCCGTGGTGGATATCGATGTGCTCAAGTATTTGGGCAAAGCCCAGAAGCTCAACATCACCCTGCCGGGCCACCTGCTCAACCGCATTGATGAGTATGTGTTGCATCACCCGGAAGAGAAAAGCCGTTCCGGGTTTCTGGCTTCGGCAGCGTTGAAGGTGTTGCAGCAGGGTTAAATCCTGAACTTTGGAAACCGGCCTAACGGCCGGTTTATTTATGTCTGTCAGATATCGACTCTACGCGGCAACTCAGCCGGCACAACCTTATCCAGGGCCTGATTCACCGCCAATTCGCCCAACATGACAACCTGCGCGATGCCGAGTGCAGTCTTGCGGTGCGAGGTGTCGAGCAGCGCGGCGAAGTTGTTGAGCATGGTGGTGGCCGAGCCGAGGGTTTCGCTGGCGTTGGCCAACAGGGATTCGATGTCGTATTTCGGGTTGGCGAGGTACATCGGTTCGGGTTCGTGGGTGGAACCCATAATTCTGGCCGTGGGGGTGAGGTAGTGGTCGAGGGCGCGTTCGGCGGCTTCGTGGAATTTCTTTGAATTAGGTGATTCGTAGGGGGATGCCGGATCGGTTTCCGGCGGATTGGGCGTTACCTTGAACATGGAATCTTCCTTTTATGGTAACCGCAACCATCCCGCTGCTATACGAAAGGGTGGCAGCTGTACGCAAGTTAGCAGACCGGTAGGAAGTCCAAAACCCGGCGCACCCGAGGGTGCCATGCGCACAGCCACCATCAAGTGCAGGCAATGCCTGACTGGAAGATACATGTGCAACCGTTGGTCAGTCCTAGCCGGGCTGCTAAACCCGATCACTGGAAATCAGTGACGCGAACCAAGTTACCGACCGCCTCCCAAGCGCACAAGCCGGCGGATTCTGGCGTAGCGGTAGGCAACGGCGCAAGGATTTGTAGGCTTCAGGACGTAACACCGAACACTTATAAACACTGACCACCGAATGCGTTTACGCAGCCAAAAATCTTGCAGAATTTTCCGACATTACAGATCCATAACACTCCACCGATTCTCACCTTCTTCTCGACCGACTAGCATTTCCCCATCAGCCACCACCCTCCCCCTGCGCGGCCATCGACGAATACGCGCCATCACCTTCGAGGGATTCCAATCGCGGCCACTTTGCCGCTGACGACCGAACTCAAAAGAGCCTTCACCATGACGCAAAACATTTACGACGATCCCGAATTCTTTCAAGGCTACAGCCAGATGAACCGCTCCATCGGCGGCCTCGACGCGGCGCCGGAGTGGCCGGCGCTCAAGGCGCTGTTGCCATCCATGCACGGCTTGAACGTGGTGGATCTGGGCTGCGGTTATGGCTGGTTCAGTCGCTGGGCCATTGAGCATGGCGCGGCCAGTGTCTTGGGCCTTGATGTCTCGGAAAAGATGCTGGAGCGGGCGCGGGAGACCACGACGGCGGCGAACATTCGTTATGAGCGCGCCGATCTGGAACAGCTCGATCTGTCCGCCTGTAGTTTTGATTTGGCCTACAGCTCACTGGCGCTGCACTACATCAAGGATCTGCCGGGGCTGTTTGCGCACCTGTACGCGGCGCTGAAACCGGGTTCGCACTTTGTGTTTTCCATTGAGCATCCAATCTTTATGGCGCCGCGTAATCCGGGTTGGCTGGTAGATAGCGAAGGCAACAAACGTTGGCCGCTGGACAGCTATCAGTTGGAGGGTGAGCGGGTGACCAATTGGTTGGCTGAGGGTGTGATCAAGCAGCATCGTACGGTGGGGACATTGCTCAATTCGTTGATCGACGCAGGGTTTTCGATTCGTCATGTCAATGAATGGGGGCCGAGCGAAGCTGAAGTGGCGGCGCAACCGGCGCTGGCGGAAGAGCGGGAGCGGCCGATGATGATGTTGGTGGCGGTGCAGCGTTGAGCGGGTTTGCAGCTTGATAAGCCCTCACCCTAACCCTCTCCCAGAGGGAGAGGGGACTGACCGAGTTGTTCTCTAGGGTTACGCCGACCTGAAATATCGAGCCGAACTCCGGTTTCGAATACAACACCGGTCGGCTCCCTCTCCCTCGGGAGAGGGCTGGGCGGGCGGCGTTCCGATGAGGGGGCCCGTCCGAAAACGCACCCGAAATCTCCAGCCGAACAACACGTCCGGCTCATTTCAGCGAGTCGCGACAATGAATAACCGTGGAAATGGCAACAACACCGAGCCATCCGCCAATGCCGGATAAGCCTTCTCAACCTCCGCCAGATACTGCTCCAGGTACTGCGCCTTTTCCGCCTCGGTCAGCGGATTCAAAAACGGAATCAACCCGCTCCCCTTGAACCACTCCACCACCCCCGCTGCCCCGCCAGACAGCTGATGGTGATAGGTGGTGCGCCACACATCGACCCGCGCACAGTGCGGCCGCAGCATCGAGAAATAATCGCTGGCACTCGCCATGTCGGTACGTTGCCCCGCTGCACCGCTGAGCTTGCTCGCCCACGGACCATCCGCGGCGACTTCACGCATCAAGCGGTGTGAGGGTTCATTAAGGTTATCCGGCATCTGGATCGCCAGACTGCCACCGACCGACAACTTGCTGGCCAACGCCGGCAGCAACGTCGCGTGATCCGGCACCCACTGCAACACGGCGTTGGCGAAGATCACATCGAACGGGCCTGCATCGGCCCACTTATCAATCTCGGCCACCTCGAACTGCAACTCTGGCAAGCGCTTGCGTGCGGCATCGATCATGTCCGCCGAGCTGTCCAGCCCGCTGACTTTCGCCCCGGGATAACGCTGTACCAGCAGCTCCGTCGAGTTGCCGGGACCGCAACCGATATCGACCACTGTTCGCGCTTCAGCCGCGGGAATCGCCGCCAGCAGATCGCGGGCCGGGCGGGTGCGTTCATCTTCGAAAGCGACGTATTGTTTGGCGAACCAACTCATTGCGTTCTCCTGTTCGGGACATTCCAGCGGTTCGTCACGATACCGCGATCCAGCGCGCCTGCCTCTCCTACCAACGTCCGGTGACGTGGGTGGATTTGTAATTAGAATTTTCCACCAGCCGCCAATGTCTGAATTTCAAGACTCTTCCCAATAAGGAACACGGCTATGAAATTCGCAAAAATCTCCCAGAAGCTCGCGATGGTGGCCGGTAGTCCCAAGACCTTCATGGGCGCATTGATCCTGATCGGGCTGTGGGGACTGAGCGGGCCGATCTTTGACTACAACGACACTTGGCAACTGATCATCAACACCTCAACCACCATCATCACCTTCCTGATGGTGTTCCTGATCCAGAACACGCAGAACCGCGATACCGACATTCTGCATTTGAAGATCGATGAGTTGCTGTTGGTGACCAAAGAGGCGCAGAACGCGATGCTTGGGTTGGAGGCGCTGGATCTGAAACAGTTGGAGGCGTTGCGCAGGCACTACCGCTCGTTGGGCGAGGGTGAGGTGTTTAACCTTGAGGGGCTGGGTGAGAAGAGTAAGTCGAAGCAGGATTTGAATGAGTGCTGAGGGTTTAAAATCAAAAGATCGCAGCCTTCGGCAGCTCCTACAGGGACCGTGTAGGAGCTGCCGAAGGCTGCGATCTTTTGTCGTTAGCGGCTGGCCTGTAACTGGCGGGCCATTTCCAGATGGCTTTGCAATTTCGGCAGTGTCTCGTCGGCGAAGGCTTTGATCTCCGGCACGTCGGTGGTCTGCGCTTGCTGCTGAATCTGCTCGATGGCCTCTTCAGTGGCTTTGACCTGACTGGCGGCGTAGGCCTGATCGAAGGAGGCGCCGTCGGTCACTTGCGGCATCATTTCCTTGGCCTTGTCGGCCAGTTCTTCACGGGGCGCGACGGGCAGGTCGAGCTTCTTGGCGATTTTCGCCAAGTGCTGATTGGCCGTCGTACGGTCGTTGATGACGACGATGGTGTAGTCCTTGACCTCTTTCGATTCGGCCTTGCTGTGGGCCAGACGACTGGCCTCGATGTCGGCCATGCCTTTGGCCGAGGCATCGTTGATGAAATCGGCGGGCGACTGGGCAAAAGCACTGCTGGCACACAGACCCAACAGCGATGCAAAACTCACGGTACGTATACGGGTGGCCATTCGGCTCATGGTCGCGCCCTCCTTACTTGCAAAATTCAAGCGGGAGCTTACGCCCCCGCCTCTCAATCAAAACTACCTTCACCGACTACTTCGATTTCTGAGCGGGCTTGCGGCCCATATCTGGTTTTGGCTCTTTGTCGACGGTCGTTGTGGTGGTTTTCCCACCTTTGCGACCTGCTTCAGAGGCCTTCGTTCGATCGTTGGCGAAGTTTCCCGAGTTCGAGTTTCTTGAATTAGGCATGATTCTCTACCTCTTGGTAATGATCGTGGCGAGCAGGTGCCCGCCTAGATTGAGAATTTTCTGGCCGGCAAAGGTTTAGAAAAATTGCAGTCGCTGCGACGAACGGCGGCCCCGGATCAACTATTCAACGCGTGATGGTTCAAGCGTTTGGCGGCGTACATCGCCTGATCGGCATGGCGAAACAGTTGTTGTTCCTCACTGCCGTGCTCTGGATAGCGGGCCACGCCGATGCTTGGTTCGATGTGCAGGTTGTGGCCATCGAGACGCATCGGTTGAACCAGCACCTGTCGGATTTTTTCCGCCACGCCGTCAGCATCTTCCGAAACCTGCACGCTGTGCAGCAGCACGATAAATTCATCGCCGCCAATTCTGGCCACGGTGTCGGTTTCCCGCACGCAGCCTTTTAGGCGGTTGGCCACGGTTTGCAGGAGCATGTCGCCGACCGCGTGACCGAAGGTGTCGTTGACCTGTTTGAAGCGATCCAGGTCGACATACAACAAGGCCATGTGCCCGGATTGCGCGCGCGCGCCGGCCAACGCGGCGTTCAAGCGATCGCGCAGCAATTCACGATTGGGCAGCTGCGTGAGTTGATCGTACTGCGCCATGCGCCGCAGGCGGGCGTGCAATTGCTGACGCTCGATGGCCGTGGCGACCTGAGCGCAAACGTATTGCAGCAATTCCTTGTCTTGCTCGGTGTAGCGCTCGCCGCCGGGCAGGCTTTTGACGATCAAGGCGCCGATGGTGCCGTTTTTCGAGTTCAACGGCACGCCGAGCCAGCACGGCGCGTTCTGCCCCGCCACCAACTCGGCGAAATCGGCTGGGGAATCCGCACTGTCCGGTGTCAGAAGAATCGGCTGGCCGCTACGGATAACTTCCGTGCACAGCCGCCCGGTGACGGTGCCCGGTTGCTCGGGCTGCAATTCGTCATCGTCGACGTGATAGGGGAAATTCAGTTGTGCGCAGTGCTCGTCGTACAGCGCCACGGAAAAATTCATCGCCGGCAGCCATTCGCCGATGATCAGATGAATACGCTTGAACAGCGCCAGCAGATCCTCAGCCGCATGGGCCGCTTCGGATATCGCATAGAGCGCAGCCTGGCGCGACTCGGCCTGCTTGCGCTCGGTGATGTCGCGCGCCACGGCGATGCGCAACTGATCGACTTCCGACCAGCGCGCCGACCAGAGGATATGCACGACGCTGCCGTCCTTGCGCAGGTAACGGTTTTCAAAGTTGAGTTTGGGTTCGCCACCCATGATTTCGTTGGCGGCAGCCAGAGTGCGCTGACGATCCGCCGGGTGCACCAGCTCGATCATTTGCCGGCCGATCAACTCTTCAGGCGAATAACCGAAAACACGCTCACAAGCGGCACTGACAAAAACGAAGCGACCCTGCTTGTCGACCGCGCAAACGGCGTCCAGCAACAGATCAATAAAACTCGCCAACGGCGCGGAATTTCGGCTTTCCATGGTTCAGCGTGGGTGTCCGGACAATGCAGCACTGATCAACCATCCCTGACCTTTTTATTGCGCCTCCCTGCACACATTTTCAAGCCTTGTTCGGCATCAGCCCCGGCAGTGCATGCACCAGCGCGTTGATGGCAAAACCGATAAACATCACGCCGCACAATCGGGTGATAAGCAACTCATGACGCTGATACAGCGTGCGTACCCGTTGCGCGCCGACCACGCCAATCAGAATAGCGTAGGCCAGCAAGCCACCGAGGAAACTCAGGGCAATCAACGCCGGCAGCATCGACCAGTTGAGCAGTTCGGCGCGGCTCGACAACAGCGCGGTGAAGGTCGCGACCGCCACCGGATAAGCCTTGGGATTGGTCAAGCCGAACAGAATGCCGTGCCAGAACGGATTGCGCGCCGCGCCCTGGGGCTCGTCACCGTTGCGACGCTGGGCGCGCACCGCGCGCCAGCCGAGCCAGAACAGGTACACACCGCTGAGCACACCGAGCACATCAAACGCGGTGCTGCCGATTTCCCGGGCGCCGACAATCGCGATCAGCGCGGTGCTGCACCAGACCACATCGCCGAGCAGATGCCCGCAAAGAAACCCCGCCCCGGCCCGCCGCCCGTGGGCTGCACCGATGCCGAACACCGCCAGCACACCCGGCCCGGGCGTAATGCCGTAAATGAAACCCGAGGCCAGCACGGCCATTAGCAACGATGGAGTCATGGAAAACCTGCAAGCGCCAGAACACGTGGCCGCCAGTCTATAACAGACAAATGAGTCTGATCATGACTCGTCGTAAAAACGCATGCCGGCGTACGGTTTTTGCCGACACGCCGACAGCCGTGAAGCGAGATCGCCGACATGCGCTTCGAGCTTGTGGCCATCGGGATCGAGAAAGTAGAACGACGCACCTTCGCTGCGGTTATCCCGCCACTCTTGCACGTTTGCCGCTTGTAGCTTATGCACAAACGTTGAGAAATCGGCTGCATCGAGGCTGAAAGCGTAATGGGTGTAATCGGCGCACGGTTGACTCGAACGCAGCGGATCACGGTAGAAGGCGAGGCTGCGATTCAAATCGCTGACCGCGAGGGTCAGGTGGTTGAGGCCGGTGAGCATCGGGTCAGTAACCTCTGAGGTCTTCGGGGACGATGTATTGTTGGCCGTCGTAGGTCAGGGTGACGCGAGTTTTCTTCATCTCGATCGTTTTCGAGATGCAGTCTTTGCCCGACAGGAAGGATTTGTAAACTGAACCACTTGAGCTGACGATCAGATCGGCGAAACCATGGTGGCTCGTCGGGCCGAGATCGATAGTTCTGCGGATTTGCGTGTCCTCGGTTCCACACTCATCCGTTCCTTCGCCGAACTCCTTGCGAATCACCAAGCCTTCCAGCACAGGGCGCAATTTGTTGCCTTCGCGCACATACAACGCCAAATCAGTTTTTGCGTAAGGATTGGCTCTGGAGCCGTGACTGGCGAATTTTGAACGCAAACCGAATGCACGGACATCAGCAGCCAATCGGTAACGGGCCGTATCGATTGTCAGATCGTCGAAACTAATGGCATCGGAATTGTAGGCACCCGGCTTTGCATAGGTAGCGAGGCTCTTGCCGCTTGTCGAACTGACGAGCGCCAGTTCCAGATCGAATACCCCCATCTCATCGTCGCCCGAATCCGAGAGAAATGAAGATTTCGCCGCAATCGATTGGTCATTGAAAGCAGGCCACGCTTTGCAGCGCGAAAGGGAATGGCCGTCGAACTTCTTCACTTCGCAGGCGGCCTGGGCTTGAGCGGCCATCGTCAAAAGGCCCATTGCGATGAAAGAGCCCAGCAATGTGGAACGCGAGATCATTGTTCTTCCTTGAGTAAAAGACATCGGTCTTAGAGGCCTTTGAAATCTTCAGGCATTACGTAGTTTTTGCCGTCATAGCGAAGTGTCGTCAAGACAGGTTTTTGCGTGACGGTATTGGATACACACGCCTCGCCCTCGCCCTCGCCAACGGTCGAGCTACGGATCGTTTTGATCATCAGATCGGCAAAGCCATGGCTGCTGGTCTTGGCCAGAGCCACGGTTCGCGTAGTCTCGTAGCGCTCTCCCGCACAATTGCCATCCCAGTCTCCGCCATATTCATAAACCACCAGCCGATCCATGACAGGACGCAATGCGTTGCCGTCTTTCACATAGAGCGACAACCAGGTTTCATCCAAAGGATTCACACGGAAGAGCCTTTGAATCGAACCCGAACGCCAAAGGCCTGCAATTGCGGCGTGAGCTTATAGCGGGCGGTATCGAATTTCAGTTCGTCCAGCGCGATGGCATCCACAGAGAATGCCGAGGGCTGATAAAAGCTCGCTAACGGCTTGGAGTCTGCACTCGCCACCAAGGCCAAACGCAGATCGTAAAGCCCTATAGTCTCTGACTCGCCATACACCGGATCGGGCGAGAAGTTGGCGGCGGCGGTGAGCGTCAGCCCTGGATACGCTGGCCAATCCTTACAGATGGAAAAATCCATCTCATGCGCCTTTGGCGCCGGCGTGCAATCGGCCAATGCCTGCCCCGCCAGCAACCACCCGCACAATGCCGCACATCCGATCCAGCCAGACTTCATTGTCAATTCCCGCTCCTTGATTACTTTTTCAGCCGCGCACTATCCCTTGCTATATCGGCCCTTTCAACCGAATCATCAGTAGACCAAAGCGCATTTCCCGTTTGGTAGCGAGAAGCAGTTGACGGCGTCGCGGGTGGCGGGGCGATGTTGGTGATCGCGGGGGGGTGGTGTTGATTCGGATGCTTGAGAGGAGCGGACTGGCTGTTAGCTGATGTCATGAATCCATGATTTTTCTGCGTCTGGAAGTCAGTCTTCGCGAGCAAGCTCGCTCCCACAGGGGAATGCATTTCAACTGGGAAATGCGATCAACTGTGGGAGCGAGCTTGCTCGCGAAGAGGCCAGCCCCTTCAGCGAAGGCTTGTCAGCCCTCCCCGTCAGTCCGCTACCGTCAACAATCGCACCAGATGAGCGGCTTCATTTCTCTGCCCCAGTACCAACACTGACGACTCCTGCAGACAGGCATCCTGCGCAATCCACTCGATACCGGCGGCGCCTTCGACATCAAATGCAGGATCCACGGCGCCATCGACCAAAAAGCCTCCGGTGAGTAAGCGTCGTTCGCCGTCCGAGGTCTGTCCGACCGTGACGATTGGCGAGCCGGGGGAGTCATCCAGCGCGAATCCTGCGCTCCAGCTTTTAAGATCCAGTGGCCGCGTTGCGGCAGTAATGACTGGCGCACCGCCGTTGAATGCTGGATCAAACTCACCGTCGCGGGTGATCCCGCTGATGAAGCCATGCTGACGCTTTTCCCCGGCGGACGACTCGACGGCCGATCCGATCAACAACAGGCGCTGCGCCGATTGCCCAACGATGCGATTCACCGAGCTTTCGAGCGGTGCACCCGCATTTTGCAGTTCCAGCAGCAGCGTACCGTCCTTGCCGAACGACGTGGCAACCTGCCCGGAACGCTCGTAAGCCATGACTAAACCTTGGTTGGTCACTTCAGTCTTGCCATGGACCAGAATCTGCCCATCGTCCAACTGCGTAACCCCGTGCAACGTGATCGCCACACCGGAAAGCGTCAGGTGAATCCAGCCTTTGCCTGCAAACTCCGGGTCATCCTTGCCATCCAGAAAAAAACGCGTCAACAACCCGCTGCCCCCTTGAGAGGTGACGAAAAGCAATCTGTCCGGCAGCGCTTTCGCTGGAGTGGAGTGCGCCAGTATCAAGCGGCCGCCCGTGGCATTGTTCAGCACGGGAATACGCGTCGGCACGACTCGGTAGCCAGTCTGTCCATCACCAAACTCGGGATCGAGCGTACCGTCCGGTTTGAATCGAGCGATGATTTGCTCAAGCTTGCCTGCTGCATCTGCAAGCACTGCGCACAACCAGAATACGCCGCTCTCACCGACGGCCAGGTGCCCGCCTTGTGAAAATCGCCCCCTGACAAACTGACCGTGAAGGTACCCGCCCTCGCCGAAGCTGGTATCGAGATGACCGTCCGCGAGCAGTCGCGTCAGGCCGTAATGCGAGGCTCCCGATGCATCGATGACGGTCGTACTGACCATGATGTGTCCCGAAGGCAGCACTGCGACACTTTTCCCGATGGTTTTGCGCGCGGCTGGAAACTGCAGTGTTTGCAGGCCCGAATGGGCAAAGGTCTGATCCAGCTCACCGGCTAATCGTGCTTTACGTGCATTGGCTTTCGGCATGTTCGTGTGCTCCTCAAGGCGATCGGAGTCGACCCCCGTTGTCAGAGCATTCGATCCGAAGCAGCCACAGCAGACAACTGACAGAAATGACAGTTTTTTAGAAGAAAACGAAATTACCGATCAAGTAAAAAAAGCTAAAAAACTGGTAGTTCTTACAGGTTCTAAACGGGACACACCGTGCCAGTGTTTCGTTTCAAATTCAGCCTGAAACGAGAAGCACAATGAGCACTCCCGACAAACCCAATACGCAACCTGTCCCGCCCCCGACCATCACCTACCCCGAAGAGGACAAGAACACGGGGGTTGCAACACTGTTTCTCGGCAGCGGTATACCGGGGGCTCTGGTGCAGGTCTGGAACGTTGAAGAGACACATTCGCTGGGTGGAGGACAGGTCAGCGCAAAGGGACGATGGGCGTTTAGCTTCAGCGGTGCCCAGTTTCCGGGAGAGCATAGGATCAAGGCCCGCCAGGAGGTGGATGGCGTCATGTCAGGTTGGAGTGAAGTGCGCAAATACAAGGCGCTCTTGGTGCCCCCCGTCAACATTCCGATAGTGATGGGACCGGAGGAAGAAGCGGAGGTAGATGCCGTTCCGGTCTTTTATGGCAATGTCACCAAGCCCATTGGCATCGTTAGCATTATCGATTTGGACACCGACCTGGAGATTGCCAGAGCCAGCGTCGACAGCGAAATGCAATGGCATACTCAAGCTACACCCCCCCTAACGAAAGGCAGGTATCGAATATCCGCCATTCACAACATCAACGGAGAATTGTCAGACTGGGGCCGTGTTCGAACATTTACGGTGATCACTGAGGACAAAGACAAGGGCAAAACCTAGCAGTCAAGCCCGTTGCCCCCGTCATGACCGCTCAAAACGCGTTGCGAAAAATCTCCTCGATCTGGCGCTGATCCGCCGCCCGAGGATTGGTCAAACCGCAGGCGTCTTTCAGCGCATTGGTGGCGAGCAGCGGAATATCACTGAGCTTGGCGCCGAGTTCACGCAAGCCACCGGGAATTTCGACATCCCTGGCCAGGCAGCGGATCGCATTGATCGCCGCCTGCGCGCCCTCTTCCGCGCTGAAACCGCGAATATCTGCACCCATGGCGTGGGCAACATCGGTCAGCCGCTCGGCACACACCAGCGCGTTGAACGTCTGCACATGAGGCAGCAGCACGGCGTTACACACGCCATGAGGCAAGTCGTAGAAACCGCCCAACTGATGCGCCATCGCATGCACGTAACCGAGCGAGGCATTGTTGAAGGCCATGCCGGCGAGGAACTGCGCGTACGCCATGTTTTCCCGCGCGGCAAGGTCGCTGCCGTCACGCACAGCCAAGCGCAGATTGTTGCTGATCAGGGTCATGGCTTTCAGCGCACAGGCGTCGGTGATCGGATTCGCGGCAGTCGAAACATACGCCTCGATGGCGTGAGTCAGCGCATCCATGCCGGTGGCGGCGGTCAGGCTTTTCGGCATGGCGACCATCAGCGCCGGGTCGTTGACCGACAGCAGCGGCGTGACGTTGCGGTCGACGATGGCCATTTTCACGTGGCGCGATTCGTCGGTGATGATACAGAACCGGGTCATCTCACTGGCGGTGCCGGCGGTGGTGTTGATCGCGATCAGTGGCAGTTGCGGTTTGCTCGATTGATCGATGCCTTCGTAATCACGGATCTGTCCGCCATTGGTCGCGCACAGGGCAATGCCTTTGGCGCAGTCGTGCGGCGAACCGCCGCCCAGCGACACGACGAAATCGCAGCGACTTTCCTTGAGCAGGCCCAGCCCCGACTCGACATTGGCAATGCTCGGGTTCGGTTTGGCGCCGTCGAAAATCACCGAATCGATGTCCTGCATCGCCAGTTTCTCGGCGACCATCGTGGCCACGCCAGCCTTGGCCAGCCCCACGTCAGTGACGATCAGCGCTTTGCGAAAACCGTAATTGCGAATGGCGACCATGGCTTCGTCGAGGCAGCCGTTGCCCATGATGTTTACCGCCGGAATGAAAAAGGTGCTGGTCATGCGCGCATCTCCTGACTGAGGCCGAATCGACTGCGCCGATCCGGCGGATGCACACAGGATCGACCGATCGGTCACGACCGATGTTGATCTGGCTCAATGCCCGCTCGTGATAAAGTCGCCGCCCATCAGCCCCTTTGTTTTGAGACCGCCTACGCAATGACCGATTTTCTCGATGTCGACGCCAGCCTCGAAGACTGGAACACCGTGCGCGCCGCGACCGATTTCAGCGGTTTGCTGGTGGGCAATGGCGCCAGCCGTGCGGTGTGGGACGACTTCGGCTACGACTCGCTGTTCGAAAACGCCCGCACCGTCGAAGAAAAACCGCTGAGCCCATCGGAACTGGCAGTGTTCGACGCGCTGCAAACACGCAGCTTCGAGCAGGTGCTCGGTGCGCTGAAAACCACCAGCCGGGTCAACAAGGCCCTGGCCGTCAGTTCGGCGGCGCCGCGCAACCGCTACTACGCGATCAAGGAAGCGCTGATCAACACAGTGCACGCGGTGCACATTCCGTGGCGACTGGTGAAGCCTTCGACGCTGGCGACGGTGAACGAAGAACTGGCGCGCTATCGCACCGTGTTCACCACCAATTACGACCTGCTCAACTACTGGGCGCTGCAACACAACAGCGCGGCCATTGACGATCTGTTCAACGGCGCCAGCGCGAGTTTTGATCTGAGCGAAACTGCCACCGACAAACCGCGCTTGTTGTACCTGCACGGCGGTCTGCATCTGGTGCGCAATCAGGACGGCACGGCGCGCAAGCTGACTTCAACCGAAGGCACGTTGCTTGGTAGTTTTGCGATCAACAACACGCTCAAGACGCTGGATGACGTGCCGCTGTTCGTCACCGAAGGGCCGAGCGCGGACAAGCTCAAGACCATTCGCAGTTCGGATTACCTGTCGTTCTGTTATGAGCAGTTGCTCGGGCATGGCGGCAGTTTGTGCATCTTTGGTCATGCCTTGGGTGAGCAGGATGCGCATATCGTTCGGGCGCTGCGGTTGGCGAAACCGAAGACTGTGGCGATCTCGATTTATCCGCGCAGTGCGGCGTTTGTGCAGCATCAGAAGCGGCATTACGCGCAGGTGTTTGAGGGGACCGGGGTTGAGTTGCGGTTTTTTGATGCCAAGAGCCATGCGCTCGGCAATCCGAAGTTGTCGGTGCCCGTCGAGGTTTGATGCAGGCCTGACTGACGCCTTCGCGAGCAGGCTCGCTCCCACATTTGGATCGCATTCCCCTGTGGGAGCGAGCCTGCTCGCGAAGCTTTTGGGGGCGCCTCAATCTTCGGCGCTGTGCACCACCACCAGCAACTGCGCCTGCACCTCCCCCACCGAGCGGATCCGGTGCGGCTTCTGCGCATTGAAGTGCAACGCATCGCCACGTTCCAGCAGCACCTTCTCGTTCATGAAATCCACTTCGACCTGCCCTTCGTGGACGAACAGAAACTCTTCGCCCAAATGCTCTTTGAACGTTTTGTCAGTGAACTCGCTCGGCGGATAGATGATGAACGGCAGCAGACTGCGCTCGCTGACCTGATGGGCCAACACGGCGTACCCGGGACTCTGGTCATTCGCCGCCAGTGACTGGCGCTCATGGCTGCGCACCAGGCTGTAGCTGTCGAGGCTGACGTTGTCTTCGGAGAACAATTCCTCGACTTTCACATTCAGCGCTTTCGCCAGTTTCAACGCAGCAGCAATCGACGGCGTGTTCAGCCCGCGCTCGACTTTGGACAGATAACTCTTGGTCATGCCGGATTTTTCGGCCAATGCCTCAAGGGTTACGCCAAGTTTTTTTCTCAATAATTTCAAACGGATAGACATGCGCAGCAGTTATTCCATGGAGGAAGCGACGATTTGTGCTTGCTAATGACACTTTGTGTCATATAGCCTCTTTCGTGTCATTTGCTCTCACCCAAAGGACACAGACATGGCCAAGACATTAGCACTACCCAAAGACCAACTGGTCAAGCAAGCGCTGACCCAGATGCAAAAAAGCCTGGCGGATAATACGTGGACGGACCGGCAAAAGCTGGCCCTGACCTGCCGGATCCTCTTCGAGAACGGTCACGACTCCGGTCTGGCCGGACAAATTACCGCCCGTGGGCCGCAGCCCGGCACCTATTACACGCAGCAACTGGGGCTGGGTTTCGACGAAATCACCGCGAGCAATCTGCTGCTGGTCAACGAGGATCTGGAAGTCCTCGAAGGTCACGGCATGGCCAACCCGGCCAATCGTTTCCACAGCTGGGTGTACCGCGCCCGGCCGGATGTGAACTGCATCATCCACACCCACCCGACCCACGTCGCGGCGCTGTCGATGCTGGAGGTGCCGCTGCAGATTTCCCACATGGACCTGTGCCCACTGTACGACGACTGCGCGTTTCTCGAAGGCTGGCCGGGTGTGCCGGTGGGCAATGAAGAAGGTGAGCTGATTGCCGGCGCGCTGGGCGACAAACGCGCGATTGTGCTTTCGCACCACGGTCAACTGTCGACCGGTACGACGATTGAAGAAGCCTGTGTCATCGCCCAACTGATCGAGCGCGCGGCCAAGCTGCAACTGCTGGCGATGGCGGCCGGTACGATCAAGCCGATCATTCCCGAACTGGGTCGCGAAGCCCATGACTGGATCGCCAAGCCGAAACGCCACGCCGCTGCCTTCAACTATTACGCCCGGCAGAACCTGCGCCAACACGCCGATTGCCTGAACTGAAACCTGTTACGGAGAGATTCCCATGTCCACTATTCACGGCATCATCGGCTACACCATCACCCCGTTCGGCGCCAACGGCGAAGGGCTGGACATGCCAGCGCTCGGGCAATCGATCGATCGCCTGATCGACAGCGGCGTCCACGCCATCGCGCCGTTGGGCAGCACTGGCGAAGGCGCTTACCTGAGCGATGCGGAGTGGGATCAGGTTGCCGAGTTCAGCATCAAGCACGTCGCCAAACGGGTGCCAACCATCGTCAGCGTCTCTGACCTGACCACCGTCAAAGCCGTGCGCCGCGCACGTTTCGCCGAAGCCCACGGTGCCGATGTGGTGATGGTGCTGCCGGCTTCGTACTGGAAGCTCACCGAGGCGGAAATCTTCGCTCACTACCGCGCTATTGGCGAGCGCATCGGCGTGCCGATCATGCTCTACAACAACCCGGCCACCAGCGGCACTGACATGTCGGTGGAGCTGATTTTGCGCATCGTCAAAGGCGTGGAAAACGTGACCATGGTCAAGGAGAGCACCGGCGATATTCAGCGCATGCACAAGCTGCAATTGCTCGGCGAAGGTCAGGTGCCGTTCTACAACGGCTGCAATCCGCTGGCACTGGAAGCGTTTGCGGCCGGGGCGAAAGGCTGGTGCACAGCGGCGCCGAACCTGATCCCGCAGTTGAATCTGGACTTGTACGAGGCCGCCATGGCCGGTGATCTGGATCGCGCGCGGGATTTGTTTTACCGCCAGTTGCCGCTGCTGGATTTCATCTTGAAGGGTGGCTTGCCGGCGACGATCAAGGCAGGGTTGCGGCAGACCGGGCTTGAAGTGGGCGATCCGCGCTTGCCGGTCTTCCCGCTGAGTGAAGCGGGCCAGACCCAGCTGCAGACAATCCTGAAAACCCTGCGCTGATCCACTGACAACGCAAAAACCTGTGGGAGCTGGCTTGCCAGCGATGGCGGTGAATCATTCAACATCGATGCTGAATGAAATGGCCTCATCGCTGGCAAGCCAGCTCCCACAGGAATGGTGGTGGATTTGAAAGCGGGTTTAGAGAACCGGCAAAGTCTTGTCCTTGATCACTTTGCTCGGCCCGTTCGTTTTAACGCTGGCAATGCCTTTATCGCACGCAGCATCCGATGAATACGCCTCGCTGTTACCGATGATCTGGTGATTGGCTGCTTTCAGATTGAAGTACGGATGGCCGTCCTTCGTTGACTTCTTCTCGTAGCGTTCATCCAGCGGGCTGTTGGTTTGCACCGCCGCGATGCCGCCGTCGGCCGCAGCGCGAGTGGTGTACAGCTCGCTGGTCAGAATCGTTTCGGCATTCGCCGCTTTCAACACGAACCTGAACTGACCGTTGCTGCTTTTACTGATTTCGTACCATCCGGACATGCTCGTTTCTCCTTGGCGATTGAGAGATTTCGCGCTTCAGAGTAAAGACCAGTCCTGATTATCTGTCGCCTGTACCGGCCCTATCGCTGGCAAGCCAGCTCCCACAGAGGTCTGTTGTGTGCCCTATAACTGTGCCGCATCACAATACCTGTGGGAGCTGGCTTGCCAGCGATGGGGTCAACCCGGTCTGGCCTATTTCACCACCGCCCGCACCACCGACAACTCCGGCGCACCCACCCGCCGCTGACTCAGATAGCGCGTACAACTCACCCGCAGGAACGAGGCAAAATTCACCACTTCCCCGCGATAATCCATCACCTCTTCATACAGCTTGGTGATCAGCTGGTTGGTGGTCATGCCGTCGACCTCGGCGATTTCACTGAGGATGTCCCAGAACTGATTCTCCAGGCGCAACGTCGTCACCACGCCGCAGATGCGCAACGAGCGCGAGCGTGATTCGTAGAGAATAGGGTCAGCCTTGACGTAGAGCTCGCACATCGGCGGATCCTCGTTACAGGGTGATTTTGGTGCCGAGCAAACCAAGGAAACCGGCCAGCCAGTTCGGATGCGCCGGCCATGCCGGGGCTGTGGCCAGATTGCCTTGAACGTGGCCGTCCGTCACCGGGATATCGATGTACGTACCACCCGCCAGTCGCACTTCCGGCGCGCAGGCCGGATAGGCACTGCATTCGCGCCCTTCAAGCACGCCCGCCGCTGCCAGCAATTGCGCGCCGTGGCAGACCGCAGCAATCGGTTTGCCGGCCTTGTCGAAGGCGCGCACCAGGTCGAGGACTTTTTCGTTCAGACGCAGGTATTCCGGCGCCCGACCGCCGGGGATCAGCAGCGCGTCATAATCGGCCTCGCTGACCTTGGCAAAGTCGAAGTTGAGGGCGAACAGGTGACCGGGCTTTTCGCTGTAAGTCTGATCGCCTTCGAAGTCATGGATCGCGGTGCGCACGGTTTTGCCGGCAGCCTTGTCCGGGCACACGGCGTGGACGGTGTGACCAACCATTTGCAGGGCCTGGAACGGCACCATCACTTCGTAATCTTCGACGTAATCGCCGACCAGCATCAGGATCTTTTTCGCGGCCATGGGGAGGACTCCTCTGGGGGAATGCTTGGGAGTATTCAAGGTAGACCTTATCCGCGAGGTCGGGTAACAACCGGCTACTACCGAGTTGACTCATCGCTGGCAAGCCAGCTCCCACAGGTTCTGAGGCGACCACCGATGTTGTGTTCAACTCGGACACTGTGGGAGCTGGCTTGCCAGCGATGCGATCTCAAACTGTACGGATAAGTCTGTGCCTAGCTGTAACAGCCCGAACTGCAAGGTTTATGGCTTTATGAAGGTCATTCCCTGCCACCTTCAATTCCGGTCCCCCATCATGTCCTCGCGCGAAAACACCGGCATGGCCCTCGGCCTGCTCGGCGTGGTGATCTTCAGCCTCACCCTGCCCTTCACCCGCATCGTAGTGCAGGAACTGCATCCGCTGCTCAACGGTTTGGGCCGCGCATTGTTCGCGGCGATTCCGGCGGCGCTGTTGCTTTTGTGGCGGCGCGAGAAATGGCCGACGTGGCAGCAAGTCAAAGGCCTGAGCCTGGTGATCGCCGGGGTGATTCTGGGTTTTCCGGTGTTGTCGGCGTGGGCCATGCAAACGTTGCCGGCGTCCCACGGTGCCTTGGTCAACGGACTGCAACCGCTGTGCGTGGCGCTGTATGCCGCGTGGTTGTCCCATGAGCGGCCGTCAAAAGCCTTCTGGGCCTGCGCAGCGTTGGGCAGTGCGTTGGTGCTCGGTTATGCGCTATACACCGGGGCCGGCAGCATTCAGGCGGGTGATCTGTTGATGCTCGGCGCGATTGCCGTCGGAGGACTGGGCTACGCCGAAGGCGGTCGACTGGCCAAGGAGATGGGCGGCTGGCAGGTGATCTGCTGGGCGCTGGTGCTGTCGACGCCGTTGTTGATCGGGCCGGTGCTGTATCTGGCGCTGCAACATCACGGTGCCGTGTCGGCGAAGGCCTGGTGGGCGTTTGGTTATGTGGCGTTGTTTTCGCAGTTTCTTGGGTTTTTCGCGTGGTACGCCGGGCTGGCCATGGGCGGGATCGCCCGGGTCAGTCAGATCCAATTGCTGCAGATCTTCTTCACCATCGCGTTTTCGGCGCTGTTCTTTGGCGAACATGTCGAGCCGATTACCTGGGTGTTTGCCTGCGGTGTGATTGCAACGGTCACGCTCGGGCGCAAAACCGCCGTGCGCCCTGCCCAACCTGCCACAGCCTGAACACATTCCCTTGTAGGAGCTGCCGCAGGCTGCGATCTTTTGATCTTGTTTTTTAAGATCAAAAGATCGCAGCCTGCGGCAGCTCCTACAGTGGTTGTATTTCAGATCTTGTCAGGTCAGGTAGCCGTCGGCGCGCAGCAGGGTTTCCAGGCAGTGTTCGCTGATGTGGTAGAAGGCCTTCAACTCTTCGATCTTCACCAACAACTGCGCCGGGTCCACCGGCTCGGCGCGTTTCACCGCCAGAATCATCTTGTTCTTGTTGGTGTGCTCCAGCGAGATGAACTCGAACACCTTGGTCTCGTAACCGCAGGCCTCGAGGAACAATGCGCGCAGGCTGTCGGTGACCATTTCGGCCTGCTGGCCCAAGTGCAAACCGTATTGCAGCATCGGTTTGAGCAGCGCCGGGCTCTGGATCTGCAGGCGGATCTGTTTGTGGCAGCACGGCGAGCACATGATGATCGACGCGCCCGAGCGGATGCCGGTGTGGATCGCGTAGTCGGTGGCGATATCGCAGGCATGCAGGGCGATCATCACGTCCAGCTCGCTCGGCGCCACGCTGCGCACATCACCGCACTTGAACACCAGCCCAGGATGATCGAGCTTCGCTGCCGCGGCGTTGCACAGGTTGACCATTTCTTCACGCAGCTCGACGCCGGTGACCTCGCCCTCGGCCTTCAAGGTGTTGCGCAGGTAATCGTGAATCGCAAAGGTCAGGTAACCCTTGCCCGAACCGAAATCCGCCACGCGCACCGGTTTGTCCAGGGCCAGCGGCGACGAGGTCAGGGCATGGCTGAACACTTCGATGAACTTGTTGATCTGCTTCCACTTGCGTGACATCGCCGGGATCAGCTCATGCTGCGCGTTGGTCACGCCCAGGTCCTTGAGGAACGGTCGGCTCAGTTCGAGGAAGCGATTTTTCTCGCGGTTGTGCTCGGCAGACGGCGCTTCGCGCAATTGCTGAGGTTTGCTCTTGAACAGCGAACTCTTGCCCTTTTTGCTGTATTCGAGCTGGGCTTCATCAGTCACCGCGAGTAAATGGGCATTTTTGAACGAGGCCGGCAACAACTCGGCAATCGCCGTCACACCGTCAGCCAATGGCAGGTTTTTGGTGATGTCGCGGGTTTTGTAGCGATAGACGAACGACAGATTCGGCTGCGCCTTGACCGTCACCGGTTTGATGATGACTCGCTGCAGATCCACTTCTTCGCCGACGTATTTGGCCAGCACCAGTTTGATGAAGCCGTTCTGTTCGAGGCTGGTTTGCAGCAGCTCGATGAACTGGGCGTGGTGATCGGGCGCAGGCTTGATGGACGGGGCAGTAACGGACATGAAAAAGCGGCCTCGGACGGGCGAAATCGGGAATGGCGGGTATTTTAGGGGGGATGGGGGTTGGGGACACGCTCTTATTTACCGAACGGTTGGTTAAAGCGGCCCTCACCCTAGCCCTCTCCCAGAGGTAGAGGGGACTGATTGGGGGATATTGACGAGATACACCGACTTGAACGATTTGCCTTGAATCCATAATCGACACGGTTTTTCAGGTCGATGTCGAGCGCAAGACACCTCGGTCGGCCCCCTCTCCCTCCGGGAGAGGGCTGGGGTGAGGGTTTGTCTCACCCCAGCACAATCAACCGATTCGGCAACTCATTCCTCACCTGCGTCACCGGCACATGCACCTTCAGCAATTCCCCACACGCCTCGATACACGTCACAAATCCCTCCAGCGTGCGCCCCTGCCTGACCTGCTCGGTAAACGCCGCGACAATCACATCCCAACTCTTGTTATCCAACCGCTTGGAAATCCCCTCATCCACCAGAATCTCCACATACCGCTCCGCCTCGCAGACAAAAATCAGCATGCCGGTACTGCCCACGGTGTGGTGCAGGTTCTGCTCTAGAAACTGCCGCCGCGCCAGATTCGAGGCGCGCCAGTGGCGCACGCGACGCGGGATCAAATGAGTGGTGATTTTCGGCAAACGAAACAGCAGACACAGCACGATAAACGCGCCCCACTGCACCAACAGCAGACTGCGCAGGGTCAGCCAGCCGGTCAGATAGTGCACGACGCCCGGCACCACCAGTGCCAAGAGGCTCGCCCACAGCAGCGGGATGTACGCGTAGTCATCGGCGCGCGCGGCTAGCACCGTCACCAGTTCGGCGTCGGTGTCGCGCTCGACCCGGGCAATCGCCTCGGCGACTTTGCGTTGTTCGTGTTCGGTCAGTAGTGCCATGTTGAAAAGTGCCTGCTCATTATTCTTCTGATATCACCAGCCGCCGGACGAACCACCGCCGCCGAAACTGCCCCCGCCGCCGCTGAAGCCTCCACCTCCACCGCCGCCAAATCCGCCACCACCGCCGAAGCCGCCCCCTCCTCCAGAGCCACCCCGGCCGGCAGGCAGGATACCGAGCATCTGGCAGACAAACACCGTCAGGATGAACAACATCACCAAAAACACAAACAATGCCGGATGCCGCGAGATGAAATCATCGGACGGATCACCGGTGGATTCATACACCGTCGACGGTTCATCGAGCGGATTGCCACCCAGCACCACCAGCATCGCCGCCACGCCGTCGCTGATGCCTTTGCTGAAATTGCCGCTCTTGAACGCGGGCGTGATGACTTGATGGATGATCACTGAAGTCTGCGCATCGGTCAGCCGATCCTCCAGGCCATAACCGACTTCGATGCGCAGTTTGCGCTCGTCACGGGCAACGATCAGCAGCGCGCCGTTGTTCTTGTCCTTTTGACCAATTGCCCAGTGACGCCCGAGTTGAACGCCAAAGTCCTCGATGGTCGTACCTTGCAGATCCGGCAGCGTGACCACGACCAACTGCTCGCCGGTCGCCTGTTCGTGGGCCTGCAACTGCTGGGTCAGTTGCGTGCGCACCGACGGCTCGAGCATCTGCGCTTCGTCCACCACCCGCCCGCTCAGCGCCGGGAACGTCAACTCGGCCTGGGCGCTGACGGCGAACAGCCACAGCATCAGCACCAGACCCATTTTCAACACGCGCATGGACAACCTCGAATCAGAATTTCACTTCCGGGGCCTTTTCCGCGCCGGGCGTGGTGGCTTCGAAGGTTTCGCGGATCGGCAGATCGCTGTACATCACGCTGTGCCAGAGGCGACCGGGGAAGGTGCGGATCTCGGTGTTGTATTTCTGCACCGCCAGAATGAAATCGCGGCGAGCCACCGCAATGCGGTTTTCCGTGCCTTCCAGCTGCGATTGCAGGGCGAGGAAGTTCTGGTTGGCTTTCAGATCCGGATAGCGCTCGGACACCACCATCAGGCGGCTCAATGCACCGGTCAGTTGATCCTGCGCCTGCTGGAATTGCTTAAGTTTCTCGGGATTGTCGAGGGTGCTGGCGTCGACCTGAATCGAGGTCGCTTTCGCCCGCGCCTCAATCACTGCCGTGAGGGTTTCCTCTTCATGCTTGGCATAACCCTTCACCGTTTCCACCAGGTTGGGGATCAGGTCGGCGCGGCGCTGGTACTGGTTCTGCACCTGGCCCCACGCAGCTTTGGCCTGTTCGTCGAGGGTCGGGATATTGTTGATTCCGCACGCGGTCAACAGCGTGACCAGCACCAGCAGTGTGGCGACCTGCAAACGCGAGCGATTGGTTGGGCTTACATTCATCGCAGTGATGCTCCTTGGCACATATCATTATAAAAACCGAGCGCGAAACATTCTCAGCGGGCTGTTGGGGCATAATCGGCCGCGTCGCTGGATTACGACGGGGCAATGGGCTAAAAAGTGCCCTGCGTGATCATGCGGCCAAGTGTCGGCTGCCGTTTTTTGGCTCTGTTTCTTTGAGCCTGTACCCGAACAACAATAGTCGCTCCCTAAATTTTGGCTGGCCGGCGTTGCATTGCCGCATGGGCCCTTGAGAAAACTATTCATGAAGAAGCTGTGTTTGCTGGGTCTGTTCGTCAGCCTGGCCAGTCATCAAGTATTGGCCGCCACGACCCCGGTACCTCTGGAAAACAAGGACGCGTTCATCAGCAACCTGATGAAGCAAATGACCCTCGACGAGAAGATCGGCCAGTTGCGCCTGATCAGCATCGGCCCGGAAATGCCCCGTGAGCTGATCCGCAAGGAGATTGCCGGTGGCAACATCGGCGGCACGTTCAACTCGATCACCCGCGCGGAAAACCGTCCGATGCAGGACGCCGCCATGCGCAGCCGCCTGAAGATTCCGATGTTTTTCGCGTACGACGTGATCCACGGTCACCGTACGATTTTCCCGATTCCACTGGCCCTCGCTTCGAGCTGGGACATGGACGCCATCGGTCAGTCCGGGCGCGTTGCTGCTAAAGAAGCCGCTGCCGACAGCCTCGACATCACCTTCGCGCCGATGGTCGACATCTCCCGCGACCCGCGCTGGGGCCGCAGCTCCGAAGGCTTCGGTGAAGACACCTACCTGACTTCACGCATTGCCGGCGTCATGGTGCGCGCCTATCAGGGGGCCACCCCGAGCGCGGCCGACAGCATCATGGCCAGCGTCAAGCACTTCGCCCTGTACGGCGCGGTCGAGGGCGGTCGCGACTACAATACTGTCGACATGAGCCCGGTGAAGATGTACCAGGACTACCTGCCACCGTACCGCGCCGCGATCGATGCCGGCGCTGGCGGTGTGATGGTCGCGTTGAACTCGATCAACGGCATTCCGGCCACCGCCAACACCTGGCTGATGAATGATCTGCTGCGCAAAGACTGGGGCTTCAAGGGCCTGGCGGTCAGCGACCACGGCGCGATTTTCGAACTGATCAAGCACGGCGTGGCCCGCGACGGTCGTGAAGCGGCGAAGCTGGCGATCAAGGCCGGTATCGACATGAGCATGAACGACACCCTGTACGGCAAAGAACTGCCGGGACTGCTCAAGTCCGGCGAGATCGAACAGAAAGACATCGACAACGCCGTACGCGAAGTGCTCGCGGCCAAGTACGACATGGGCCTGTTCAAAGACCCGTACCTGCGCATCGGCAAGGCTGAAGATGATCCGGCCGACACCTACGCCGAAAGCCGCCTGCACCGCGCCGAGGCCCGTGAAGTGGCGCGTCGCAGTCTGGTGCTGCTGAAGAACCAGAACGAAACCCTGCCGCTGAAGAAAGACGCAAAAGTCATGCTGGTCGGCCCATTGGCCAAAGCACCGATCGACATGATGGGCAGCTGGGCCGCCGCCGGGCGCCCTGCGCAATCGGTCACGCTGTTCGATGGCATGAGTTCGGTGATCGACAACAAGTCAAACCTGATCTACGCCCGTGGCGCCAACATCACCAGCGACAAGAAGGTGCTCGACTACCTGAACTTCCTCAACTTCGATGCGCCGGAAGTGGTCGATGACCCGCGCCCGGCCAACGTGCTGATCGACGAAGCGGTAAAAGCCGCCAAGGACGCTGACGTGATCGTTGCGGCTGTGGGCGAATCCCGTGGCATGTCTCATGAATCCTCCAGCCGCACCGACCTGAACATCCCGGAAAACCAACGTGAGCTGATCCGCGCGCTGAAAGCCACCGGCAAACCGCTGGTGCTGGTGCTGATGAACGGCCGCCCACTGACCATTCTCGAAGAGAACCAGTCTGCTGACGCGATTCTGGAAACCTGGTTCAGCGGCACCGAGGGCGGCAACGCCATCGCCGACGTGCTGTTCGGCGACTACAACCCGTCGGGCAAACTGCCGGTGACCTTCCCGCGCTCCGTGGGCCAGATCCCGACTTACTACAACCACCTGAGCATTGGCCGGCCGTTCACGCCGGGCAAACCGGGCAACTACACCTCGCAGTATTTCGATGACACGACCGGGCCGCTGTTCCCGTTCGGTTATGGCCTGAGCTACACCCAATTCGCCCTCAGTGACATGGCGCTGTCGTCGACCACCCTGAACGCCACCGGCAAACTCGACGCCAGCGTCATGGTCAAGAACACCGGCAAGCGTGACGGCGAAACCGTGGTGCAGTTGTACATTCAGGACGTCACCGGCTCGATGATTCGTCCGGTGAAAGAACTGAAGAACTTCCAGAAAATCATGCTCAAGGCCGGTGAACAGAAAGTCGTGCACTTCACCATCTGCGAGGATGACCTGAAGTTCTACAACGCCCAGCTCAAATACGCGGCGGAGCCTGGCAAGTTCAACGTGCAGATCGGCCTGGATTCCCAGGACGTGACGCAGCAGAGCTTTGAATTGCTGTAACCGGTTTTTGCTCGGCTGATCGTTCCCACGCTCCGCGTGGGAATGCCTCAAGGGACGCTCCGCGTCCAGTGACGCGGAGCGTCACGGGCTGCATTCCCACGCAGAGCGTGGGAACGATCATCAGGTGAGCGGTTATCCGCGGCGGTCGAGGATGTTGACCACCACCCGATCCACCCAGCCCCACACCCGCTGCTTCACCCGCCGCCACAACGGCCGGCGCTTCCATTCCTCCAGGCTCACCTGCTGACTCAGCCCGAAGTCCTTCACAAAACTCGCCTGCACCGCTGCCGTCAACGACGGATCCAGCGCCTCCAGATTCGCCTCCAGATTGAAGCGCAGGTTCCAGTGATCGAAGTTGCACGAACCGATGCTCACCCAATCGTCCACCAGCACCATTTTCAAATGCAGAAAGCACGGCTGATATTCGAAGATCTGCACCCCGGCCTTAAGCAGTCGCGGGTAATAACGATGCCCGGCGTAACGCACTGACGGATGATCAGTGCGCGGCCCGGTCAACAGCAAACGCACATCGACACCGCGCGCCGCAGCCTTGCGCAGGGAGCGGCGGATTTTCCAGGTCGGCAGGAAGTACGGCGTGGCCATCCAGATGCGTTTGTGCCCGCTGTTCAGCGCACGGAACAGCGACTGCAGAATGTCGCGATGCTGGCGGGCGTCGGCATACGCCACTCGGCCCATGCCCTCGCCCTTGTCCGGCACCCGTGGTAATCGCGGCAAGCCGAAATGCGCGGCCGGGCGCCAGGCGCGGCGATAGCGGTTGGCGATCCACTGACGATCAAACAGCAATTGCCAGTCGATCACCAGTGGGCCGCTGATCTCGACCATCACTTCGTGCCACTCGCTGGTGTCGTGCCCCGGTGTCCAGAACTCATCAGTGACTCCGGTGCCGCCGACCACTGCCAGACGCTGATCGACCAACAGCAACTTGCGATGATCACGATAGAAATTGCCGACCCAGCGCCGCCAATTCAGCCGATTGTAGAAACGCAGTTCAACCCCGGCATGGGTCAGGCGCTGACGCAGATTGAGGGTGAACGCCAGGCTGCCGTAATCATCGAACAGGCAACGCACGCGCACACCACGCTCGGCGGCCAGCACCAACGCTTGCACGATGGTTTCGGCACAGGCGCCGGCCTCGACCAGATACAACTCCAGTTCGATCTGCTCCTGCGCGCCAGCAATCTGCTCAAGCATGCGCGGAAAGAATTGCGGGCCATCGATCAACAGCTCGAAGCGGTTGCCATCGCGCCACGGGAACACCGCGCCGCGCATGTCAGCGCGCCGTGAAAATCAGCACCGCACCCACCGGCACCGACAGACTGATCGCCGACAGGTCGGCGAGTTTGCGCAGGCTTTCCAGCCCCGGCACCAGATCGAAATCCTCGGCGTTGATCACCAGCGGCTCCAGGGTGACCACTTGAAAACGCCGGTCATCGAGGCGCGTCGCCAGCAGCTCAGCGGGGTATTCGTGTTGCTTGCCGTGCAGGTTGACGGTCAGCGGCAGACGCAATTCCAGCTGCGCACCGGGGGCCAGATCGTTGATTGGGCGCAGGTCGATCTGGGTGGTGATGGTCGCTTCGGGGAATTGCTCGATCTGGAACAGCTCCTTGCGCATGCGCTCGTCACGCAGCGGGATGCCACTGTTGATCGAATCCAGCTCGACTTCGACTTCGGCGCGACCGTTGGGGTCGACCTTGCCGTGCAACACCAGAAAGCGCTGCACCTCGGAAATATGGGTGTTTTTCGTGCTGACAAAAGACAGCCGCGACGACTCGCCGTCCAGATACCAATTGGCCTGCGCCGGCAACGCGACGGTGGCGAGCAGCAGACTGGACAGGGTTGCACAGAGAGAGCGGTTGAACATTGAACACTCGTAGGGCCGATAAACCTGCACGAACCTTAACCGCCCACGCTGTTATTGCAAACTGAAGATCACACCCGGTGGGAGCGAGCCTGCTCGCGAAGACGTCATCTGCCTCAACAGAGAAGGTGCGCCTGCTATTGCATTCGCGAGCAGGCTCGCTCCCACAAAAAACAATCGGGTGTTTCAGGGATTCAGGCGACAGCCTTGCCGTTCGCTTTGCCACTGGGCGCGGTTGCTGCGGCCCATGCCGCTGACCGTGATGGTTTTGTTCGCGCTGTCATCCGTGAATTGGCTGGTCGGCAGCCATTGTTTTACATAGCCACGGCAGTACTCGGCATCATTGTTCATCACATAACGACAGGAACAATATTCCTTGGCGGTGTAGGCGCTGATGATGTCGGGGAAGGCCCACAGATTTTCGCGCTCGTAGACGATCCAGCCGAGCAACAGGACCAGCATTAACAGGAATAAGCGCTTCATGGGCGCACCGCCTTCAGCACACGCTTAAGCAACTCGTTGTGACGGTAGCTGCCGTCGCGATCATCGCCATATCGCACGATCACCAGTTTCTCGCTGGGGATCACGTAAAGCGCCTGGCCCCAGTGGCCGAGGGCCGCGAAGGTGTCGAGCGGTGCATCGGGCCACGGTGACAAGGCGCCATCGGCCGGGCGATTGAGCCACCATTGACCGCCGGGCACCGCTTCGTCCTGATGAGCCTTGTAGCCGGCGAAGGGCTGCCGATTGAAGTCGACCCACTCCTTGGGCAGCAATTGCCGATCGTTCCAGCGCCCGTCACGGGCCATCAACAGACCGACGCGCGCCAGATCCCTCGCCGTCAGGTAAGCATAAGACGACGCGACAAACGTGCCGTTGGCATCAGTCTCCCAAACGGCGTGGCGGATGCCCAACGGTTCGAACAACGCCGTCCACGGATAATCAGGATAACGCTGCGGGCCGACGATATTTTTCAACGCCGCCGCGAGCAGGTTGCTGTCGCCGCTGGAATAACGGAAGGCCTGCCCCGGTTCGGCGTAAGCATCGTGATCGGCGGTGAACGCGGCCATGTCGCGATGGCCCCGGGTGTAGAGCATCGCCACCACCGAGGATTTCAGTGGCGCGTATTCGTAGTCTTCCTGCCAGTCGATACCGGAGGCCCAGTGCAACAGATCGGCGATTTTGATGGCCGGGTGTTGTTCCAGCGGCGGGTAAAACTGCACGACCGGGGCTTCGAGTTTGAACAGGCCTTCGCCATACGCCATACCGAGGACGGTGGCCATCAGACTTTTGCTGATTGACCAAGTCAGATGCGGGGTTTGTTCGGTGGTCGGGCCGGCGTAACGTTCGTAGAGGATCTGGCCGTCGTGGATGATCAGCAGGGCATCGGTGCGGATGCCTTTGCGGGTTGTGTCGTCGCGGGGTGGGAAGGCGTAATTATCCAGCGCTCCGGTATCGGTGATCGTCGTGCCGATTGGCCATTCTTCACCCGGCCATTGTTCGGCGTGAACGGTGAAGCTGATCAGTAGCAGAAACAGCGACAGGCCTTTGCGCATGGTGAGGGCTCTTGGGGAGGACCTGCTGAGATTAGTCGGGACTCATGACAAATTTGAGATTTTGCTTTTCCATGAAATCGCCATCGCTGGCAAGCCAGCTCCCACAGGGTTCTTGAGTGGATACAAATTTTGTGAACACCTGTGAAACCTGTGGGAGCTGGCTTGCCAGCGATGGGGCCAGTCAGGACACCACCAGTGCCTTGGCCAACCGCTTGGCCCGAGCGCCGGAGGCCAACTGCATCACCCCCCGATCCCGCTGCCACATCTGCGCCCATTCTGCCGGTCCGTCAGACAACGCCTGACTCACCTCCCCCTCCAGCGCTTCAAACTGCGCAAACAACCCGCCCAACAACACATGCCCGGCCGGATTGTTCGGCGGTTGCCGACTCGCCTCCGCACACCCGGCCAACAGCGCCAGCAAGCGCAATTGCAGCGCCTGCGGCCAGTCACTGTCCTGGCCGACGCCATATAGCCACGCGGTCATCGCGCTCAGCACATAAACGTCCTCCAGGGTGCGGAACGGTTTGACGTAAGCGTCCCAACCATCGCCGGCCAACAACTCGCACAACGCGTTATCAAGCTGCAGCCGACCATGGCTGATGTCAGGCATCAACGGCAGCGCCGGCAGCTTCTCCACGGTCACGCCGGGTTCGCCGGGATACACCACCGCCAGACTCAGGCGCGGCGTTTCACCGGATTCTTCACTGCGCGCGGCGATCAGCAACCAGTCCGCCGCATCGCCGGCGGTGACAAAATCCTTGCGTCCGCTCAGACGTAAATCGGCAAGCCGCGTGTGCATGTCCGCCGGACGCAAACTGCGCTGTTCGGTCGCACACAACGCACCGAGGCTCAGCGGTGCACTCGGCCACAACATGCGCAATGCCGCCTGGTAACCGACCAGAAACGCCAGCCCCGGCGTCGCCATCCGCCGCCCGCCCGCGACCGCCAATTCGAACGGGGTGACGTTGCCCAGTTGCTGCAACAACGTCGCAAAACCCTCGGCCAGGTCAGCAACGGCGGGCAATCGTTCACGGCAGTGCAGCAAATCTGGCCAGGGCATAAGAGGCTCCTTGTGGGCTGTCATATAAGCATCACCGAACGTTCATGGCGATGACACCGGGGCTACATAGCCTGACTTTGCACAACACGGCTGCATAAAGAAAGTCGATCGGCTGCAACCCACGACGGGTTAACGGCCCGTACGGAGATTCACATGACTCAGATCGCCCGCATCAGCGACACCGGCAATGAACGCCGCCTGCAAGCCGAACGCCTGATCGGCGCCGAGGCCTTGCAGCAAGCCCAGGCCTTACGCTTCAACGTCTTCAGCGGCGAGTTCAACGCCAAACTGAAAGGCGCGGAACTGGGTCTGGACATGGATGATTATGATGTTCACTGCAGCCACATCGGTGTGCGTGACTTGAACACCGGCCGTTTGGTGGCGACCACGCGTCTGCTCGATCACACCGCCGCCAGCAGCCTCGGCAAGTTTTACAGCGAAGAAGAATTCAGCCTGCACGGCCTGACGCATCTGCAAGGCCCGATCCTCGAAATCGGTCGCACCTGCGTCGACCCGGCCTATCGCAACGGCGGCACCATTGCGGTGTTGTGGGGCGAATTGGCCGAAGTGTTGAATCAGGGCGGTTACAGCTACTTGATGGGTTGCGCGAGCATTCCTATGCAAGACGGCGGCATCCAGGCCCACGCGATCATGCAGCGTTTGCGTGAACGCTATCTGTGCACCGAACACCTGCGCGCCGAACCGAAAAATCCGCTGCCGACGCTGGATATTCCTTCCAACGTGATCGCCGAAATGCCGCCGCTGCTCAAGGCCTACATGCGCCTGGGCGCGAAGATCTGCGGCGAGCCGTGCTGGGACGAAGACTTCCAGGTCGCCGATGTGTTTATCCTGCTCAAGCGCGACGAACTCTGCCCGCGCTACGCCAAGCACTTCAAGGCGGCCGTGTGATGAGCCGGCTGCGGGTGTACGCGCGGATCGCGCGGGTGCTGCTGGTGGTGGCGCTGGGGTTGACCATGGCCACTGTCTTTGGCGTATTTGAACGAATTGGCCTGGCGCATTCGATGGAACGGCGTCAGCGCTGGTCGCGCTTCTTCATGGCGCGCCTGAGCAATGCCCTGCCCTTTCGCGTGACCGTGCACGGTGAGCTGCCGAAACAGCCGATGCTGTGGGTCAGCAATCATGTGTCGTGGACTGATATTCCGCTGCTCGGCATGCTCACGCCGTTGTCGTTTCTGTCCAAGGCCGAAGTGCGTACCTGGCCGGTGGCTGGTTGGCTGGCGGCGAAGGCTGGCAGCCTGTTCATCCGTCGCGGTTCGGGCGACAGCCAGTTGATCCGCAAGCAGATGACCCGTCACCTGCAAACCGACCACGCCCTGCTGATGTTCCCGGAAGGCACCACCACCGATGGCCGCTCGCTGCGTACCTTTCATGGTCGCTTGCTGGCGGCGGCGATTGATTCCGAGGTGATGCTGCAACCGGTGGCGATCCGTTATCTGCGTGATGGCGAGATCGATGCGCTGGCGCCGTTCATTGGTGATGATGATCTGCTCTCGCACCTGATGCGTCTGTTCAGCAATGATTGCGGCGATGTCGAAGTCCATCTGCTCAAGCCGCTTGCCTGTCAGGGTCGTGAGCGTGCGGCGTTGGCATTTGAAGCACAGCAGGCGGTGCAGAAGGCGTTGTTTGGTGAGGTGGCGAAACCGGCCGAACCGCGTCGTGCAGGCGAACTGATCGCCGCCTGAAAACACACATCCCCTGTAGGAGTGAGCCTGCTCGCGAAAGCGGTGTCTCAGCCAATGTAGATGCTGAATGACACGCCGCCTTCGCGAGCAGGCTCGCTCCCACATTTAGATCTTCAGTGATTCGGGGTTTTGGGCGAAGTCCTGGAGTTGCGGGTAGAACAAGCGGAAGTCTTCACTGAGCGGCTCATACAACCGCCGCAATTCCTCCATCGCCCCCCCCAACTCTTCCGGCCGGGTCAGTCGCCGTGAGATGCCGCGCAACACCTGCTCCAGCACTTCAAATTCCTGATACGAGCCCAACCAGTCATTAGCGACCATGTGCGGGGCAATCTTCGCCAGACGTTCGGGTAATTGCGGTTCTCGGGACAGCACTCGATAGACATCAGCGGTGAAGTGTTCCAGAGGCTGATCGGCATACAGCGTCCAGTCCCGGGCCAGGCAATGATCGAAAAACACGTCGAGGACGATCCCGGCATAACGCCGCCTCGTATCGGAAAACCGCCCCAACGCAACGTCCACCAACGGATGGCGATCGGTAAACACGTCAATCCGCCGATGCAGTTGAATGGCCGCCTCGACCTCCGGGGCAAACTGCCCTTGCAGCCGACCTTTGACGAAATCGCCATACAGACTGCCGAGCAGTTGCCCGGGGCGCTGGCCACCGAGGTGTAAATGTGCGAGATAGTTCATGGGCGCAGCTTAGCACTGCGACCCACAAGCCATACACCCACGTATCGTTATAACGCGATATACCAATTTATGCTGATGTCAGATCAAAATCATATTGGTGTATCGCGATCTAACGATTTATATTTCGCCACATCGCGATATAGCGTTGTACACATTGTGAGCACCCTGCCATGAACCTCGACCTCGACGAAATAATAAAAGCCCTGGCGCACCCAGTACGGCGAGACATCCTCAACTGGCTGAAAGACCCGAAGAACGAATTTCCGGAACAGTTGCACAACCACGAGTACGGCATCTGCGCCGGGCAGATCGATCAACGCTGCGGCTTGTCGCAATCGACCGTTTCGGCACACCTCGCAACGTTGCAGCGCGCCGGCCTGATCAGCAGCCAGAAGGCCGGGCAATGGCACTTTTTCAAACGTAACGAGGACGTGATCCAGGCGTTCCTCAGCACCCTCAGTAAAGAGCTCTGACCCTTAACGTCAGCCAGCCGACAAGGAAACCCGCATGCCCCTCTCGCTCCTCATTCTCGCCTTGAGCGCCTTCGCCATCGGCACCACCGAGTTCGTCATCATGGGCCTGCTGCCCAATGTGGCGGCCGACCTCGGTGTGTCGATACCCGGCGCCGGTTGGCTGGTGACCGGATACGCCCTCGGCGTGGCCATCGGTGCGCCGTTCATGGCCATGGCCACCGCCAGACTGCCGCGTAAAGCGGCGCTGGTGGCGTTGATGGGCATCTTTATTGTCGGCAACCTGCTCTGCGCCATTGCCAGTGATTACAACGTGCTGATGTTCGCCCGGGTGATCACCGCGCTGTGCCACGGTGCGTTCTTCGGCATCGGTTCGGTGGTGGCGGCCAATCTGGTGCCGGCCAACAAACGTGCTTCGGCGGTGGCGTTGATGTTCACCGGCCTGACCCTGGCCAACGTCCTCGGTGTGCCGCTGGGCACTGCGCTGGGTCAGCAATACGGCTGGCGCTCGACCTTCTGGGCGGTGACCGTTATCGGCGTGATCGCGCTGATCGGCCTGATCCGCTTCCTGCCGGCCAAGCGTGACGAAGAAAAACTCGACATGCGCGCCGAACTCGCCGCCCTCAAAGGTGCCGGGATCTGGCTGTCGCTGAGCATGACCGCGCTGTTCGCCGCCTCCGTCTTCACCCTGTTCACCTACGTCGCCCCGCTGCTCGGCGAAGTCACCGGCGTGTCACCGCGTGGCGTGACCTGGACGCTGATGCTGATCGGCCTGGGCCTGACCGTCGGCAACATCATCGGCGGCAAACTCGCCGACAAGGGCATGGCCGCGACGTTGATCGGCGTGTTCATCGCCATGGCCGTGGTCTCCACCGTACTGACCTGGACCAGCGTTGCGCTGATCCCGACTGAAATCACTCTGTTCCTCTGGGCCACCGCGTGTTTCGCCGCCGTGCCGGCGCTGCAAGTCAACGTGGTGACCTTCGGCAAAGCCGCACCGAACCTGGTTTCGACCCTGAACATCGGCGCCTTCAACGTCGGCAACGCCCTCGGCGCCTGGGTCGGCGGCAGCGTCATCGCCCACGGCTATGGCCTGACCAGCGTGCCACTCGCGGCGGCGGCTCTGGCCGTGCTCGCCCTGCTGGTGACCCTGATTACTTTCCGTCAGAACGGCAATGCCGATCTGGCCCCGGCAACCAACTGATTAACTTTTACTTACGAGGGTTGTAGACATGGCAACTATTTTTGATCCGATCAAACTCGGCGACGTCGAGCTGGCCAACCGCATCATCATGGCCCCGCTGACCCGCTGCCGCGCCGACGAAGGCCGCGTACCGAACGCGCTGATGGCTGAATACTACGTACAGCGCGCGTCCGCTGGCCTGATCCTCAGTGAGGCCACTTCGGTGACGCCAATGGGCGTTGGCTACCCGGACACCCCGGGAATCTGGTCCAACGATCAAGTGCGCGGCTGGGCCAACGTGACCAAAGCGATTCACGGCGCTGGCGGCAAGATCTTCCTGCAACTGTGGCACGTGGGCCGTATCTCCCACGAGTCGTACCTCAACGGTGAAACGCCGGTGGCACCAAGCGCGATCCAGCCTAAAGGTCACGTCAGCCTGGTGCGCCCACTGGCCGACTACCCAACCCCGCGGGCACTGGAAACCGCTGAAATCGCCGACATCGTCGACGCTTACCGCACTGGTGCCGAGAACGCCAAAGCCGCCGGTTTCGACGGCGTGGAAATCCACGGCGCCAACGGTTACCTGCTCGACCAGTTCCTGCAAAGCAGCACCAACCAGCGCACCGACAACTACGGTGGCTCGCTGGAAAACCGTGCGCGCCTGCTGCTGGAAGTGACTGACGCCGCGATCGAAGTCTGGGGCGCTGGTCGCGTTGGTGTGCACTTGGCACCGCGCGCTGACTCCCATGACATGGGCGATGACAACCTGGCGGAAACCTTCACCTACGTCGCACGTGAACTGGGCAAGCGCGGCATCGCGTTCATCTGCTCCCGTGAGAAAGAAGGCGCCGACAGCCTCGGCCCGCAATTGAAAGAGGCGTTCGGTGGCCCGTACATTGCCAACGAAAAATTCACCAAGGACAGCGCCAATGAATGGCTGGCCAGCGGCAAGGCTGATGCCGTGGCATTTGGTGTGCCGTTCATTGCCAACCCGGATCTGCCGGCTCGTTTGCAGGCGGATGCGCCGTTGAATGATGCGCGTCCGGAGTTGTTCTACGGCAAAGGCCCGGTCGGTTACATCGACTATCCAGCGCTATAAGCAGTAGGAACACAAAGCCCCCGACTTTTGAGAGTCGGGGGCTTTTTTGTGCTCGCCTGGAGAATGATTGCGCGTCTGAGTACGTAGCCCCTCACCCCAGCCCTCTCCCAGGGGATAGGGAGCCGATCGGGGAACGTTCGAAATCGGAGCTCAACCGGATATTTCAGGTCGGCGTAACTCGCAAGAACACCTCGGTCAGTCCCTCTCCTTCTGGGAGAGGGGGCCGATCGGGGAATGTTCGGGACGTGAGTTCAACCGGACATTTCAGGTCTGCGTAACTCGAAAGAACACCTCGGTCAGTCCCCTCTACCTCTGGGAGAGGGTTAGGGTGAGGGCAAGCGGCTTACACTCATTCACACAGAAGACACAAATCCCCTACAAAATGCGTAGCTCGCTACGTTTAAACTCCCCCCGCTGCGAAGCTATATAAAGGCAGGCCAATTGACATAAGCGGTGTCAATTACGCATTTTGTTTCATTTGCGCAGGCTGGGGCTCAGGCGCAGCATATCCAACCCTGTATCGACCCAACGCTCGGCCTCGGCATGCAGCTCAAAGCTGTCCGGCGCCAGAAGCCATCCATACAGAAGGCCATCGATATAGCTGTGAATACTGATGGCCGCGCGGGCGGTGTCGAGATCTTCTGGCAACTGGCCGCGATTGACCGCATTACGCAACGTCAGAGCGATGCGCTCGTTGCAATCGAGACTGACGTCCCGGCGCTGCTGGCGCAAATCGCACATTTCATCGGTGAACTCGCACTTATGAAACAGAATTTCGTTGATACGCCGGGTTTTCGGGTCCAGCGCAACTTGATGAAACAAATGAATCAGCAGTTGGCGCATGCAGCCCAACGGATCGAGTTCATCTTCACTTTCGCTGGCCCTGGCCAATTCATCCAGCGGCTCACGCAGCGAATCCAGCATGGCCTGGACCAGATCGGCCTTGTTACTGAAATGCCAGTAAATAGCACCACGTGTGACGCCGGCCATTGTCGCGATATCGGCCAGCGTCGTACGAGCGACACCCCTTTCATAAAAGGCTTTCTCCGCCGCTTCCAGGATCTGGCTACGGGTTTCTTGAGCTTCCTCTTTGGTACGACGGACCATGACAGTAAAACCTCAAACAGGATGTTTCAGGGATGGCTGAATATCCGCTGAATAAAGAGGGGGCGATCTCTCACGGATCTGCTCCCCGGCCTACAATTTCAAACCTTGCGACGAGTTTTGTAACAGGGTGGATACGACGCCAAGGTATTTACAAACAACCATGAACGTAAGTATATTCCTTAGCAAGCTACTTATCCACCCGATACCCATTTTTTACCCTTCCACACTTCTTGTGCGCTTTTTGCGCGCCTGACCCGAGGATCTTCATGCAATTCAAGCCAGCTGTTACCGCTCTGGTCACTGCCGTCGCCCTGGCATCGCTGCTCAGCGGATGTAAAAAGGAAGAAGCGGCACCGGCCGCTCCACCGCCTCAGGTCGGCGTCGTCACCCTGCAACCACAAGCCTTTACCCTCACCTCCGAACTGCCGGGGCGCACCAGTGCGTACCGCATCGCGGAAGTTCGACCACAGGTCAACGGCATCATTCTCAAGCGCCTGTTCAAGGAAGGCGGCGATGTCAAAGCCGGTCAGCAGCTGTATCAGATCGATCCGGCGGTTTATGAAGCAACCCTGAAAAGCGCCGAAGCCAGCCTGCGTTCGACCAAGTCGATCTCCGACCGCTACAAGCAACTGGTCGATGAACAGGCCGTGAGCCGCCAGGAATACGACACCGCCGTGGCCAACCGCATGGAATCGGAAGCGTCGCTGCAGAGCGCGCAGATCAACGTGCGTTACACCAAGGTGTACGCGCCGATCTCCGGGCGTATCGGCCGCTCTTCGGTCACCGAAGGTGCCTTGGTGAGCAATGGTCAAACCGACGCCATGGCCGTGATCCAGCAACTGGACCCGATCTACGTTGATGTCACCCAGTCCTCGGTGGAACTGCTGGAGCTGCGCCGCGAACTGGAAAGCGGTCGTCTGCAGAAAGCGGGTGACAACGCCGCCGCAGTCAAGCTGACTCTGGAAGACGGCAGCCAATACAAGCTCGACGGTAAGCTGGAATTCTCCGAAGTGTCGGTCGACCAGACCACCGGTTCGGTAACCCTGCGCGCCGTGTTCCCGAACCCGGATCACACCCTGTTGCCAGGCATGTTCGTCCACGCGCAGCTGCAGGCCGGTGTCAACAGCGCCGCGATCCTCGCCCCGCAGCAAGGCGTGACCCGTGACCTCAAAGGCACGCCGACCGCACTGGTCGTCGGCCCGGACAACAAAGTCGAGTTGCGTCAGTTGAAGGCCAGCCGCACCGTCGGCAGCCAATGGCTGATCGAAGACGGCTTGAAGGCCGGCGATCGCCTGATCACCGAAGGGCTGCAATTCGTCAAACCGGGCGTCGAGGTCAAACCGACTGAAGCGACCAACGTCGGCACCAAGAACCCGGCCCCCGCTCAGGCAGCTGACAAAGCCGCCGGCGGCAAAGGGGAGTAATCCATGTCAAAATTCTTCATCGACCGTCCGATTTTCGCCTGGGTAATTGCCCTGGTGATCATGCTGGTCGGGGCACTTTCGATCCTGAAATTGCCGATCAACCAGTACCCAAGCATTGCGCCACCGGCCATTGCGATCTCCGTGACCTACCCGGGCGCTTCGGCGCAAACCGTGCAGGACACCGTGGTCCAGGTGATCGAGCAGCAGCTCAACGGTATCGACAACTTGCGTTATGTGTCCTCGGAAAGTAACTCCGACGGCAGCATGACCATCACCGCGACCTTCGAGCAAGGCACCAACTCCGACACCGCGCAGGTGCAGGTTCAGAACAAGCTGAACCTCGCCACTCCGCTGTTGCCGCAGGAAGTGCAGCAACAAGGTATCCGCGTGACCAAGGCAGTGAAAAACTTCCTGCTGGTCATCGGCGTGGTCTCGCGTGACGGCAGCATGACCAAGGACGACTTGTCCAACTACATCGTGTCGAATATGCAGGATCCGATTTCGCGGACTGCTGGCGTCGGTGACTTCCAGGTCTTCGGTGCCCAGTATGCGATGCGCATCTGGCTCGACCCGGCCAAGCTGAACAATTTCAACCTGACCCCGATCGACGTGAAGACTGCCATCGCGGCGCAAAACGTCCAGGTCTCGTCCGGCCAGCTCGGCGGCTTGCCGGCCGTACAGGGCCAGCAGTTGAACGCGACGATCATCGGCAAGACCCGTCTGCAGACGGCCGAGCAGTTCAAGGAAATCCTGCTCAAGGTCAACAAGGACGGTTCGCAGGTTCGCCTCAAAGACGTGGCTGATGTTGGCCTGGGTGGCGAAAACTACGCCATCAGTGCCCAGTTCAACGGCAGCCCGGCATCCGGTCTGGCAGTGAAACTGGCCAACGGCGCCAACGCCCTCGATACGGCCAAAGCCTTGCGCACCACTATCGACAGCCTCAAGCCGTTCTTCCCGCCAGGCATGGAAGTGGTGTTCCCGTACGACACGACCCCCGTAGTGACCGAGTCGATCAAAGGTGTGGTTCACACGCTGGTCGAAGCGATCGCGCTGGTGTTCCTGGTGATGTTCCTGTTCCTGCAGAACTTCCGCGCCACCGTCATCACCACGATGACCGTGCCGGTGGTATTGCTCGGTACGTTCGGCATCCTCGCCGCCGCCGGTTTCAGCATCAACACCCTGACCATGTTCGGCATGGTACTGGCCATCGGTTTGCTGGTGGACGATGCCATCGTCGTGGTGGAAAACGTCGAGCGAGTCATGGCTGAGGAGGGACTGTCTCCGAAGGAAGCGACCAAGAAATCCATGGGCCAGATCCAGGGCGCACTGGTTGGTATCGCCTTGGTACTGTCGGCGGTTCTGCTGCCAATGGCGTTCTTCGGTGGCTCGACCGGTGTGATCTACAAGCAGTTCTCGATCACCATTGTCTCGGCCATGGCCCTGTCGGTGCTGGTCGCGCTGATCTTCACCCCGGCACTCTGCGCGACCATGCTCAAGCCTATTCCCCATGGTGAGCACGGCGTTCCGAAAAAAGGCTTCTTCGGCTGGTTCAACCGCAACTTCGATCGCAGCGTCAAAAGCTACGAGCGTGGCGTCGGCAATATCCTGCGCCAGAAGGTGCCTTACCTGCTGGCCTACGCGCTGATTCTGATCGGCATGATCTGGTTGTTCATGCGCATCCCCTCCTCCTTCCTGCCGGAAGAAGACCAGGGCGTACTGTTCGCTCAAGTGCAGACCCCGGCCGGTTCCAGCGCCCAGCGCACCCAGGTAGTCGTGGATGAAATGCGTGAATACCTGCTGCGTCCGACCAAGGATGGCGGTGAAGGTGACACCGTCGCCTCGGTGTTCACCGTGACCGGTTTCAACTTCGCCGGCCGTGGTCAGAGCTCGGGTATGGCATTCATCATGCTCAAGCCATGGGATGAGCGTAACGCCGACAACAGCGTGTTCAAGCTGGCGGCTCGCGCCCAGCAGCACTTCTTTACCTTCCGCGACGCGATGGTGTTCGCCTTCGCCCCGCCGGCAGTGCTGGAGTTGGGTAACGCCACCGGTTTCGACGTGTTCCTGCAGGACCGCGCCGGTATCGGTCATGAAAAACTGATGGAGGCACGCAACCAGTTCCTCGGCATGGCGGCGCAAAGCAAAGTGTTGTCGCAGGTACGTCCGAACGGTCTGAATGACGAGCCGCAATTCCAGCTCGAAATCGATGACGAGAAGGCCAGCGCCCTGGGCGTTACCATCAGCGACATCAACAACACCTTGTCGATTGCTTTGGGTAGTAGCTACGTCAACGACTTCATCGACCGTGGTCGGGTGAAGAAGGTGTACGTGCAAGGCCAGCCGGATTCGCGCATGAAACCGGAAGACTTGAAGAAGTGGTACGTACGCAACGCCAGCGGCACCATGGTTCCGTTCTCGGCATTCGCCAAGGGCGAGTGGATCTACGGTTCGCCGAAGCTCTCGCGCTACAACGGTGTGGAAGCGGTGGAAATCCTCGGTGCCCCGGCTCCAGGTTACTCCACGGGTGAAGCCATGGCCGAGGTCGAAGCCATTGCCGCGAAACTGCCGAAAGGCGTAGGCATCTCCTGGACGGGGCTGTCCTATGAAGAACGTCTGGCGGGTTCGCAGGCGCCGGCACTGTTTGCGCTGTCGCTGCTGATGGTATTCCTGTGTCTGGCGGCTCTCTATGAGAGCTGGTCGATTCCGATTGCGGTGGTGCTCGTGGTGCCGCTGGGGATCATCGGTGCCTTGCTGGCGACCAGTCTGCGCGGGCTGTCCAACGACGTGTACTTCCTGGTGGGGCTGTTGACGACCATCGGTCTGGCAGCGAAAAACGCCATTCTGATCGTCGAGTTCGCCAAGGAATTGCATGAACAGGGCGCCAGTCTGCGCGACGCAGCCATCGAAGCTTGCCGCATGCGTCTGCGTCCGATCATCATGACGTCCCTGGCGTTCATCCTCGGCGTAGTGCCTCTGGCAATTTCCACAGGCGCCGGCTCAGGCAGCCAGCACGCCATTGGCACCGTGGTAATTGGCGGTATGATCACCGCCACCGTACTCGCGATTTTCTGGGTACCCCTGTTCTTCGTTACGGTTTCGTCCATGGGCCAGCGTAAAATCACCGACCCGGATGACACTAAAGAAACTCCTAAAGAGGCTGGCCAATGAGCAAGTCGCTACTCTCCATCGCAGTCGCCGCCTTCGTGCTGAGCGGTTGCTCGCTGATACCTGATTATCAGCAGCCTGAGGCTCCGGTCGCAGGTCAGTACCCGCAGGGGCCGGCCTATTCGCCGGCCCAGGCACCGGCGCAAGCCGCTGCCGAGCAAGGCTGGAAGCAGTTTTTCCATGACCCGGCGCTGCAACAGCTGATCCAGGTGTCCCTGGAAAATAACCGCGACCTGCGTGTCGCGGCGCTGAACATCGACGCCTATGCGGCTCAATACCGCATCCAGCGCGCCGACCTGTTCCCGGCGGTATCGGCCAATGCCAGCGGCAGCCGTCAGCGGGTTCCGGCCCGTGCATCGCAGACCGGCGAGTCGAGCATCACCAGCTCCTACTCCGCCACTGTCGGCATCAGCGCCTACGAACTCGACCTGTTCGGTCGCGTTCGCAGCCTGAGCGAACAAGCGCTGCAACAATACTTCGCCACCGAAGAAGCACGCCGCAGCACCCAGATCAGTCTGGTCGCCAGCGTCGCCAATGCTTACCTGACCTGGCAAGCGGACAAGGAACTGCTCAAGCTGACCCAGGACACCCTCGGTGCCTTCGAAGAAAGCTACAAGCTGACCAGCCGCAGCAACGAAGTCGGTGTGGCTTCGGCACTGGACCTGGCGCAGTCGCGCACCTCGGTCGAGAACGCTCGCGCACAACTGGCGCGTTACACCCGCCAGGTGGCGCAGGACGAAAACAGCCTGACCCTGCTGCTCGGCACTGGTATCCCGGCTAATCTGCAAACGGCCAAACCGCTGTCCGATGACCTGCTCAGCGACGTACCGGCCGGCCTGCCTTCGGACCTGCTGCAACGTCGTCCGGACATTCTGCAAGCCGAGTACAACCTGAAAGCGGCCAACGCCAACATTGGCGCAGCCCGTGCCGCGTTCTTCCCGAGCATCAGCCTGACCGCCAACGCGGGCAGCCTGAGCCCGGACCTGTCCGGCCTGTTCAAGGGTGGTTCGGGGACGTGGTTATTCCAGCCGCAGATCAACCTGCCGATCTTCAACGCCGGCAGCCTGCGCGCCAGCCTCGACTACGCCAAGATCCAGAAGGACATTGGCGTGGCGAACTACGAGAAGTCCATTCAAACGGCCTTCCAGGAAGTCGCCGACGGCCTCGCCGCCCGCCAGACCTACACCGAGCAGTTGCAAGCGCAGCGTGACTTCGTCGCGGCCAACCAGGATTACTACCGCCTGGCCGAACGTCGCTACCGCATCGGCGTCGACAGCAACCTGACCTTCCTCGATGCCCAGCGTCAGCTGTTCAGCGCGCAACAAGCGCTGATCACCGACCGCCTCGCTCAGCTGACCAGTGCGGTCAACCTGTACAAGGCCTTGGGCGGTGGCTGGAATGCGCAGACCGCGCAGAACGAACCGCTGAAAGAAGAAGCGCCGAAGATGAAGTTGTTCTGATCATCGGCTGAATACAAGGAGCCCACCGATTGGTGGGCTTTTTGTTGCCTGTCAGAAAGTTGTGGTGTCTGGGCTGGCCCCATCGCTGGCAAGCCAGCTCCCACAATGTTCTGTGGTGTACCCAACATTGTGAACGACACAAAAACCTGTGGGAGCTGGCTTGCCAGCGATGAGGCCCTCCCATTCACCCAAAACCCCGAGCAAATCTTGCGTTCGATAATCGCCCAAAAACCGCTTCCGCCGATTGAATCCCCACCACCGCCCCCCGCACCATTCGCTCCACAAAACCAATAACAACAGGTTCGACACCATGCTCCCGCGCCCTGCCCCGTCCGGCTGATTGCCGTCGTTTCACCTCTGAACACTTTTCATGTTTGCACTCCGAAAACCGGTGTCAGCGCACCTGTTCGCCTTAAAAAAACAAGAGAGACCCGAGCCCATGACAACATCCCCTGCGCCTTACGCAATTCCCGGCCTGATCGCCCTGGCCCTGGCCGGCGCGGCGCTGCCCGCAGCGGCTGAAGAAGCCGGCTTCATCGAGGGCGCCAAGGTCAATCTCAACCTGCGCAACTTCTATATCAACCGTAACTTCACCAACCCGACCAAGGCTCAGGGCAAGGCTGAAGAGTGGACGCAGAGCTTCATCCTCGACGCCAAATCCGGCTTCACCCAAGGCACCGTCGGCTTCGGCATGGACGTGCTGGGCCTGTATTCGGTAAAGCTTGATGGCGGCAAAGGCACGGGCGGCACCCAATTGTTGCCGCTGGACCATGACGGTCGTCCGGCGGACAACTTCGGTCGCACCAACGTCGCTTTCAAAGCCAAGCTTTCGCAGACCGAAGTGAAGGTCGGCGAGTGGATGCCGGTGCTGCCGATCCTGCGTTCGGACGATGGCCGCTCATTGCCACAGACCTTCCGTGGCGGGCAGATCACGTCCAAAGAAATCGACGGCCTGACCCTCTACGGCGGCCAGTTCCGCGCCAACAGCCCGCGCGATGACAGCAGCATGAGCGACATGTCGATGACCGGCAAAGCGGCGTTCACCTCTGATCGCTTCAACTTTCAGGGCGGCGAATACGTTTTCAACGAAAAACGCACACAGATCGGCCTGTGGAACGCCGAACTCAAGGACATCTACAGCCAGCAATACGTCAACCTGATCCACAGCCAGCCGCTGGGCGACTGGACGCTGGGCGCCAACCTCGGCTTCTTCTACGGCAAGGACGATGGCAGCGCCCGCGCCGGCGACCTCGACAACAAAACCTGGTCAGGGATGTTCTCGGCGAAGTACGGCGGCAACACCTTCTACGTCGGCCTGCAGAAACTCACCGGCGACAGCGCCTGGATGCGCGTCAACGGCACCAGCGGCGGCACGCTGGCCAACGACAGCTACAACGCCAGCTACGACAATGCGCAGGAACGTTCCTGGCAAGTACGCCATGACTACAACTTCGTCGCGCTGGGCATCCCCGGCCTGACCCTGATGAACCGCTACATCAGCGGCGACAACGTGCACACCGGGACCATCACCGACGGCAAGGAATGGGGCCGCGAATCAGAACTGGGCTACACCGTGCAGAGCGGCGCGCTGAAGGATCTGAACCTTAGATGGCGCAACTCGACCATGCGTCGAGATTTCAGCAATAACGAGTTCGACGAGAACCGTTTGATCGTCAGCTACCCGATCAGCCTCCTCTAAACACCGATCCAACCCTGTAGGAGTCAGGTGCTTCACCTTTCCGCTTCCGTCGTCGTAGTCGGTCCTCAAGCTGGGAGCCAGGTTGTCATCGGAAGACACCATCGATCACTGGAGGACCACCTCAATGATCTCTCGTCTTGCAACACCCGACTGGGACGCCAAGGCGTACCAGCAGTTTTCCCGTCTCAGGCAACGCCCGGTCAATGAATTGCTCGACCGTGTTGACCTGCCAAATCCTCAACGCATTTACGACCTTGGCTGCGGCACCGGCATTGCCACGCAGTTGTTGGCCAAACGCTGGCCGCGCGCGCAGTTGCAGGGGATCGACAGCTCGGCACAGATGCTCGCAGAAGCGCGCTGTCTGCCGCTCAGGGCATCGTGGAAACACTGCGATCTGCTCGATTGGCAACCGGAGCAGCCGGCGGACCTGCTGCTCGCAGCCGCCGTGCTGCACTTTATCGAGGGCCATGAAACGCTGCTGCCGCATCTGCTCGGTTATCTGAATCCCGGCGGTTGTCTGGCGGCGCACATGCCGGACTGGCGCGATGCGCTGTGGTATCGGCTGATGCTCGACACTCTCGAAAATGGCGGCCCCGGTGGCACGCCAATGGGCACACCTGAACTGCGCCAGCGCATGGCCGCGCGGCCGTTGTTGGCACTGGAGGATTACTACCGCTTGCTCGCGCCGCTGACCTCATCCCTGGATATCTGGGAGACCGAGCAGTTGCAGGTGGTTGACGGCAAATCGCCAATTTATGACTGGGTGAAGGTCTCGGCGCTGCGGCCGGTGATGCAGGCGCTGGATTCAGCGGAACAGGCGCGGTTTATCTATCACTACCTGATGCGGGTGCATAAGCATTATCCGCAGGAGGGGGATGGGCATACGTTGTTTGCGTTCAAGCGGATATTTATTGTTGCCACCGTCTGATTCGTCGCGGCCACTATCGCTATCGCGAGCAGGCTCACTCCTACAGGGGAACGCATTCCAAATGTGGGAGCGAGCCTGCTCGCGAAGACGTCAGCTCAGGCACCATCAATCCCTGGATTCAACACCCAGCTCATCCCAAACCGATTCAGCCAGATGAAACGTCGCATTCGCCGCCGGAATCCCGCAGTAGATCGCGCTCTGCATGATCACTTCCTTGATCTCGCCCCGGCTCACACCATTATTGGCCGCCGCGCGCAGATGCAGTTTCAGTTCGCCTTCGCGGTTCATGCCGATCAGCATGGCGATGGTGATCAGACTGCGCGTATGACGTGGCAAGCCCGGTCGCGTCCAGATATCGCCCCACGCATGCCGGGTGATCATTTCCTGAAACTCCGAGTTGAACTCGGTCAGCGTGGTCAGGCTGCGATCGACATGGGCATCGCCCAGCACCGCGCGACGCACTTGCATGCCGTCGTCGTAACGTTGTTTCTCGTCCACAAAAACTTCCTCACTTAGCCCGCAAAAACGCCAACACACGATCACTGAAGTCCACGCCAGCCTGCACGTTGGACAGGTGCGCCGCATAGAACTCGGCGTATTCGGCGCCGCGTACATGTTCCTGAATAAAGTGCCCACCGGACGGCGGCGTCACCGCATCTTCAGTGCCGGCAATCACTAGCAACGGCACGTTGATCGAAACCAGTTGCTCGCGGAAATCCGCATCACGCACCGCTGCGCAGTTAGCCGCATAACCTTGCGGCGAGGTGGCCGCGAGCATGTCGGTAATCTGCTTGGCCGCTGCCGGATGAGCAGCCGAAAAGTCCGGGGTGAACCAGCGGGCAATCGATGCATCACGCAGGGCCACCATCGCTGCCGCACCGTCACGCAGCACGGTTTCGATGCGTGGATTCCACACCGACGGATCACCGATTTTTGCCGCGGTATTGCAGACGATCAGCTTATGCAGCCGATGCCCGGCATTGATCCCCAGCCACTGGCCGATCAGGCCTCCCATCGACAGCCCACAAAAATGCGCACGCTCAATGTGCAGTGCATCCAGCAAACCGAGCACGTCATGACCGAGTTGCTCGATGCTGTAAGGACCCGGCGTCACCAGCGATTCGCCGTGGCCACGGGTATCGAAACGCAGCACGCGAAAGTGCTCGGTAAACGCCGGCATCTGCGCGTCCCACATGTGCAGATCAGTGCCTAGCGAGTTGGAGAGCACCAGCACCGGCGCATCGACCGGGCCCTCGATTTGATAATGCAGTTCGCCATCGGCGAGTTGAACGAAAGCCACAGCCCTCTCCTTTCAGACAGACAATGCGTTGTGTTCGGCCACCGCGCGCTCGACCCAGGTTTTTGCCTGGCCGAGGTAATGAGCGGGGTTCAAAAGTTGATCAAGTTCAGCGCTGCTCAACTCGGCGGTGACTTGCGGTTCGTCACCGAGCACGGCGCGCAAATGGCGCTGCTCGGCCACCGCGCGTTTGCAGCATTGTTCGAGCAGGTGATGCGCGGCGTCGCGGCCGACACGCTGGGCAAGGACGATGCTGACGGCTTCGGCCAACACCAGCCCCTGAGTCAATTCGAGGTTGCGGGCCATACGCTCGGCATCGACTTCCAGACCGTCGGCGAGCAAGCGTGCCTGTTGCAGCGAACCGGAAACGAGGCAGCAAATCTCCGGCAGGGTTTCCCATTCGGCATGCCACAGACCGAGGCTGCGCTCGTGCTCCTGGGGCATGGCACTGAACAGCGTCGAGACCAGACCCGGCACCCGCGTCGCTGCGCCGATCAACACCGCCGCGCCCACCGGGTTGCGTTTGTGCGGCATGGTCGACGAACCACCCTTGCCCGGTGCCGATGGCTCGAACACCTCAGCCGCTTCAGTCTGCATCAACAGGCTGATGTCGCGGCCGAATTTGCCCAGGCTGCCGGCGATCAAACCCAGCACCGCGCCGAACTCGACCACGCGATCACGCTGGGTGTGCCACGGCTGTTCCGGCAAGGTCAGTTGCAGTTCTTCAGCCAGCGCTTCGGCAATCGGCAAGGCCTGTTCGCCCAACGCGGCGAGGGTCCCGGAAGCGCCACCGAATTGCAGCACCAGCAAACGCGGCTTGAGTTCACGCAAGCGCTGACGGCTGCGATTCACCGCGCCCAGCCATCCGGCGATTTTCATGCCGAGGGTTACCGGCGTCGCGTGTTGCAGCCACGTGCGCCCGGCCAACGGCGTTGCAGCATGACGTTGCGCCTGGATCGCGAGGGAATCAGCGAGTTGCGAGAGATCGTTCTCGATCAACGCCAGCGCCTGACGCAATTGCAACACCAGCCCGGAATCCATCACGTCCTGACTGGTCGCGCCCAAATGCACATAACGTTCGGCTTCAGCGTCGCTGGCAGCAATCTGCTTGCCCAATGCCTTGACCAGCGGAATCGCCGAATTGCCGGCCGTGGCAATCGCCTCGCCCAGAACCGCGAAGTCATACAGACCAGCGCTGCATGCCGCCGCAATCGGTGCCACAGCGGAAGCTGGAATCAACCCGACCCGCGCCTCGGCCCGGGCCAGCGCCGCTTCGAAGTCGAGCATGGCCTGCACGCGGCCCTGATCGCAGAACACCTCACGCATATCGCGGGCAGTGAAATAGGCATCGAACAATTGATTGCCCGGTCGCTGAGTCATAAACAGTCCTTGCCGGCGCGGGCCCTGACGACCCGCGCACTTCGGGTTAGAGATCGTGGTGCAAATACGCCGCCTGTTTCGGCAAGCGCAGACTGAACAGGAAGGCGATCGCCATCATGGCCGTAACGTACCAGTAGAAGGAGTTTTCCATGCCGATGTTCTTCAGGCTCAGGGCGACGAATTCCGCCGAACCGCCGAAGATCGCGTTCGCCACCGCATAGGCCAGACCAACGCCAAGGGCACGGACCTCCGGCGGGAACATTTCTGCTTTCACCAAGCCGCTGATCGAGGTGTAGAAACTGACAATCGCCAGCGCCACGGTGATCAGCACAAACGCGAGGAACGGGCTGCTGACGCTTTTCAGGCTGAGCAGGATCGGCACGGTGAACAGCGTGCCGAGTGCGCCGAACCAGAGCATCGAATTACGTCGGCCAATCTTGTCGGCGAGCATGCCGAACAGCGGCTGCATGCACATATACAGGAACAGCGCGCCGGTCATGATGTAGCTGGCGGTCTTGGCGTGCATGCCAGCGGTGTTGACCAGGTACTTCTGCATGTAGGTAGTGAAGGTGTAGAAAATCAGCGAACCACCGGCGGTGTAACCGAGCACGGTGATGAACGCGGCTTTGTGATCGCGGAACAGTGCGCTGATGCTGCCGGCGTCTTTATGCGCGCGGGTTTCCTTGTTGGTGGTTTCTTTCAGGCTGCGACGCAGGAACAGCGAAATCAGCGCCGCCACCGCACCGACCACAAACGGAATCCGCCAGCCGTAGGCACGCAGGTCTTCTTCGGTGAGGAATTGCTGCAGGACCACCACCAGCGACACCGCCAGCAGTTGTCCGCCGATCAGGGTCACGTACTGGAACGAGGCGAAAAATCCACGCTGGCCCTTGAGGGCAACTTCGCTCATATAGGTCGCGGTGGTGCCGTACTCGCCGCCGACCGACAAGCCTTGCAGCAAGCGTGCGAACAACAGCAGGACCGGTGCCCAGACGCCGATGTCCTTATAGGTCGGCAGGCAGGCAATCAGCAACGAGCCGAAGCACATCATCAGAATCGAGATGAGCATCGAATTCTTGCGCCCGTGCTTGTCGGCGACCCGGCCGAAAATCCAGCCACCAATCGGACGCATCAGGAAGCCGGCGGCGAACACGCCAGCGGTATTGACCAGTTGCACCGTCGGGTTGTCGGAGGGGAAGAACGCCGGGGCGAAATAGATCGCGCAGAAAGCGTAGACGTAGAAGTCGAACCATTCGACGAGGTTGCCAGACGAGGCGCCGACAATGGCAAAGATGCGCTTGCTGCGCTCTTCACCGGTGTAATGGGAGGTGGTCGTTGTCATTGTTTTTCACTCGATAGGGACAGTGAGAGTCTAGACATACTTTGCAACAGTCCCGTTCCACATCCTACATCGATCGTTCCCACGCTCCGCGTGGTAACGCATCCGGTTACGCTCCGCGTCACAGTGGACGCGGAGCGTCCATGGCGGCATTCCCACGCAGAGCGTGGGAACGATCATGTAGAAGCTGCCGCAGGCGGTGATCTTTTGATTTTAATAATCGAAGAACACCGTCTCGGCGTCAGTGCCCTGCAGAATCACATTCCACTGGTAAACACCCGAGGCGTCCTGCTTGGCCAGCAACGTGCTGCGACGCTCGGCCGGCACACAATCGAGTAACGGATCATCAACGTTGGCCGGCTCGCCTTCAAAGTAGATCCGCGTCAGCAAGTGTTTGACCAAGCCACGGGCAAACACCAGCACCACCAGATGCGGCGCCTGGGTCGAGCCCTTCAGCCCCTCAACCGTGCCCGGTTTGATCGTGGTGAAACGGAAGCGCCCTTCAGCATCCACCGGCACCCGGCCAAAACCTTCAAAGTGCGGATCAAGCGGTTTGTCCTGCTCGTCTTCCGGGTGGTCGTATTTGCCGGCAGCGTTGGCCTGCCAGACTTCGAGCATGGCGTCGTTAACGACATCGCCGTTGCCATCCACCACTTGCCCGGTGATTGCCACGCGCTCACCGAGGGTTTGCTCAACGGTGAGGTCTTCACGGTTCAGCCAGGTCAGGCCGATGTGGTAGTACGGCCCGACGGTGTGGGACGTGGTCGCAGTCAGCGTCATCTTATTTCTCCATCGGCGTGGCTTCACGCCCGCGCAGCACGATGTCCCAGCGATAACCGAGGGCGTAGGACGGAATGGTTTTTTCCAGATCGAAACTGGCGATCAGGCGTTCCTTGGCCGAAGTGTCCGGCACGCAGTTGTAGATCGGGTCGTAGGCCAGCAACGGATCGCCCGGGAAATACATTTGCGTGACCAGACGGGTGAGGATGCTCGGCCCGAACAGCGAAAAGTGGATGTGCGCCGGACGCCAGGCGTTGTGGTGGTTGCCCCACGGGTAGGCGCCGGGCTTGATGGTCTGGAACTGATACCAGCCGTCGGCGTCGGTGACGGTGCGGCCGGTGCCGGTGAAGTTCGGGTCCAGCGGCGCATCGTGCAGGTCGCGCTTGTGGTTGTAGCGGCCGGCGGCGTTGGCCTGCCAGATCTCCACCAGAATTCCCGGTACCGGCAGACCATTTTCGTCGAGTACGCGGCCGTGAACGATGATGCGCTCACCTTGCGGCTCCCCTTCATGCTGGGCGGTCAGGTCGTTATCGGTGTCGCCCACGCGCTCGGCGCCGATGGTCGGCCCGGTGATTTCCGACAGCGAGTGCGGCAGAAACACCAACGGCTTCGACGGCGAGCGCAGGTTGGTGGATTGATACGTCGGGTGCAGGTACTCAGGCTGAGTGCCTTCCTGCGGACGACGGTAACCAGGCTTGTCAGACATGTCGCTTTCCTCTGTTCTTTTTCGTCACGGCTTGCGTCAGACGCGTTCGATGGCCAGGGCAAGACCTTGGCCGACACCGACGCACATGGTCGCCAGACCTTTCTTGCCACCGGTCTTTTCCAACTGATGCAGTGCGGTCAGCACCAGACGCGCACCGCTCATGCCCAACGGGTGACCAAGGGCAATCGCCCCGCCGTTCGGGTTGACCTGCGCAGCGTCATCGGCAAGACCCAGTTCGCGCAGCACCGCCAAACCCTGGCTGGCAAACGCTTCGTTGAGTTCGATAACGTCGAAATCGCTGACCGCGACGCCCAGGCGCTCGATCAATTTGCGCACCGCCGGCACCGGGCCGATGCCCATCACCCGAGGTGCGACACCAGCGCTGGCCATGCCGAGCACTTTGGCGCGGGCGGTCAGGCCATGTTTTTTCACCGCGTCGGCGGAAGCCAGAATCAGTGCGGCAGCACCGTCGTTGACGCCAGAAGCATTGCCGGCGGTGACGGTTTTGTCTGGGCCGTTGACCGGTTTCAATTTGGTCAACGCTTCAATCGTGGTGTCAGCGCGCGGATGTTCGTCCTGGCTGACCACGGTTTCGCCCTTCTTGTGGGCGATCCGCACTTCGACGATTTCTTCGGCGAAGTAGCCCGCAGCCTGCGCGGCAGCAGTGCGTTGCTGACTGCGTAGAGCAAACGCGTCCTGATCGGCGCGCGACACTTTATAGTCGTCGGCGACGTTGTCAGCGGTCTGCGGCATCGCGTCGACGCCGTACAGCGCCTTCATCAACGGGTTGATGAAACGCCAGCCGATGGTGGTGTCTTCCAGCTTCATGTTGCGCGAAAACGCTGCGTCAGCCTTGCCCATCACGAACGGCGCGCGGGACATCGACTCGACGCCGCCGGCAATTGCCAACTCCATCTCGCCGCTGGCGATGGCGCGGAATGCGGTGCCGATCGCGTCCATGCCCGAAGCGCAAAGACGATTGAGCGTCACGCCCGGTACGCTTTCCGGCAGGCCCGCCAGCAGCAGGGCCATACGCGCAACGTTGCGGTTGTCTTCACCGGCCTGGTTGGCGCAACCGAGGAAGACTTCGTCGATGGCATTCCAGTCCACCGATGGATTGCGTTCCATCAGGGCCTTGATCGGCACAGCGGCCAGGTCATCGGCGCGGACGGCGGACAAACCGCCGCCGAAACGGCCGATCGGGGTGCGAATCGCGTCGCAGATATAAACGTCACGCATCATGCTTCTCCCGGTGCCTGGCCGTGGGCGGCGGCAGTACGCGCTTCGAGATCGCGCAGCGCAGTCAGTTCGACTTCAGTCGGTTCAGCGGTGTTTTCAACATGCTCGGCAAAACGAATCGCCCAACCGGTGGCCGCGACCACTTGCTCGCGGGTCACGCCCGGGTGCAGCGCGGTGACCACGAATTCGTGGGTGCCTTCTTCCGGTTCCATGATGCACAGGTCGGTGATGATCCCGACCGGCCCGGCGCCCGGCAGGCCCAGACGTTTACGCGAGTCGCCGCCTTCGCCGTGACCGACCGAGGTGATGAAGTCGAGCTTGTCGACAAACGAACGCGCCGACTGTTTAAGGATGATCAACACGCTTTTTGCCGAACCGGCAATCTCCGGCGCGCCACCGGCCCCCGGTAGACGCACTTTCGGCGAGAAGTAATCGCCAACCACGGTGGTGTTGATGTTGCCGAAACGGTCGACTTGCGCAGCACCGAGGAAACCAACGTCAATGCGTCCGCCCTGCAACCAATAGCGAAAAATCTCACCGGTCGGTACGACGGTGTCAGCGGTTTCAGCGAGCTCGCCGTCACCAATGGACAGCGGCAACACGCTTGGCTTGGCGCCAATCGGGCCCGACTCGTAGATCAGCACCACGTCCGGCGACGAGGTCAGGCGCGCCAGGTTGGCGGCTTTCGACGGCAGGCCGATACCGACGAAGCACACCGAGCCGTTCTTCAGGCGACGGGCCGCCGCGACGGTCATCATTTCATTGGTGGTGTAAGTCATTACTTGGCCTCCGAAGCAGCGGCCAACTTGGCCTGGAACGCGCTGAAGTCAGCGCAGCCATGGATGTATTCGTTGATCCACGCAGTAAACGTTTCACGGTCACGGGCAATCGGGTCCCACGCCTGATAGAAACGATTGTCGCGCTCGGTGTAACCGTGGGCGTAGGACGGGTGCGCGCCGCCGGGTACGTGGCAGACTGCGCTCAAGGCCCAGGTCGGCAGCACGCAGGCATTCATCGGCGCGTTGAGGTTGTCGACAATCTCTTCCACGGTGACGATGCAGCGTTTGGCCGCCAGTGCCGCTTCTTTCTGCACACCGAGGATGCCCCACAGCAGCACGTTGCCCTGACGGTCGGCTTTCTGTGCGTGGATCACGGTCACGTCCGGGCGCACCGACGGCACCGCCGCCAGCACTTCACCGGTGAACGGGCAGGTCACGGTTTTGATCAGTGGATTGACCTTCGGCAGGTCGGAGCCGGCGTAGGCGCGCAGCACCGCGAACGGCAGGCCGGATGCGCCAGCGACGTAGGCATTGGCCAGGTCGGCATGGCTGTGCTCTTCGATTTCGAGAGCATGCGGCCATTGTTTCTCGACCGCGTCACGCAGGCGGTGCAGCGAACCGACGCCCGGGTTGCCGCCCCAGGAGAAAATCAGTTTGCGTGCGCAACCGGCGCCGATCAGTTGGTCGTAGATCAGGTCAGGTGTCATCCGCACCAGCGTCAGATCTTTCTTGCCCTGACGAATGATTTCATGACCCGCTGCTGTAGGGATCAGGTGAGTGAAGCCTTCGAGTGCGACGGTGTCACCGTCGTTGACGAATTGCTTCACCGCGTCGTGCAGCGAAAGGATCTCAGCCATGGAGCGGGCTCCTGTTTTTGTAATGAATCGCCAGTGATAAAAAGGCGCGAGGTTCAGCGCCGGAGTCACTGCAGATTAAGCCTGGGAAAATCGCCAAACAATCCGATAATCGACTGAGTGTTCGTTTATCGAACAGATTGTTGTCAGCCTATCGGTTCGTGTTTTGATTGATCGTTCCCACGCTCCGCGTGGGAATGCAGCCCGGGACGCTCCGCGTCCCAAAGCAGACGCAGAGCGTCTATTGAGGCGTTCCCAAGCAGAGCGTGGGAACGATCATGCGCTGATACTCAGGTCGCATCCGCATGACTGACCATGCCTTTGATCACCACCGCAGTAGTCGCCAATGCCGCCGGAATCACCAACGCCGTCAACACCTGCTCGAAATTCCAGCCCAGGCCCAACAATGTCGCGCCCATCCATGCCCCGAGAATCGCGCCAAAGCGGCCAATCCCCAGCATCCATGAGACCCCGGTCGCCCGCCCTTGGGTGGGATAAAACCGCGCCGCCAGTGACGGCATCGCCGATTGCGCACCGTTCACGCACATCCCCGCCACCAGCACCAAAGTCGCCAGCAACGTGATGTTGCCCAGGCTCTGCCCCACCGCGTAGGCAAACACCCCGGCCAGCAGGTAGAAAATGCCGATGACCTTGTGCGGATTGAAGCGGTCCATCGCCCATCCCACAGCGACCGCGCTCAACACCCCGCCGAACTGGAACAACGCGCCAATAAATGCGGCTTGCTCCATGCTCGCGCCGCTGTCACGCATCAGTGTCGGCAACCAACTGGTCAGCAGATAAACAATCACCAGCCCCATGAAGTAGGTTAGCCACAGCAGCAAGGTGCCAGTGCTGTAAGTGCCGGAGAAGATCACCGCGAACACGTTGCGCGCCTTGACGGTTTTCTGTTCCGGTACGCTGAAGCTCGAGGCCTGAGCGACGGTGACCGGGTCGATCGGCGCCAGGGTCTTGCGCACTTTGTCCGTGCCACGATTGCGCACCACCAGATAACGCGCCGATTCCGGCAGCCAGAACAGCAGCACCACGGCGAGGATCAGCGGCAGGATCCCGCCGATCAGCAGCAGGCTGTGCCAGCCGAACGCCGGAATCAGCTTGGCGGAAATGAACCCGCCACCGGCCATGCCCAGGTTGAAACCGCAGAACATGCTGGTCACCAGCAGCGATTTCTTGCGCTCCGGGGTGTATTCCGAGAGCAGAGTTGTGGCATTCGGCATCCCCGCGCCCAAGCCAAGGCCAGTGAGGAAGCGCAGCACCAGCAGCTGTTCAACGTTGCTGCTGTACGCCGACGCCAGGCTGAAGGCACCGAACAGAACCACCGCGCCAACGAGTACCACTTTGCGCCCGAAGCGGTCAGCCAAAGGCCCGGAACCCAGTGCGCCGAAGACCATGCCAATCAGCGCGGCACTCATCACCGGGCCAAGGCTGGCCCGGTCGATGCCCCAATCCTGCGACAGCGCCGGGGCAATAAACCCCATCGCGGCGGTGTCGAGGCCATCGAGAAAGACAATCAGGAAACACAGGATCACTACGCGCCACTGATAGCGCGAGATCGGTTGGGCATTGATGAAGGTCTGCACGTCGAGGCAGTTACCCACAGCGGACTGAGGCTGGTTCATTATTTTTATTCCACGCAAAAAACGCAGTCGAACGGCGGCCGGCCAGAGAGCGGCACGGTCACAAGAATAGAAGGTCTGGATCAGGCGTTGCGGTGAACCCGGCAACAGCGGATGGGGCGGAGACAGTCGGAGAGCATGCGCATGGTGAGTTGCCTCTTGTCATTATTATGGGAGTCGGCAGTCCGGCGGGTTCATTCACATCAGCGCCGGATGACGCTGCCGCGACATTAATGATCCGAGGGTTTTAGCGTCAATTCGATAAACGCAACACTGTGCGTTTATCGAACAGCTTCATCAGGCGAACAGCTGCGCACTGAGGTCACGACTGGCACTGAGCAGTCCCGGCAGGAAGCGCTGCTCCAGCTCGGTACGACTGACGCGACCGGCGTGGGTGCTGACGTTGAGCGCTGCCACCACCTGGCCGGAAGCGTCGTAGACCGGCACGGCAATCGAACGCAGACCTTGTTCCAGTTCCTGATCGACGATGCACCAGCCTTGCTGCCGCACTTCCTGCAGGCATTCGAGCAAAGCATCGGGCGTGTGAATCGTGCGGCTGGTCTTGGCGACCAGTTCGGCGTGATCGAGGTATTCACGCAGCGAGGTGTCATCAAGGGCTGCCAGCAGAATCCGGCCCATTGATGTGCAATACGCCGGCAGACGGCCGCCCACCGACAGGTCCACCGAAATCAGTCGCTGGGTGGTCGCCGAGCGGGCGATGTAGAGAATGTCGTCGCCCTCGAGCGTTGCCATGTTGCAGGCTTCGTGCAGTTGTTCGCTCATGCGGTCAAGGTACGGCTGGGCGGATACCGCCAGTGGCGTCGACGACAGATAGGCGTGGCCGAGGGTCAGCACTTTGGGCAGCAATGAATAGGTGCGACCGTCCGTGGTGGCGTAGCCGAGTTTGATCAGCGTATGCAGGCAACGGCGCACGGCGGCGCGGGGAATCTCGGTGCGGTGGCTGATCTGGGCGATAGTCAGATGGCGCTTGCGCTCCTGAAACGCCTGCACCACCGCCAGACCACGAGCCAGCGAAGTCATGAAGTCCGGATCACCGGTCAGCGCCTGGATGCGTTTGGCCGGCGAGGCGACGATCGGCGGCGCCACGGAGGTGAAGGAGTTGCGCATTTGATCGTTCATTTCTTGTCCTTTTATCCGGCACGGATCAATGGGCTATACAAGCGGCTCGCCGACAAATGCACAAGCGTCGGGCTGCAAGATTGGGCGATTATCGAACCGTCGACCGATAATCGCAATCAGCTGATGGGCTAGCCTCTAGCCATTTATGGGGCAAGCCAAACTTTGCGATTATCAGAATCACAGCCTTAGTTGTCCGACTAAATGGCGCCAAAAACAGATCACCCACGCAATAAGCGCCAACACGCACTTCAACTAGTAACAAAAGTTGCGAGTCACAAAACAATCACACATCCGGAACCGTTTTTAACTTGGCAAAGATAGTCATTCCTGAATCGACCGCTATAATGCAGCTCAGTGGCACCTCGTTTTCAATCGCGAGGTCGTCACCCGCTGCGGCGATGCCCATCGCCAACAGCCCGGCCAGCGCCTGACGCGCATTACTCATGCAACGCCTGCGCTCGCTGAAACAGGAAACTGATGCTGCGTCAGTTTTTATCTGGTGCCGTAGCCGCCTGTAACACGGAAGTCTTGATCGCCCCACCGTTCACACCAATGCCTGTCCGGGCGTTGAACTCGCGGTGGCTCCGTTCAATCGATTCGTTGCAGTGCGTTTCACCAGACACTTAACTCAACTCATACAGGTAGCACTGTGACGAAAGACGAACTGCGCGCGGAACTTGAGCGCCAGGAACAACGTTACAAGGAAGTTTACGGCGGGGAAGTCACCACCTACGCCGCTCAGCCCGAACCGGAACGCAAAGCATGGCGTAAACGCCCTACCGTTCAGGATCAGGTCTTCAAGCAGGAAATCGAAAAAATCGAAAAGGAACTCAAAGCCGAAGAGCCTTGAGCCACGGTTTTCGGATCTTTTGAAGGTTTGCGTCCACACCGGTTACAAACGCGGTGGAACGACGATGCCTTGCGCGCCCGCTACCCGCGGGCAGCGGCCATCATCCGGTCTGACTGACTGAGAACGGGCGTCCTACAGGTTTCACAGATATTTCAGACAAGCGTTTGAGACCCTTGTGCATGGCCGAAATCACCCGAAAAACAATGATTCTACTAACAAAATCAATGACTTGAAAAACCATGCAAAACGCTAGGTTTTCATGCGTTGCAACAAATTAAATCGAAGAAGTGTGTAACCGATGAGCAGGGAGGGGATCGATTTCCAGTCTTTTCTGGCATAATCGCGCCCCCTTACGACCGGGTCAGAAAACCTTCATGATCGATTTATTCAGCGGACTGGATGCTTGGGTGCTTGTGAGCCTCTTGCTCGCCCTGACGTTTGTCCTCGCCTTCGAGTTCATCAATGGATTTCATGACACCGCTAACGCGGTAGCCACTGTTATCTACACCAAAGCCATGCCGCCCCATCTGGCGGTGTTCTTCTCCGGTGTGTTCAATTTCCTCGGCGTGCTGCTGGGCGGCGTTGGCGTGGCGTATGCCATTGTCCATTTGCTGCCGGTTGAGCTGCTGATCAATGTGAACACCGGCCATGGCCTGGCGATGGTGTTCTCGTTGCTCGCCGCGGCAATCGCCTGGAACCTGGGCACCTGGTACTTCGGTATCCCGGCTTCCAGCTCGCACACCCTGATCGGCTCGATCCTCGGTGTCGGCCTCGCCAACGCCCTGATCAACGACATTCCGTTGGCCGACGGCGTGAACTGGCAGAAAGCGATCGACATCGGTGCCTCGCTGGTGTTCTCGCCAATGGCCGGCTTCCTGATCGCCGCGCTGATCCTGATCGGCCTGAAGTGGTGGCGTCCGCTGTCGAAGATGCACAAGACACCGGAACAACGCCGCAAGATCGACGACAAGAAGCACCCACCGTTCTGGAACCGTCTCGTTCTGGTGATCTCGGCCATGGCCGTGAGCTTCGTGCACGGTTCCAACGATGGCCAGAAAGGCATCGGCCTGATCATGTTGGTGTTGATCGGTATCGTCCCGGCGCAGTTCGTCCTTGATCTGAACAGCACCACGTACCAGATCGAACGCACTCGCGATGCGACCCTGCACCTGAGCCAGTTCTACCAGCGCAACGCCGATTCGCTGGGTGAATTCCTGGCCTTGGGCAAAAGCGTGGAAGGCGACCTGCCGGAGAAATTCCGCTGCAACCCGCAGCAGACCGAACCGACCATCAGCGCCCTGCTGCACACGCTTAAAGGCGTAGCGGACTATCACTCGCTATCGTCGGAAAGCCGCATTGAAGTACGCCGTTACCTGCTCTGCCTGGACGACACCGCGAAGAAGGTTGGCAAGCTGCCTGGCCTGGAAGCCCGTGAAAAGGCTGACCTCGACAAGCTGCGCAAAGACCTGACCACCACCACCGAATACGCCCCGTTCTGGGTGATTCTGGCGGTTGCACTGGCCCTGGGCCTGGGCACCATGGTTGGCTGGAAACGCGTGGTACTGACCATCGGTGAGAAGATCGGCAAGCAGGGCATGACCTATTCCCAGGGCATGTCGGCGCAGATCACTACTGCCAGTTTGATCGGTATGGCCAATATCTTCAGCCTGCCGGTGTCGACCACTCACGTGCTGTCTTCGGGCGTGGCGGGCACCATGGTTGCTAACAAGAGCGGCCTGCAGGGTGGCACGGTGCGTACCATTCTGTTGGCGTGGGTGTTGACCCTGCCGGCGACTGTGGCGCTGTCGGCCGGGTTGTTCTGGCTGGCGTCGAAGGCGTTGGGTAGTTGATAGATAGCGGTACTTGAGAAAGGCGCGATTCGAGAGGATCGCGCCTTTTTTTGTGTTTGGGGTTTTGGGATTGGGATTGGGATTGGGATTGGGGGCATATCCGTTGCTGCGGGTGCTGCCGCTGGCGGTTTCGCTCTTACAGCGAGTCCCTTTTTCAAACGCCAAAAAGGAACCAAAAGGCTTTGCCCCTGGCGTACGGCACTTCGCTGAGGCTCAGTGTTCCCTCGCTACGGTGTCCATCCGGGGGCATCGCCTACGGTTTGCTTCGCTGCACCTCCTCTCGATGTATGCGGCTACGCCGCACGGCGCTACGCGCCTACCCCCGGATGAACACCTTCGCTCGGCCTGCCGATGGGGCAAAAGATCAAAAACCAAAGCAAGATCAAAAGCCAGATCAAAAGCCAGATCAAAAGCCAGATCAAAAGCCAGATCAAAAGCCAGATCAAAAGCCAGATCAAAAGCCAGATCAAAAGCCAGATCAAAAGCCAGATCAAAAGCCAGATCAAAAGCCCCTCACCCTAGCCCTCTCCCGGAGGGAGAGGGGACTGACCGAGGTGTTTGGTAGAGTTACGCCGACGTGAAAGTCCGAGTTGAACGCAAATTTTCACAGGCCCACCATCGGCTCTCTCTCCCTCGGGAGAGGGCTGGGGTGAGTGGCAAGAGCACCAAAAACCCAAAGCCGAACACCCGCTTTTCACCACTCAATAGGCCGAGTGTCAGCTCGCCTGCTTTTGATCTTGATCTGTAAGGCGACGTCGGAAGGCTGAGTGGAGGGATTGATCCGGGGGTGGGAGCGCAGCGACCGTTTGGCGAAGCCAAACACAGCGGAAGGAGGTGCAGCGAAGCAAACCGGAGCCGCTGCGCCCGGATCGATCCCGGAGCGAAGGAACCCGAGCCTGCGAGGGCCGAACGCAGGAGCAAGCCTTTTGGGTTACCTTTTTGGCGTTTGAAAAAGGTGACCCGCCGTAAGGGCGGAACCGTAATCAGCAACACCCGCAAAAACGGATATTCACCCAGAACCCCAGGAGCATGGTCGGCCCAAAGGCCGCCAAGACACAAAAAAAAAAGGGGCAACCGAAGTCGCCCCAAAATGCCTTGCGTGCTCATCAATCCAGAAGAATCACTTCTTGCGCTTATTCGCATCCTTCCAGATAAAAAATCCAAACCCTGCAAAAAACAGAACCATCAGCCCTACAGTCAGGACCCCGGCAAACACCACGTTATCGAAAAACATGACTGGCCTCCTGGCCCCTGCTCTGCTGCGATGGGACTAAGTTACCAAACACACAGGCGCACAAATTGACCGGGATCAATACCAGCAACGAAGGGGGATAAAGGAGGGAAAATAACTGACCTGCATCAACGGATGCAGGGGGAGATCAACGCTTTTTCGGCTTGTTTTTCGACTTTTTCTTGGCTTTTCCCAGCGGCATAGCCTGCTCGAACGCTTGGCGCACCTCGTTCAGGCGCTTTTCTTTAATGTCATGCACACGCTTGGCGCGCTCAGTGCTGAGGTCAATCAATTTGTCGTCTTGGCTCATGGCGTCAGTACATCACTTGAAAGAATCACAACTGCCACATCACCGGCAGGACTGCGCCAATAATGCAGCCTCAGACGCGCGCTGACCAGCCGGCGCGCCCCACGCGGTACAGCGACTCAAATCTCGATATCGACCCACAAGCCCTGACGCGGCTGATCTTCCATCAGCGGCACCACCGGCACGGTGTTGTCGGCATTCAGTTCGGTACCGGGCACCGCCAGGTGTTCTTCCGGGTCTTCGTCGGCTTCGCGACGACGGCGATCACGTTCTTGCTGACGGCGCTGCTCTTCACGCGCCAGCAGTCGATCCTCTTCCGGGTCGCGCTTTTGCAGATCGATCGTGCTTTCGTTGGAGCTTTCCTGCACCGGCACCACCGGAGGAATGTCCGGCCGCTGGCGGATCGGATCCTGCTGGGAAGTGATCGGCACAGCGCTCAGGGGGAGCATCGGTGGCAACATATATGGGGTCTCCTGTCAGCAGGCTATCGGCTGCGGCAAAGGCGCCTTGAGCCACTGGTCGAAAATCTGTGACGCACTTGGCACGTGTAGGAGCTGCCGAAGGCTGCGATCTTCATCAGACAGCTCAAACCTCAAGGGTTCTCAAAGATCAAAAGATCGCAGCCTACGGCAGCTCCTACGCCAGTAATCTTTGGCCCTGAAGCCTGCATTCCGTTAAGATAGCCCGCTTTTTCAAGGTGGGAGTCAGGCAGCATGGCGCAGCAGTATCAACCGGGGCAACGCTGGATCAGTGACAGCGAAGCAGAGCTTGGTTTAGGCACCGTTCTGGCACAGGACGGCCGCTTGTTGACCGTGCTTTACCCGGCCACTGGCGAAACCCGCCAGTACGCGCTACGGAATGCGCCCCTGACCCGCGTGCGATTCTCGCCGGGCGACAGCATCACCCACTTCGAAGGCTGGAAGATGACCGTGCAGCAAGTCGACGACGTCGACGGGCTGATGGTCTATCACGGTCTCAACGGGCAGAACGAAGCCGTCACCCTGCCGGAAACCCAGCTGTCGAACTTCATTCAGTTCCGTCTGGCCAGCGACCGTCTGTTCGCCGGGCAGATCGACCCGCTGGCGTGGTTCTCGCTGCGTTACAACACCCTCGAACACACCAGCCGCCAATTGCAATCGTCGCTCTGGGGCCTGGGTGGCGTACGCGCTCAGCCAATCGCGCACCAATTGCACATTGCTCGCGAAGTCGCCGACCGCATCGCGCCGCGCGTTCTGCTGGCGGACGAAGTGGGTCTGGGTAAAACCATCGAAGCCGGTCTGGTGATCCATCGCCAACTGCTCTCGGGCCGCGCCAACCGCGTGCTGATCCTCGTCCCGGAAAACCTCCAGCACCAGTGGCTGGTCGAAATGCGCCGCCGCTTCAACCTGCAAGTTGCGCTGTTCGACGAAGAACGTTTCATCGAAAGCGATGCCACCAACCCGTTCGAAGACACCCAACTGGCGCTGGTCGCGCTGGAATGGCTGGTCGACGACGAAAAGGCGCAAGACGCACTGTTTGCTGCCGGTTGGGATTTGCTGGTGGTCGACGAAGCCCACCACCTGGTCTGGCACGAAGAGAAAGCCAGCGCGGAATATTCGCTGGTCGAGCAACTCGCCGAAGTCATTCCGGGCGTGCTGCTGCTCACCGCCACCCCGGAACAACTCGGCCAGGACAGCCACTTCGCCCGTCTGCGCCTGCTCGACCCGAACCGTTTCCATGACCTGGCTGCCTTCCGCGCCGAGAGCGAGAACTATCGCCCGGTGGCCGAAGCCGTTCAGGAACTGCTCGACAAGGGCCGTCTCTCGGCCAAAGCGCACAAAACCATTCAGGGTTTCCTCGGCAACGAAGGCGAAGCCTTGCTGACCGCTGTCAACGATGGCGACACCGAAGCCAGCGCGCGCCTCGTGCGTGAACTGCTCGATCGTCACGGCACCGGCCGCGTGCTGTTCCGTAATACCCGCGCCGCCGTGCAGGGTTTCCCGGAGCGCAAACTGCACCCGTACCCGCTGCCATGCCCGGACGAATACCTCGAACTGCCGCTGGGCGAACACGCCGAGCTGTACCCGGAGGTCAGCTTCCAGGCCCAGCCGGACGCCAGCGAAGAAGAGCGCTGGTGGAAATTCGACCCGCGTGTCGAGTGGCTGATCGATCAGCTGAAAATGCTCAAGCGCACCAAGGTGCTGGTGATCTGCGCCCACGCCGAAACCGCGATGGACCTGGAAGACGCCCTGCGCGTGCGTTCCGGCATCCCGGCCACGGTGTTCCACGAAGGCATGAACATCCTTGAGCGTGACCGCGCCGCCGCCTACTTCGCCGACGAAGAGTTTGGCGCGCAAGTGCTGATCTGCTCGGAAATCGGCAGTGAAGGTCGCAACTTCCAGTTCGCGCACCACCTGGTGCTGTTCGATCTGCCGTCGCACCCGGACCTGCTCGAGCAGCGTATCGGTCGTCTCGACCGGATCGGCCAGAAACACATCATCGAACTGCACGTACCGTACCTGGAAACCAGCCCGCAAGAGCGCCTGTTCCAGTGGTACCACGAAGCGCTCAACGCGTTCCTCAACACCTGCCCGACTGGCAACGCCTTGCAGCACCAGTTCGGCCCGCGCCTGCTGCCGCTGCTCGAAGAAGCCGACGACAGCGAGTGGCAAGCGCTGATCGACGAAGCACGCACCGAGCGTGAGCGTCTGGAAGCCGAGCTGCACACCGGTCGCGACCGTCTGCTGGAGCTGAACTCCGGCGGCGCTGGCGAAGGTGAAGCGCTGGTCGAGGCCATCCTTGAGCAAGACGATCAGTTTGCCCTGCCGATCTACATGGAAACCCTGTTCGACGCGTTCGGCATCGACAGCGAAGACCATTCGGAAAACGCCCTGATCCTCAAGCCGAGCGAAAAAATGCTCGACGCCAGTTTCCCGCTGGGCGACGACGAAGGCGTGACCATCACCTACGACCGCAACCAGGCGCTGTCGCGCGAAGACATGCAGTTCATCACCTGGGAACACCCGATGGTGCAGGGCGGCATGGACCTGGTGCTGTCCGGTTCGATGGGCAACACCGCTGTCGCACTGATCAAGAACAAAGCCCTGAAGCCGGGCACCGTGTTGCTGGAATTGCTGTATGTCAGCGAAGTGGTCGCGCCGCGTTCGCTGCAACTGGGCCGTTACCTGCCGCCGGCCGCCCTGCGCTGCCTGCTCGACGCCAACGGCAACGACCTGTCGCCACGGGTATCGTTTGAAACGCTGAACGATCAGCTGGAAAGCGTGCCGCGTGCCAGCGCCAACAAGTTCATCCAGGCCCAGCGCGATCAGTTGACGCCACGGATCAACGCCGGTGAAGACAAGATCGCCCCGCGTCACGCCGAGCGCGTGGCCGAGGCCCGCCGCCGTCTGGCAGCCGACACCGACGAAGAACTGGCGCGCCTGACCGCGTTGCAAGCGGTCAACCCGACTGTGCGTGACAGCGAACTGGATGCGCTGCGCCAGCAGCGTGAGCAGGGTCTGGCGATGCTGGATAAAGCGGCGTTGCGCCTGGAAGCGATTCGGGTGTTGGTGGCGGGCTAAACCGCCCCGCTCCACCGCTGAAAACAGAAAGGCCCGCAGCGATGCGGGCCTTTTTGTTTGCCTGTTATTTACTTGCCGATGCTAAGGGCCCTATCGCGAGCAGGCTCACTCCTACAGTTGGAATGCGTCCCCCTGTAGGAGTGAGCCTGCTCGCGATAGCGGCTATGCAGTCGCCGCAGCCACTTCTGGCTCAACCACCGCAACCAACCCCTCCTTCATCCGCTGCGCATCGCGCACAAAACACCGCGCCGCCAGAAACAGAAAGACCATGGTCAAAAACAGCGCCACCGGAATCAGGTACATCGCATCATGCAGCCCGACTGCCTTGAACGCTTCGGTCATCTGCTCCGCCCCCGCCGCCAGCATCGCCGTGTGCGCAAAATGATCCGACAAGCCCCCCACCACCACCGGCCCCAGACCACCGCCCAGCAGATACAACCCGGCAAAGAACAACGCCATCGCCGTCGCTCGCAGGCGCGGTTCGACCACGTCCTGAATCGCCGTATAAACGCAGGTGTAGAAGTTGTAGGCGAACAGCCAGCCGACGCTGAACACCGCCACGAATACACCGATCTCGATACGCCCGGCGTGCAGCGCCCACGCCGTGCACAGCGTTGAAATGATCAGGCTGAACGCGGCAAACAACAGTCTCCCGTTGGCCACACGCTGGTGAATTTTGTCGGCAATCCAGCCGCCCAGGGTCAAGCCGACCAGCCCGGTCACGCCAACGATAACTCCGGTGGCCACCGCCGCTTCCTGCAACGACATGAGGAAATAGCGTTGCAGCATCGGCACCAAAAACGAGTTACAGGCATACGTCGCAAAGTTGAAGCACAACCCGGCCATCACCAGCCAGAGAAAAGTCGGCACCGCCAGAATCCGCCGGATCGGCTTGTCGACCTTTTCTTGCGAAACCTGCACGGTTTCCGCCGCCCCGCGCTTCGGCTCTTTAATGAAGAACATGAAAATCGCCAGGATCAGCCCTGGTACTGCGGCAATAAAGAACGGCGCACGCCAGCTGTCGAACGCCTTGACCATCGCCCCGATGGTGAAAAACGCCAGCAACAGCCCTAACGGCAAACCGAGCATGAATATGCCCATCGCCCGCGCCCGACGATGGGCAGGAAACAAATCACCGATCAGCGAGTTGGCCGCCGGCGCATAACTGGCTTCACCGATGCCGATGCCCATGCGCACGATCAGGAAGCTCCAGAAACTGCCGACCAGGCCATTGACTGCCGTCAGCGCACTCCACGTCGCCAGGCCCCAGCCCATCAGCTTGCTACGCGAACCGGTATCGGCCATCCGCCCCAGCGGCAGTCCGGCAATCGCGTAAACAATGGTGAATGCGGTACCGACGATGCCCAGTTGAAAGTCACTGAGGTGCCATTCCATGCGGATCGGCTCGATGATGATCGCCGGAATGGTGCGGTCGAAAAAGTTGAACAGGTTGGCGAGGAACAGCAGGAACAGAATGCGCCAGGCATTCGCCGCTTGGGTCGAGTTCTGCATGGGTCCGTCTCTTTATTGTTATAGGGCTTCACTGCCACCGCATCCGAGCCCGGAACCTGCAATCTAGTCAGCCGCGCAAAGGCTGTCTGTGATCATTCGTCTGCCTGATATCGACCCATGGCACTGTAACGAAACGTAAGCCCTTGATAAGCCTGAAATCCCCCGAAAACCGGGGCTTTTGCGGCAAAACCTTGCCACAAAAAAATAGTTTCCTGCCCCCCTTCCCAAGTCTGCGGCAAAGCCTAGAATGGCCGCCGGATCCGTCCGGATCTCCCGATCAATCCCTTTGATACCCTCGCCCATGTCTGAAGTCAGTCCGTGTCTGAATTGCGGTGCCTGCTGTTCCCATTTTCGCGTGTCTTTCTTTTGGGGTGAGTGCGCATCTTCCGGCGGCACGGTGCCTGATGAACTGGTCACACAGATCAGCCCCAGCCGGGTGGCGATGAACGGCACCGACTGCAAATCGCCGCGCTGCACGGCGTTGGTCGGCGAAGTCGGCAGCGAGGTGAAGTGTTCGATTTATGAACTGCGTTCCAGCCCCTGCCGCGAATTCGAGTCGTCGTGGGAAAACGGCGAGCAGAATGTCGATTGCGATAAGGCCCGCGCGCGTTTCGGCTTGCCGCCCCTGCAACCCGATTGGGCGCAAATCCCTTTCGAACAGATCGCTTAAGCTTTTAGCGCCAATCGCTATGACGCTAATGCCAAAATCATTAGCGCCAATGTGCCACTACCGCTTGCACGCCGAAATCGGCCTCTATACTCCTGACATTCAACTGCGTTCAACGCGCACTCGGGACGACTTCAGAGACGGGGCATGCTATGGAGTGGCTTGGTTTGCAGTTTGTTGCCGAGCTGCCGGAGAGCGGGCAGGTCATCCTCGATTGCAGTCACAACCCTCTCCTGGTGATGGTTGCGTATCTGGTCGCCTGCGCAGCCAGTTTCGCCACCCTGGATATGGCTGAGCGCGTTGTAAATGCCGAAGATCCGGGATCGCGGCGGATCTGGCGCTGGATCGGCGCGACCTGCCTGGCTGGCGGCATCTGGGCCATGCATTTTATCGGCATGCTGGCTTTCCAGACACCGATCGACATTCAGTACGACCTTGGTATCACCCTTTTCTCGTTGCTGATCGCCCTGCTCGCCTCTTGGCTGGCCATGCAAACTTTGAGCGAAGCGCAGCCGAGTGCGTTGCATTGCTTGAAAACCGCGTTTGTCATCGGCCTGGGCATCGCCGGCATGCATTACGTTGGCATGGCGGCGATGAAGTCGAGCGCCACCGCCTACTATCAGCCAGGACTGTTCGCGCTGTCTGTGGCGATCGCCATCGGCGCCAGTTTCGCCGCGCTGTGTGTGGCCCGCTATCTGAGCGAAGGCAGCGGCGTGGCGCATCAGTTGCTCAAGTACGGCGCTGCGCTGATTCTCGGCGCTGGCATCATCAGCATGCATTTCACCGGCATGGCTGCGCTGGATCTGGTTCTTCCCGAGGGAGGCCTGACAGCGAGCGGCGGCGATAACGGGCATCTGCAACTGGGCCTGACCGTGGCGCTGATCATCCTGCTGATCCTTGGCAGTGCGATCAGTGCGGCGCTGGCCGACAAGAAACTGCAGAACAAAGAAGAGGACCTGCGCCGCGTCAACGCCCTGCTCAGCCAGCTCGATCAGGCGCGCATGTCGCTGCAACAAGCGGCCAACTACGACGCCCTGACCAACCTGATCAACCGCCGCGGGTTCAACCAGATCTTCGCCGAGAAACTCTGCCAGAAAGCCACCGAGGGCGGCATGCTCGCGGTGATGTTTCTCGACATCGACCACTTCAAGCGGATCAACGACAGCCTCGGCCATGACGCCGGTGACGAACTGCTCAAAGTCATCGCCCAGCACATCAAAGGCTCGGTGCGCAGCCATGAAGACGTGGTCGCGCGTTTCGGCGGCGACGAGTTCTGCATCCTCATCAATCTGCGTGACCGCGAAGAAGCCCGCAACATGGCCCAGCGCATCATGCTCAAGATGAAGGAGCCGATCGAACTGGCCGGACGCCGCATGGTGATGACCACCAGCATCGGCATCAGTCTGTTTCCGGAGGATGGCAGCACCTGCGAAGAATTGCTCAAACACGCGGATCTGGCGCTGTATCAATCCAAAGGCGCGGGGCGCAACGGCCTGCATTTTTTCAGTTCCAACCTCAAGACCCGCGCCAGCTTCGAGCTGCAACTGGAAGAAGAATTGCGCCACGCTTTGCGCGAAGAAAACGGCCTGACGCTGTATTACCAACCAATCTTCGAACTGAAGACCGGCCGCGTCACCAAGCTTGAAGCACTGATCCGCTGGCAGCATCCACTGCACGGGTTGCTGACCCCGGATCGCTTTATCTCTATCGCCGAAAATAATGGCCTGATTGCCGAACTGGATAATTGGGTGCTGCGCCGGGCCTGCAAGGATCTGGGCGAACTCTCGCGGCATGGCTGCGAAGAACTGAAAATTGCCTGGAACTGCTCTCCGCTCAACCTCACCCGGGAAGAACTGGCCACGGAAATCGAAAGCGCATTACGCACCGCCGGGGTGGCGCCGGGACGGCTGGAACTGGAAGTCACCGAAAACGCGTTGATGGGCAACATTGCCAACACCCTGGTGCTGCTGCGTCAGATTCGTGCGCTCGGTGTGTCGTTGTCGATCGACGACTTCGGCACCGGTTATTCCTCGCTGGCCTACCTCAAACGCCTGCCGCTCAACACCCTGAAAATCGACCGCTCGTTTATCCTCGACATTCCCACGGCGACCGCCGACATGGAGATCGTCCAGGCGATCATCGTTATGGCGCACACCTTGCGTTTACAGGTGGTGACCGAAGGCGTGGAAAGTCTGGAGCAGTACGAATTCCTTGAACGCTCGGGCTGCGATTTCATCCAGGGTTACCTGCTCAGTCGCCCCGTGCCGCTGGACGAGTTGCGCCCGGTGCTGGAAGAAATCAATCAGCGCAAGCATTCACACACGGTCAATCCGCTGATTCTGGCGCGCGGTACATTTGCACCAGTGTCGCTGGATCCTGCGCCAAATAGCCTTGCGCCCCATGCAGGCGCATCAGTTGTGCGGCCAATCCGCTGATCGGCGTCGCCGAACCCTGTTCGCGGGAGAATTTGACGGCGGTGTCGAGATCCTTGAGCAATGTGCGCACGTGCCATTTGATCGGTTCGAAACGGCTGTCAGCCATTTGCGGGGCGAGGATCTGCAACGGTTTGGAGTCGGCAAAACCACCGGCCAGCGCTTCGGCGATCAGGCTCGCATCGACCCCCGCTTGCTCGGCGAGCGCCACCACCTCGGCAATCACCAGCGCGTTGCAGGCGACGATCATCTGATTGCAGGCCTTGGTCACCTGCCCCGCACCGATGCCGCCCATGTGCGTGACGCGCTGACCGAGATTGAGCAACACCGGGCGCACCCGCTCAAGATCCGCAGCGTCACCACCGACCATGATTGCCAGACTGCCCGCCTCGGCACCCACCACGCCACCGGACACCGGTGAGTCCAACCAGGCCATGCCGGTTTTCTCCGCCAGTTCTGTGGCCATCTCGCGCGTGGCGGTCGGCTCAAGACTGGAAAAATCCACCAGCAACTGGCCTCTCTTCGCGCCTTCGGCAACACCAACAGGGCCAAACACCACCTCGCGAACCACCGCCGTATCGGCCAGACACAGCATCACCACGTCAGCGTGTTCGCACAGTTCAGCGGGGCTCGCTACCTGTCGCGCGCCGGCCTCGACCAATGGCGCGCACTTGGCCGGGTTGCGGTTCCACACGGTCAGCGGATAACCCGCCGCCAACAAACGCCGGCACATGGGCAGGCCCATCAGACCGATTCCGGCGAACCCCAACGAAGGTAGCGTTGACATCATTTTGCCTCTTTTCGATTAAAGATCGCCGAATAATGGCCGATTCATCAACGATCAGGAAAGGATTCCCCCCAGCGACAGTCAGGCCAAAAACCTGATGCTCGGGCTCAATTCGCGCACAAAGACGCGAGATCTTATTCCGTGAGGTTCGCAGGCAAAAGCCCACGAGCCAACCCAGTCCAGGTATATGGCGCACAATGACTTCTAAAAACAATCCCGCCACTGCGGTATCCGATCTGACTTTGAGCCCCGCCGCCAACAGCCCGTCACCGTCGAAGCCATTGCTGCCGTCGCGCCCGCTGTCGACTCAGCAATACCTGTACTTCACCGAAACCAATACCGACCGCATCCTCGACAACCTCGACGGTTTGCGTGATCTGGTGTTCCCGCGCCCGCCGCACCTGGAAGGCGATAACGAACAGCACAACGACCAGGAATTCCCGTCTGTGTGCCTGATCGGCCTCGGTCGCTGCGGCTCCAACATCGCGCTCGATGTCGCGGAGCTGGTGTACAACGCGCGCAAGTTTTACCTCAACGAATTCAACAACGAAGACCGCGCGGCAGATCGGCGTCTGGCCGACAAGGGCTACAGCCCGGCCCAGTGGATCAAGAACAACCTGCGCATCGGCCCGAACAAATCGACCAAACCGGTGTTCCTGGTCGAACCGCTGGTGATGCTCGGCGACCTCGACAAGGACATCGCCGGGCGCATCCGTTTCTCGCGTAAGGGCGAGAAAAGCGGCTTCCTGCGCGACTACAGCAAAATGAAGATCATGGACTTGTCCGAAGTCCACGCCGGTGGCGCCGGTAACGCGCCGATCCTCGGCCAGTACCTGGCGAAGATCATCCTCAACAAGGACACCCAGCGCTTCTCTAGCCCTGACTGGAAAATGATCCATTCGTACCTGATCGACAGCTGCGGCATCAAGGCCAACCAGTCGCGCCTGTATTTCTCGATCTTCAGTGCCGGCGGCGGTACCGGTTCCGGCATGGCTTCGGAGTTCGGTCTGGCCCAACAGCACTCGTACATGAACAAGACGTTCGACACCAAGCCGATGGATGAGCATGACGGCAAGAGCGGGCATTCGTTCGTGTTCGAACCGATCTTCACCAGCGGCATCTGCGTGCTGCCGAACATCTCCGATCACCGCAGCGAAATGTCCGAGGCGCTGCACATCAACGCCGGTCGCCTGCTGTGCAAATATCTTTCGGAAGAGTGGGATTTCTCCTACAACTTCGCCAATGAAGACAGCAGCGAAGCCAGCGTCATGGGCCGTATCCGCCCTTGGAACGCAATGATGCTGATCTCCAACGACATCATGCGTTACGCCGAAGAAAGCGATGACGGCAACATCCAGAACATTGATGTCAATGCGATGGAGAAGCACGCCAATCAATACATCTCGCAGCAGATCTTCAACATTCTGACAGCGCAGGCCGTCACCACCGACTACGACCAGAACTACTTCCGCCGCGCCGGCATCGACATCGGCGAAACCATTCGCCTCGACGCCAACGACCTGTTCATGAGTCTGGCCGGCCCGGTGGCAATTGCCTACGCCGAATCGGTGGTGCCGGAAACCCCGCCACCGAGCAGCGACAAGTTCAAGGTGTTCGACAAAGAGCCGCAGCGCCTGAACATCGACGACCTGTTCTTCCGCTCGATCGACCTGCCGCACTTCAACAAAGTCACCCAGGCGATTGAAGGCATCAGTCTGTTGCCGATTGAGTCCAAGCGTTATCGCGCTTCGCTGGAGCAGTACAAGAATTCCGGCTACGACGCTGCCGCGCTGCACGACCTGCACTTCTTCAAGAACTGCTCGTCGGTGGTCTCGATTGTCTCGTTGCCGAAAGACTACAAGCTGTCGTACATGGACCTGAACCGGTTGAAGACTCACCTCAACAGCCTGTTCCCCAACACCACGCTCAAGCGTTACGCGCTGGTGATCGGCGCCTCGGCCAACCTCTCGCTGACCACCCTGATCGCGAAGAGCCCGTGCCTGTCGGATGACTTCCTGACCTTGATCGTGGCGTTTATCAAGCGCTGCTTCGCGAAGAACCCGTACCGTTTCGACGAGACCCTGGACAACTCGATCCTCGATTTCATCATCAACGAAGAGTTCGACGAAGACCGCATCGACGACCTGCTCAACGAATTCGAGAACCCGGCGAAGATCCTCGACACTAACTGGTATGCAATAAAACCGATGTACGAGAAGAAGTACCGCGAGTTGATCAACGACAAAGAGAAGTTTGTCTCGATCAACGACATTCGTTTGTCGCGTGATTGCGTGAAGAAGTCGATCAAGTACCTGCGCGAGATTTACCGTCACCGGATTGGCAAGACCAAGGTTATTTCCCTCAATAACCATACCGGCAAGTCGTTCTCGGTCTAATCTGATCTGATCTGAGAACGAGTCGCCCCATTCGCGAGCAGGCTCGCTCCCACAGGGGAATACATTCCAAATGTGGGAGCGAGCCTGCTCGCGAAGAGGCCTTCAAATTCACTGAAGATTTCGGCCTTTCCAATATCCAGAAACAATTAAGCAGCCGTTAGGCTGCTTACTAAACTGTTCCCGTTACGTTTACGTCACCGTGAGCCCGCCTGCGCTTGTGGTGTTTCTCTACGGCAACGTGCCATCACGCTACTCCGCTACACACTTTTCGCTGATGGCTGGTCGCACTATCACGGTGCGACGTCAGCAGCGACTGCCCTTTCCTGGATCATAATCCACGGCGAAACCACCACCGCCCACAACGACGGATCGCGCTCGAAAAGATCCAGCGCCCGCGTTTCAGACAGCTTGGCGAGTCTGTCTTCGGCCAGCCAGGCAGCCACTTTCTCGCCATCATCCGACGCCACGGCCTCGGCAGCGGCGATCAAATCCAGCGCAGGGTCGACCCACAATAGGGCACCCTTGGCGAAGAACGGCTCCAACTCTTTCCAGGTAATAGATGCGGTTTCACCAAGCAGCTTGGCATAGAGGGTGCTAGGTTCTTGATTCATGGGTGCTGTCCGGAAAAGAAATCGACGCGAATAATAACGTCGGTGGTCCGCCAGCAAAACCCGGTTGCAAATGGCTGCACCGAACGAAAAGAGCAGGAACGCCAGGGAATGCTGCTGATTGGGATATATGCCCACGAACGCCCCGCCGCAATTCTGTCTTTTTCATTCAAAAATGCGACACCCCGAAGTTTTGCCCCTCGGCGCCCGCTTCCCAGGCTGACAACCGGCGCTCTACACTGTACCGGTACAGTTGCCGGGGGCATTTCCGGAGGGTATCGCAAAGATATCTGACCCGGTTCTGCTGCTACGGCGCCAGAACTCAAAAAAATTACAACAGTAAGAGTGGAGCACTATGACTAAGGCTACTAAGCAGATTTCCAAACTGTTTGCCGCTATGGTTCTGGCCGGGGTTGCCAGCCATTCGTTCGCAGCTGACACCATCAAAATCGGTATCGCCGGTCCTAAAACCGGTCCTGTAGCCCAGTACGGCGACATGCAGTTCAGTGGCGCGAAAATGGCCATCGAGCAAATCAACGCCAAGGGCGGTGTCGACGGCAAGAAGCTCGAAGCCGTTGAATACGACGATGCCTGCGATCCGAAACAAGCGGTAGCGGTCGCGAACAAGGTCGTCAACGACGGCGTCAAGTTCGTGGTTGGTCACCTGTGCTCCAGCTCCACTCAACCGGCTTCGGACATCTACGAAGACGAAGGCGTGATCATGATCACCCCGGCTGCCACCAGCCCGGACATCACCGCCCGTGGTTACAAAATGATCTTCCGCACCATCGGTCTGGACAGCGCCCAGGGCCCTGCCGCCGGTAACTACATTGCCGATCACGTCAAACCGAAAATCGTTGGCGTGCTGCACGACAAACAGCAGTACGGTGAAGGCATCGCCACCGCTGTGAAATCGACCCTCGAGAAGAAAGGCACCAAGGTTGCCGTGTTCGAAGGCGTCAACGCCGGCGACAAAGACTTCTCGGCGATCATCGCCAAACTCAAACAAGCCAACGTCGACTTCGTTTACTACGGCGGCTACCACCCGGAGCTGGGTCTGATCCTGCGTCAAGCCCAGGAAAAAGGCCTGAAAGCCAAGTTCATGGGTCCGGAAGGCGTGGGTAACGACTCGATCACCCAGATCGCCAAAGACGCGGCCGAAGGCCTGCTGGTGACCCTGCCGAAATCCTTCGACCAGGATCCAGCCAACATTGCCCTGGCTGATGCTTTCAAGGCGAAGAAAGAAGATCCGAGCGGCCCGTTCGTGTTCCCTTCCTACTCGGCGGTTGAAGTGATTGCCGAAGGCATCAAGGCAGCCAAGTCCGAAGACGCGACCAAAGTGGCTGAAGCCATTCATGCCGGTACCTTCAAGACGCCTACTGGCGATCTGAGCTTCGACGCCAAGGGCGACTTGAAAGACTTCAAATTCGTAGTCTACGAGTGGCACAACGGCAAGCCGAAAACCGAAGTGTCACCTCAGTAAGGCGCTGCCTGACTGACTGCCAATAAAGCCCACGGCGTGCCGTGGGCTTTGTTTTACGAATGTATTGGGCCGCGCTGGCGTGATCCGCCAGTCTCCCCACCTGAAAATCTCAAAACCGTCATCAGCGGTTCGCTGGCAAAACCCGGATTCGAAGTGGATAAAGATCCACGGGGCCGGGCGGGAAAATGACTCCACCAGTGAAATGCGTATCAGGTTTTTAGGAGCGCTGTAATGCCTGACATCTATCACTTCTTCCAACAGCTGGTTAACGGCCTGAACGTTGGCAGCATGTATGCCCTGATCGCCATCGGCTACACGATGGTCTACGGCATCATTGGAATGATCAACTTCGCCCACGGCGAGGTGTACATGATCGGTTCCTACGTGGCGTTCATCGCCATCGCCGGGCTGACCATGATGGGACTCGACAGTGTCCCGCTGTTGATGACCGCAGCGTTTATCGCCAGCATCGTCGTCACCAGTTCCTACGGTTACAGCATCGAACGCATTGCCTACCGCCCGTTGCGCGGCAGCAACCGTCTGATCCCGCTGATTTCCGCAATCGGTATGTCGATCTTCCTGCAGAACACCGTTCTGCTGGCGCAAGACTCCAAGGACAAAGCTATCCCCAACCTGATTCCGGGCAACATTGCCTTCGGCCCAGGTGGCGCACAAGAAGTGCTGATTTCCTACATGCAGATCGTGGTGTTCGTGGTGACCCTGATCGCCATGCTCGGCCTGACCCTGTTCATCTCCCGCTCTCGCCTGGGTCGCGCCTGCCGCGCCTGCGCCGAAGACATCAAGATGGCCAACCTGCTCGGCATCAACACCAACAACATCATTGCCCTGACCTTCGTCATCGGTGCCGCGCTGGCGGCCGTTGCGGCTGTGCTGCTGAGCATGCAGTACGGCGTAATCAACCCGAACGCCGGTTTCCTCGTCGGCCTCAAAGCCTTCACCGCAGCGGTACTGGGCGGTATCGGCAGCATCCCCGGCGCCATGCTCGGCGGGCTGGTGCTTGGGGTGGCGGAAGCCTTTGGTGCCGATATCTTCGGCGACCAGTACAAGGACGTCGTGGCTTTCGGCTTGTTGGTTCTGGTGCTGTTGTTCCGTCCGACCGGCATTCTGGGCCGTCCGGAGGTTGAGAAAGTATGACTAGGAATCTTAAACAGGCGCTGTTCAGCGCTTTGCTGGTGTGGGCCGTGGCCTACCCGGTACTCGGTCTGAAACTGACCATCGTCGGCATCAACCTGGAAGTGCACAACACCAGCCCGGCCGTGCTGGCGACCATCGCCATCTGCTCGGTACTGATGTTCCTGCGCGTGCTGTTCAATCAGCAGATCAGCAAGGCCTGGCGATCCTCGCCGGGCTTGCCGCTGATTCCGGCCAAGGCCAGCAACTTCCTGACCCTGCCGACCACCCAGCGCTATTTCATCATTGCGCTGATCCTGGTGGCGCTGGTGTGGCCGTTCTTCGGCTCGCGTGGCGCGGTGGACATCGCGACGCTGATCCTGATCTACGTGATGCTCGGCCTCGGCCTGAACATCGTCGTCGGTCTGGCCGGTCTGCTTGACCTCGGTTACGTCGGCTTCTACGCCGTCGGCGCCTACAGCTACGCGCTGCTGTCGCACTACTACGGCCTGAGCTTCTGGATCTGCCTGCCGATTGCCGGCCTGATGGCGGCGACGTTCGGTTTCCTGCTGGGCTTCCCGGTGCTGCGTTTGCGCGGTGACTATCTAGCGATCGTAACCCTCGGCTTCGGCGAGATCATCCGTCTGTTCCTGCGTAACCTGACCGACATCACCGGTGGCCCGAACGGCATCAGCAACATCGAGAAACCGACGTTCTTCGGCCTGACCTTCGAACGTAAGGCCGCGGAAGGCATGCAAACCTTCCACGAGTATTTCGGTCTGCAATACAACTCGATCAACAAGGTGATCTTCCTCTACCTCGTTGCCCTGTTGCTGGCGCTGGCCGCACTGTTCGTCATCAACCGCCTGCTGCGCATGCCGATCGGCCGTGCCTGGGAAGCGCTGCGTGAAGACGAAATCGCTTGCCGTGCGCTGGGGCTGAATCCGACGATCATCAAGCTGTCCGCCTTCACCCTCGGCGCTGCGTTCGCCGGTTTCGCCGGTAGCTTCTTCGCTGCACGTCAGGGTCTAGTGACGCCGGAGTCGTTCACCTTCATCGAGTCGGCGATCATCCTCGCCATCGTCGTGCTGGGTGGCATGGGCTCGCAACTGGGCGTGATTCTCGCGGCCGTGGTGATGATCCTGTTGCCGGAAATGATGCGTGAGTTCAGTGAGTACCGCATGCTGATGTTCGGTGCCCTGATGGTGTTGATGATGATCTGGCGTCCACAAGGTCTGCTGCCGATGCAACGCCCACACATGGAGTTGCGAAAATGAGCCGCGAGATCCTTAAAGTCGAAAACCTGAGCATGCGCTTCGGCGGCTTGCTGGCGGTCAACGGTGTGGCCCTGACCGTCAAAGAAAAACAAGTGGTTGCATTGATCGGGCCGAACGGCGCGGGCAAGACCACTGTGTTCAACTGCCTGACCGGTTTCTATCAGCCCACCGGCGGCAGCATCCTGCTGGACGGCGAGCCGATCCAAGGCCTGCCGGGCCACAAGATCGCCCTCAAAGGCGTGGTGCGCACCTTCCAGAACGTGCGCTTGTTCAAGGACATGACGGCGGTCGAAAACTTGTTGATCGCCCAGCACCGTCACCTCAACACCAACTTCCTGGCCGGTCTGTTCAAGACCCCGGCGTTCCGCAAAAGCGAGCGCGAGGCCATGGAATTTGCCGAGTACTGGCTGGAAAAGGTCAACCTCAAAGAGTTCGCCAACCGTACCGCCGGCACCCTGGCCTACGGTCAGCAACGGCGTCTGGAAATCGCTCGCTGCATGATGACCCGTCCACGGATCCTCATGCTCGACGAACCGGCGGCCGGTCTGAACCCGAAGGAAACCGAAGACCTCAAGGCGCTGATCGGCGTGCTGCGTGAAGAGCACAACGTCACCGTGCTGCTGATCGAACACGACATGAAACTGGTCATGAGCATTTCCGACCACATCGTCGTGATCAACCAGGGCACGCCTCTGGCCGACGGCACACCGGAACAGATCCGCGACAATCCTGAAGTGATCAAAGCCTACCTGGGGGAAGCGTAAATGCTGCAGTTCGAAAACGTTTCCACCTTCTACGGCAAGATCCAGGCCCTGCACAGCGTCAACGTCGAAGTCCGTCAGGGCGAGATCGTGACCCTGATCGGCGCCAACGGTGCCGGCAAGTCCACGCTGCTGATGACGCTCTGCGGTTCGCCGCAAGCGCATAGCGGCAGCATCCGCTACATGGGTGAGGAACTGGTCGGCCAGGACTCGTCGCAGATCATGCGCAAGAGCATCGCGGTGGTGCCGGAAGGTCGTCGGGTATTCGCCCGTCTGACCGTTGAAGAAAACCTCTCCATGGGCGGCTTCTTCACCGACAAGGGCGACTATCAGGAACAAATGGACAAGGTCCTCGGCCTGTTCCCGCGCCTGAAAGAACGCTTCAACCAGCGCGGCGGCACCATGTCCGGCGGCGAACAGCAAATGCTCGCCATCGGCCGTGCGCTGATGAGCAAGCCGAAACTGCTGCTGCTCGACGAGCCGTCACTGGGCCTGGCACCGATCATCATCCAGCAGATTTTCGACATCATCGAAATGCTGCGCAAGGACGGTGTGACCGTGTTCCTGGTCGAGCAGAACGCCAACCAGGCGCTGAAAATCGCTGACCGCGCCTACGTTCTGGAGAACGGCCGTGTGGTCATGCAAGGCACTGGTGAAGCACTGCTGACCGACCCGAAAGTACGCGAGGCGTACCTCGGCGGTTGATGTGTTTCGCCCAACAAAAAAACGGCCTTCGGGCCGTTTTTTTTGTGCCTGTACGATTTTCAGATTCTCCAAAAATCCCTTGTAGGAGTGAGCCTGCTCGCGATGGCGTAGTGTCATTCAACATCATCGGCGTCTGACACGACGCCATCGCGAGCAGGCTCACTCCTACAGGTATTTGCATTTTTTCAAAAAGATTTTGAGGGGGCTGTAACGTAACCCTACCGCGTTTCTCTAGAGGGGTAAGCAAGCGCAACCGCGCTTGTAAAAACCCTGAACAAGACTGGAGAAACATCATGACTGCTACCACTCGCACCCTGTCCGCCACTGCCCTGGTTCTGGCCCTCGGTTCTGCCCTGAGCATGGCTGCTGTATCGACCGTCCACGCCGCTGACGCCGACATGGAAAAATGCTTCGGCGTGGCCATGAAAGGTCACAACGATTGCGCCGCAGGCGCAGGCACCACTTGTGCCGGCACGTCGAAAACGGACTACCAGGCCAACGCCTGGAAACTCGTTCCGAAAGGCACCTGCGCCACCACCGAGAGCAAGACCTCGCCGACCGGTTTCGGTCAGATGGAAGCGTTCAAAGCCAAGTCCTGATCCGCGAACTGCCTGAGTGACGATCATGCTCACCCTCAATGACCATGCCCAACCCCGCACTCAGGCAGCCCTCTCCGGGCTCCCGCCCCGTGCCGGGCTGGGACTCAAGACCGGGCACTTTCGTGAAGTGCTCGGCTCACAACCGGACATCGGCTTCTTCGAAGTCCACGCCGAAAACTACATGGTGGCCGGCGGTCCGTTTCATCATTTTCTCGGTTTGATCCGCGAGCAGTATCCGCTGTCGCTGCACGGTGTCGGCTTGTCCATCGGTGCTGAAGAGCCGCTGGATGAACAGCACCTCAAGCGCCTCGCCGAACTGATTCGGCGCTATCAACCGCAATCCTTTTCCGAGCATCTGGCCTGGTCGAGCCACGGCCCGGTGTTTCTCAATGACCTGCTGCCACTGGCCTATGACACGCCGACGCTGAACCGCGTCTGCGAACATATCGATCAGGTGCAGAACACCCTCCAACGACCCATGCTGCTGGAGAATCCGGCAACCTATCTGGCGTTCGAGCGCTCGACGATCGATGAGGCAGACTTCATCGCAGAGGTCATTCGCCGCTGCGGCTGTGGCCTGTTGCTGGACGTCAACAATGTCTACGTTTCCTGCGTGAACCATCAGCGTGATCCGCTGGCGTATCTCGATGCCCTGCCCCTGCACAGGGTTGGCGAGATTCATCTGGCCGGTTTTGCCGAAGATAGCGACAGCCTCGGCGACCGTTTGCTGATCGATGATCACGGCGCGCCGATCGATCAAGCCGTCTGGGGTTTGTACCGGCAAGTGCTGCAGCGCACCGGCCCGGTGGCGACATTGATCGAACGCGACAATCAAGTGCCGGCGTTCACGGTGCTGCTGTCCGAGGCGCAACAGGCTGATGCGCTTTTGCGCGATGCCGGAGGCCGCACATGAGCACTCAACGCGCTTTCGCGGCTGCGCTCATCGACACGCGGCTGCCCTGCCCCGAAGGTCTGTGCAGTGCCAACGGGGCTGATCCGGCGAGCCGTTTCGCGGTGTATCGCAACAACGTGCAGGGCTCGCTGAGCAATGCGTTGGGCGACAGCTATCCAGTGGTTGTGCAATTGGTGGGCGAAGAATTCTTCCGCGCCATGGCGGCCGTTTTCGTACAACAGCAACCGCCGCAAAGTCGGTTGATGAGCCGCTACGGCGAACAATTTGCGGACTTCATTGCAGCGTTTGAACCGGCCGGCAGCGTGCCTTATCTGGCCGACGTGGCGCGCCTTGAGCACCTGCGCACCCTCGCCTATCACGCCGCCGACGCCCTGCCCGTCCGGCCAGAAGAAATCACGGCAGCACTGACTGATGCGCAAACGCTGAGTGAGCTGCGCCTCGACCTTCATCCCTCCCTGCACCTGCTCGACTCAACCTATGCCGTGGTGGCGATCTGGGGCGCACATCAACACGACGCGACACTGGAGGGCATCGACATCAACCAAAGGCAACACGCGCTGGTATTGCGCAATGGCCTGGACGTCGAAGTGTTTGCCGTTGACCCCGGCGCCAGTACGTTTATCCGCAACCTGATCGATGGCCAGCCACTGCTGAAAGCGGCGGAAAACAGCCCTGAGTTCGACCTCGCGCAAACCCTTGGCTTGCTGATCGCGCACAACGCCATTACCCACTTGAATAACAAGGAACTGCCATGAAAACGCTCATCACCCGCGCCATCGCGCTGCTGGAAAAAATCCCCCACAGCCTGATCGCGTTCATTGCGCGTTTCTCGATTGCCGCGGTGTTCTGGAAATCAGGACAGACCAAGGTTGAAGGTTTGGCCATTGATTTGATTGACGGCACTTTTCAACTCGGCTGGCCACGTCTGGCCGACTCGACGATTCCGTTGTTCAAGAGCGAATACCACGTGCCGTTATTGTCGCCAGAGATTGCCGCGCACATGGCCGCGTTCGCCGAGCACTTTTTTCCGCTGCTGATTCTGATCGGCTTCGCTACGCGTTTTTCGGCGTTGGCGCTGTTGGGGATGACCCTGACCATTCAACTGTTTGTGTATCCCGATGCCTATCCGACCCACGGCACCTGGGCGGCGGTGTTGCTGTACCTGATGGCGACGGGGCCGGGCAAGTTGTCGATTGATCATCTGATCGCCCGCCATTTCGCCAACTGAACGCCGACCTGTAGGAGCTGCCGAAGGCTGCGATCCTTTGATCTTGCTTTGAAAAAAAAAAAAAATCAAAAGATCGCAGCCTTCGGCAGCTCCTACATGGGGTTTATGTTCATATGATCAGCGCTGGAGGCGATCCAGCGCCTCACCGCTGCGTCTGAACCAGCCGATCAGATAGTCAGCGAGTACTTGCGTGCGCTTCGGCAGTCCGCCCTGATACGGATGCACCAGGTACATCGGCATGCGCCGGGTCTGAAAATCGCGCAGGAGCCAGCGCAATCGACCGTCAGCCAATTCCGCTTGCAGCAAGTAGGAAGGCAGTCGCGCGATACCGGCGCCGCTAAGCGCGGCTTTCTTCAGCAAGTTGTAATGGTTGCTGGCAAACGGTCCCGACACCCGCACCCGCAGCAATTCGTGTTGCTGGTGATAAAGCCATTCCTCACGCCCGCTGTAGTGGCTGTTGAGCAAACATCGATGCTCGGCCAGTGCCTGCGGGGTCAACGGTTCACCGAAGCGTTCGAGGTAAGCCGGGCTCGCGCAGGTCATTTCCTGCCATGCCAGTAACGGTTTGGCGACCAGTCGCTCGTCGTTGGCCACTTCGCTACGGATCGCCAGATCAAACCCGTTCCGAGACAAATCGCGGTAACTGTTATTCAACTCAAGCTCGATCTGCACCTCGGGGTATTTGTGCGAGAACTCCAACAGCAGACCATCAAAGAAGGTTTCGCCCAGCGACACCGGCACGGTCATACGCACCGGTCCGGCCATATCGTCCTTCAATCGCGCCAATGCCTGACGCGCTTTTTCGACCTGGACTACAAGCGCCTGCGCCTGCGGCAGTAACGCAGCGCCCGCCGCAGTCAGGCTCAAGCGCCGGGTGGTGCGTTGCAGCAACACAACGGAAAACTGCGCTTCGAGCTGGCTGATGCGTTTGGACAACTGGCCCTTGCTGCAACCCAACTGCTGCGCCGCCAAAGTGAAACTGCCCGCTTCGATCAACACCGCGAACGCCGCCAGATCATCCATTTCGCTCATGGATTGTTTCCATTTGAAAACCAAAGGTTGCCTATTAGCGCGCTTATCCACAGAAAAAACCACTCTAGACTGAAACCTCGTTCAATCACTTGAGGTACGGCACGATGAAGATTCTGTTGATAGGCGCTAGCGGCACCATTGGTTCAGCGGTGGACAAAGAACTGTCGCAACGCCATGAAGTCATCCGCATTGGCCGCACCAGCGGTGACTTGCAGGTGGATATCAGCGACAGCGCATCGATCCGCAAATTGTTCGAAAAGACCGGCAAGTTCGATGCACTGGTCTGCGCTGCCGGAAACGTGACCTTCGCCCCACTGGGCGAGATGACTGAAGACAGCTTCGCCCTCGGGCTTAAAGACAAACTGATGGGCCAGGTCAATCTGCTGCTGATCGGCCGCGAATTCGCCAATGACGGCGCCTCGTTCACCTTTACCACCGGCGTGCTCAGCCATGATCCGATCCGCAGCGGCGCCTCGGCAGCGCTGGTTAACGGTGCACTGGACAGCTTCGTTCGCGCCGCCGCCATCGAACTGCCACGCGGCCTGCGAGTGAACTCGATCAGCCCGACCGTGCTATTAGAAGCGATGGGTAGCTACGCCCCGTATTTCCGTGGTTACAAGCCGGTTCCTGCGGCGGATGTGGCGCTGGCCTACGCGAAAAGTGTCGAAGGCTTGCAGACAGGTCAGACATTTCACGTGGGCTAAACCCTTGTGATGAACGGTCAGGCTGCGTAACGTGGCGGCACTTGTCTGGAGAGCCGAAGATGCGTGTTGCCCGTTCGTTAGTCGTTATTGCCCTGCTGCCGTTGTTTGCCGCTTGCCAGTTGTTCGATGGCCAGCGAGAAAGTGCCTCGCACGTCGGGCAGACGCGGATGCAGGGGCAACTGACCGCCGCTGACGGCAAACTGGTGTTCCAGCCATGCCAGGATCAGCGCCAACTCGTCGTCAATGACATGGGTGGCACCAGCATTCTGCAGGAAGCCGCGACCCTCGCGGACGAGCAAGGCAAACTGTTTGCCGACGTTCGCGGCAAAGTCGCCGGTGATCGACTCGATCTGACGCAGCTGTATCGCGTCGAACGCTCCGGCACTGCCTGCGATGACCCCAACTTCAAACTGCTGATCCTGCGCGCCACCGGCCACGGCCCGGAATGGAACGTCAAAGTCAGCGGCAAAGGCATGGTCATCGACCGCGAAGGTCAGCCGCCACTTGCTGTGCCGTATATTGAAGATCAATTGGGCGATGGCCGCTTCAATCTGAGCAGCGAAGCCAACAACCAGCGCATCGAATTGTGGGTCGCACCGCAACGCTGCGTCGACAGCAGCACCGGCAGCGTGCAGCACATGAGCGCCGAGTTGCGCATCGACGGCCAGGTGCAGCGTGGTTGCGGGTATTTCGGCGGATCGCGCAACGACTGAGCGTTTTAGCCTCACCGGATCCGGCCTTTGCGGCTTATAATCGCGGCCTTCAAACGCCCTGGCGCAGTTGTGCGCCCCGCGAACCCGGATCCTCGCCATGTTACGAATCACTGAACTCAAGCTGCCAATCGACCATCCCGAAGAAGACCTGCGCGTTGCCATCGTGCAACGTCTGGGCATCGCCAGCGATGATTTGCTCGATTTCACCTTGTTCAAGCGCAGCTACGATGCGCGCAAAAAGTCCTCCGAACTGTGCTTCATCTACACCATCGACCTCGAAGTGCGCGACGAGGCCAACGTGTTGGGCAAGTTCGCCGACGACCGTAACGTCAACGTGGCGCCGGATGTCAGCTACAAATTCGTCGGCCAGGCGCCAAGCGATCTGGGTCAGCGCCCGATCGTCGTCGGTTTCGGTCCGTGCGGGATCTTCGCCGGCCTGCTGCTGGCACAGATGGGCTTCAAGCCGATCATTCTCGAACGCGGCACCGAAGTCCGTCAGCGTACCAAGGACACTTGGGGCCTGTGGCGTAAAAGCGTGCTCAACCCCGAGTCCAACGTGCAGTTCGGCGAAGGCGGCGCGGGCACATTCTCCGACGGCAAGCTGTACAGCCAGATCAAGGACCCGAAATTCCTTGGCCGCAAAGTCCTGCACGAATTCGTCAAAGCCGGCGCGCCGGAAGAAATCCTCTACGTCAGCAAACCGCACATCGGTACATTCCGTCTGACCGGCATGGTTGAAAACATGCGCGAACAGATCCGCGAATTGGGCGGCGAAGTGCGTTTCCAGGAGCGCGTCAGCGACGTCCTGATCGAAGACGGCCAACTGGTCGGCGTGCAACTGGCCAGCGGCGAAACCCTGCATTCGAAACACGTGGTTCTGGCCCTCGGCCACAGCGCCCGCGACACCTTCCGCATGCTCCACAGCCGTGGTGTGTTCATGGAAGCCAAGCCGTTCTCGGTGGGTTTCCGTATCGAACACCCGCAATCGCTGATCGACCGTGCGCGCCTGGGCAAATACGCTGGCCACCCGAAACTCGGGGCTGCCGACTACAAACTGGTGCACCACGCCAAGAACGGCCGCTCGGTCTACAGCTTCTGCATGTGCCCGGGCGGCACCGTGGTCGCGGCGACTTCCGAGCCGAATCGCGTGGTCACCAACGGCATGAGCCAGTACTCGCGTAACGAGCGCAATGCCAACTCAGGCATCGTTGTCGGGATTACGCCGGAAGTCGATTACCCGGGCGGCCCGCTGGCCGGGATCGAGTTGCAGGAACGCCTGGAATCCCACGCCTTTATCCTCGGCGGCAGCGATTACAAGGCGCCGGCGCAACTGGTTGGCGACTTCATCAACGACATCCCATCGACCGAACTGGGCGAAGTCGAGCCGTCGTACAAACCGGGGGTGGCGCTGGGTGATCTGGCCTTGGCCTTGCCGGATTTTGCGATTGAAGCGATTCGCGAAGCCTTGCCAGCGTTCGAGAAGCAGATTCGCGGTTATTCGTTACACGATGCAGTGTTGACTGGCATCGAGACGCGCACTTCATCGCCGCTGCGCATTACCCGTAATGAATTGCTGCAGAGCATGAACGTGAAGGGCTTGTTCCCGGCCGGTGAAGGCGCGGGTTATGCGGGCGGCATTCTGTCGGCGGGTGTTGACGGGATTCGCATTGCCGAAGCCGTGGCACGGGACATCCTCGGCCTGACTGACTGACACAAAACCCTGTAGGAGTGAGCCTGCTCGCGATAGCGGTACTCCATTCAACATTGATGTTGAATGGAGTACCGCTATCGCGAGCAGGCTCACTCCTACAGTTGATTTCGCTGCATCAGATATTGGCGCGCTGTACTGAAGTCGGCAGCGCCTCACCCCGCTCGGCACTCGCCGCCACTGCGTCGATCAATCCAGCCAGTTCATACCCCTGCGCCTTCAGCCAATCCTGATCGTAATAGGTGTCGGCATACCGCTCGCCGCCATCGCACAGAATCGCCACGATCGACCCCGACTCCCCCGCCGCTTTCATCTGCTGCGCCGCCATCAACGCACCGATCAGATTGGTCCCGCTCGACCCGCCAACATGCCGTCCCAGGCGCTGCGCCAGATAATGCATGGCGGCCAGCGACAAGGCATCCGGCACTTTGACCATTGCATCGATCACCTTCGGCAGGAACGACGCCTCAACGCGCGGCCGGCCAATGCCTTCAATGCGCGAACCGCAGTCCAGGCGCAAACTCGCATCGCCCGTTTGGTAGTAATCGAAGAACACCGAACGCTCGGCATCGGCGCACAACACGCGGGTGCAATGCTGGCGATAGCGCACGTAACGACCCAGGGTCGCGGTGGTGCCGCCGGTGCCGGGGCTGGAAATCAGCCAGCTCGGTTCCGGGTGTTTCTCGTAGCGCATCTGCTGGAAGATCGATTCGGCAATGTTGTTGTTCGCGCGCCAGTCAGTGGCACGTTCGGCGTAGGTGAACTGGTCGATGAAGTGGCCGCCATGCTCGCGGGCCAGGCGCTCGGATTCGGCGTAGATCTGCGTCGGATCTTTCACCAGATGGCTCTGGCCACCGTAGAAAGCGATCTGCGCGATTTTTTCCTTGGAGGTAGTCGCCGGCATCACCGCAATGAACGGCAAACCGAGCATCCGCGCAAAGTACGCCTCGGAAATGGCCGTCGAACCGCTGGACGCCTCGATCACCGGTGCGCCGGGTTTCAGCCAGCCATTACACAATGCATAGAGGAACAGCGAGCGCGCCAACCGATGCTTGAGGCTGCCGGTCGGATGGCTGGACTCATCCTTGAAGTACAACTCGATGCCCGTAAAACCCGGTAGCGGCAAAGGGATCAGGTGGGTGTCGGCGCTGCGCTGGAAATCCGCTTCGATGATGCGGATGGCTTCGCGGGCCCACTGTCGGTTGTCGCTCATGGTGATGGTTCTCGTTGATTCGGCAGGAAATGAAGCTGTTCGAAAGGCTCATTCATCAGCTTAGGAAAAATCCTATAGCGCGCACAGATACAGCTGAGTCTCAATATGTCAGGCAACTGCTAGGCTCAGCGTGGCTTGAGCCAGACACCCTGTAACGACATATAACAAAAAAGAATATAACTTTTGTTTTAACAACTAACAGTACGGGTTAGGGTGTCCCACCTTTTGACTTTATCGATGGAGAGCGACCTTGCCTCTGCGTAGCACTTTCACGCGTTTCTTTCAGTTGGAAGCTGCCAGCGGTCTGTTATTGATCGCCGCGGCCATCCTGGCTCTGATTATCAACAACTCGCCACTGTCGTGGCTGTATACCAGCCTGCTCGACACTCCGGTGGTGGCGCAGATCGGTGCGTTGAAAATCGCTAAACCCCTGCTGCTCTGGATCAACGACGGTCTGATGGCGATGTTCTTCCTGCTCATCGGCCTGGAAGTGAAGCGCGAAGTCCTCGACGGTCAGCTGTCGAAACCGTCGCAGATCGTCCTGCCCGGTGCGGCAGCGATCGGCGGCATGCTGGTGCCGGCGCTGATCTACTGGTTCCTCAACCGCGACAATCCGGCAGCCCTCGACGGCTGGGCGATCCCGACCGCGACCGACATCGCCTTCGCCCTCGGCGTGCTGGCTCTGCTCGGCAAGCGCGTACCGGTGTCGCTGAAGTTGTTCCTGATGACCCTGGCGATCATCGATGACCTCGGCGCCATCGTGATCATCGCCATCTTCTACTCCGGCGAACTGTCGACTCTTTCGCTGGGTCTGGCGGCAGCGTGCATCGCGGCGCTGGTGGCGATGAATCGCTTGGGCGTGGTCAAGCTCGGGCCTTACATGATCATCGGTTTGATTCTGTGGGTCTGTGTACTCAAGAGCGGTGTCCACGCGACGCTGGCCGGCGTGACTCTGGCCTTCTGCATCCCGCTGCGCACGAAAAATGCCGAGCCGTCGCCGTTGCTGACCCTCGAACATGCGCTGCACCCGTGGGTGGCTTACGGCATCCTGCCGCTGTTCGCCTTCGCCAACGCCGGGTTGTCGCTGAGCGGCGTCACCGTCGAAAGCTTCACCCATCACGTGCCGATGGGCATTGCGGTGGGCCTGCTGCTGGGCAAGACCGTCGGTGTTTTCGGCCTGACATGGCTGGCCGTGAAGATCGGCATCGCCACCCTGCCCCAAGGCGCCAACTGGGGCCAGGTGTTGGGTGTGGCCATTCTGTGCGGCATCGGCTTCACCATGAGCCTGTTTGTCGGTTCGCTGGCCTTTGAGCCGGGTGTAAGCGACTACGCCGGGATGGACCGGATGGGCATTTTGACGGGGTCGATTCTGGCAGCGTTGATTGGTTATGCGGTGACGGCGGCGGCGAGTCGCCGGAATACAGCATTGTCTGCATCATAGAACAATTGTGGCGAGGGAGCTTGCTCCCGCTGGACTGCGCAGCGGGCCCGTCTTTTGGGGGCGCTGCGCACCCCAGCGGGAGCAAGCTCCCTCGCCACAAATTTCCTGCGTCCTGTTACACAGCGAACAATCCCCACGTCTTTAGCGACGCGTCCTACAGCCACAATATTCCTGCTTCGTTAACGTTGCGCAGCCCTTTGCGAAGGGCTGTCGACGGATGAACGAAAGGACGATCAGTGGCTGGCAACAAGGACATTCCCCGGGTTCCCAACCCACCTCAAGGCGACGGGCACCACGTCACTTACCGCTACATGACGGCCACGGAACTGGCCGAACGCGACGCCAGACAAAACGCTTACGACGCCATGCTGGCGCGGCAGGAGGCTTTCGAGCGCAGCCGTGAGGTGGCGGTCAAAAAGACTGAGCCCGTTCGTGCCGGCTGCGTATTCGCCAAGTCCTGCAAATTGCCGGATGCGATTATCGATTACTCCAATTCTTCGGGAATGGTGCCGACTGACAGCCTGAAGGATTACGGCGAGCTGATTCTGTTGGGTGCGCGAGAGGCTGATGAGAGTGGCTTGCTGAGCCTGCAAACCATCAGCGGCAACGCTGTCGCACTTGGCGTTGGCCAAGTTGCTCTGCGCACGCCCACCATCGCAGTTCCAGTCCAGGGTGCTGCTGCGGTCATCGGTGCAACGGGGGCAGCTTTGCTCACCGGGCTTGTTGCAATTTTTTGGACGCCCACACTCGGCGACAGCGCTCTCTATACCGAAGAACAACTGCGTAGCCTCAAACAGGCCCGAACTCGCGTGCGCCTGCGGGTGGAGCAGCAGGCCGACGGCAGTCTGATGGGCTACGGCTTTTACACCGGCAAGAATCGCGATTGGGAAATGGTTGATGTCGTGCAGTTCAGCGCGCGAGGCAGTCAGTTTATTGCGGATCTTGGTGAGGGCGTCGAACTGATCTGGACGCCTGCTGTGGACGGCTCCGACATCCTCGGTATTCCGGCGCTGGAGGCTGCACCGCAAGCGCCGCATATCTGGGTGTATCCGCCGACGAAAGCGGCGGACGGGATTCTGGTGAATCCGGTTTATCCTCCAGAGTATCGGGATTTTATTTTGGTTTTTCCGGCGCATTCTGGGATTCGGCCGGTTTACATCGTTTTAAGCCGGGCTCGCGACCATGTTTACTACGGCCACCCAAAGACACTACCGGCCTTCCCTGACGCAGTTAGAGTAAAGTCGAAATCATCGGTCAAAGGTGGCGGAAAGCAGCGAGCACGGTGGGTAGATCGCAAAGGTCGAATCTATGAATGGGATTACAAAAGTAACGCTGTGGAAAAATACGACAAATTGGGAACAACTCATTTGGGCGAATTCAATCACCTGACGGGTGAACAAACCGGGCCTGCAGTACCGGACAGAAAAACCTCCAGAAATTAAGGATTGATACATGCGCTACCTTTCGATAACCGGTTTTTATCCTGATGACGCTCAAGATAACTCTTTGCAGTTCGAGTTGGATATCACCGGAAGCGAGTTAAATGAAAAAGTCGCTCAGCTCATCGAGTCCAAGCCCCTCAGCGAACTGGAACCTGGGGAGTTGTTACTGAGCGCACATCAAGTAGCAGCGCTGGAAACCCTTCTAAACGTTAACTTTCCGAAGGGTTTAGAATTTTTTATGGGCACATGTACTGATTACTGATTTGAAGTAAAAAAGACAACCCTGACCAGTAACTTGATCGGGGTTATTTTTTATCGCTCGTTCCCGCTTAGTGCGAAATTCGGCTGGTTCCGCCAACGGCGGGAAAGCGCACGTGCTCGCCAACGCGGAACACTTTATTTTCCTGAACCTGCTGCACATAGGCAAGCATGCTGCCGTCGTCTTCACGGAACATACCTATCACCCAGCTTCTGAAACGGTAGATATCCCAGCCTTTCCTGATTTGAGAAGAGCAAAAAAGAAACCTCCATACAACGGAGGGGCATCGGGATCGCTGGAAGGATGCAAAGGCAGGAGAACTTACGAGTGGGACTCGATGCACGGAGAGTTGGAGGTTTGCCGAGCAAGTGACGGAACTCACCTAGGCGCGTTAGACCCTTTTACAGGAGAGCGAAGCGAGGACCCGAAAGATGAAAGAAGCATCAGAAAAAAAATACTTGTGAGGTTGATGATGGGATTAAAACTGAGGCTGGAGTGGTACGACAAGCAAAACCATCTATGCGAGGGCGAAGAGTATTCTAAGGATTTAGGCGATGATGAAACCGTTTTGAATGCTTTGGGTATACCTGTGGAAAACAACATAAACAATGGCGGTTTCAATGTTCTCGAAGAGTGGATTCGAGTCATTCAGCCGTACTTTCAACATAGCATCGTCTTCAAAATTTACGATTATCAGATCTCTTTTGACTACAGCGATGTCTGGTGACGGTCTCTTATGATTTATAGGATTGAAGCATTCGATAGGAAAACAGAGTTTCTCGTTTTTGAAGAGGAATTACCTCCAGGATTTGACGAGAATCTGGCAGCCATCATGAGCTGGTCTTCCAAGCAGCAGGGCTGGGAGGGTTACGACCTCTCAAATGATCAGCTTGCCTCATTGGAGAAGCTGATCGGGAAGAATGTCTTCGATCCGAAGTACACCTTCCAACTGACGTGTAATGGACGTTGAAACACGATAAAGAAAAACCCCGACCAGTCACCTGATCGGGGTTTTCTTTTACCGCTCGTTCCCGCTTAGTGCGAAACGCGGCTGGTCCCGCCAACGGTGGAGATGCGCACGCGTTCGCCAACGCGGAACACTTCATTCTCCTGAACCTGCTGCACATAGGCACGCATGCTGCCGTCGTCTTCACGCACGGTGATTTCCACACCTTGCGTACGAGTCAGGCCTTCTTCCGTGGCCGAACCGATCAGACCACCCGCCACCGCACCGATAACCGCGGCAACGATGCTGCCCTTGCCGCCGCCGATGGCGCTGCCGCCGACGCCGCCGACCGCTGCACCAGCGAGGCCGCCGATCGGGGTTTTGGTGCCTTCGATTTTCACCGGACGCAGGGATTCGATGGTGCCCATGCGAATCGTCTGCACGCGACGCGCTTCGTCACGGGAGTAGGAGTCACCGGTCAGGCTCGATTGGCAGCCGGTAAGCAACATCGCCATCGTGGAAAAGGAAGCAACCAGCAGAACAGACTTACGCATAGCATCAACTCCAAAGAAACATATAGTCATTAAACTCCGTGGCTTGACGCCTGTCACGACACCGCCCGGATAAATTGGCTTTCATTCAGGCGCGGTACAGACACCTGCACGCTCCCCCTGATGTAGGCCTACAGTAGCGCCAAATTACCGATTCTGCGCCACCGACACCAAGGATTTTCATGGATTACTTCATCATCGTCGTCACCACTGCCGCCGGTTTGTACTTCCATTGGTGGTTGTACGTGCGGATCAAACGCTGGATGGATCGCGACCTGGCGCTGTCACTGGCGGGCAAGGATGAAGGCAAACGCGCCTTCATGCTCAAACAGTTAGCGAATGCTCAGATGCAGAAGATCAAGCGCCGGGATCTGCCGAAGTGGCTGGAGGCCGCTGCGGCAGGCTATCCCGCTCGGTAGACTGCTCAGGGTGCCAGACGTTCAAGAATCCAGTCGGCGCCCTGCACACGGTAGTTGAGGCGATCGTGCAGACGGCTCGGACGGCCCTGCCAGAATTCGATGCGCTCAGGCAACAAACGGTAACCACCCCAATGTTCCGGGCAGTCGGGTTGAGTATCGGAGAAACGCTGCTCGGTGGCCTTGAGCAAATCTTCCAGTTCACCGCGCCCGTTGATCACCCGGCTCTGCGGTGATGCCCAGGCACCGAGACGGCTGCCCAGCGGACGCACCTGATAATACGCATCCGACTCCGCAGGCGTGACCTTCACCACCCGCCCTTCGATGCGCACCTGGCGTTCGAGGGTTGGCCAGAAGAAAGTCATGGCGGCAAACGGGTTGGCCGCCAGATGCTGGCCCTTGGCGCTGTCGTAGTTGGTGAAGAAGGTGAAGCCCTGCTCGTCCAGGCCCTTGAGCAGCAGAATGCGGCAATGCGGTCGCCCATCCTGGTCGACCGTGGCCAGGGTCATGGCGTTGGCTTCCACCGGCGCCTGTTCGGTTTTCACCGCGTCGGCAAACCACTGGTGAAACAACGCAAATGGCTCGGCCGGGGCTTGCGCCTCGGTCAGACCATCCCGGGTGTAATCACGACGCATATCTGCCAGAGCCTGGGTCATGGCGCATTCCTTTTCGTTAGCGGATCACTTCTTGGTGGTATCGGTCGCGGCGACTTTCTTGTCGGTCGCGGCGGCTTTGGCTGGAGCAGTCTTTTTCGCTGGGGCCTTGGCCGGTGCCTTTTTAGCCGGCGCCTTGGCAGCCGCTTTTTTCGCTGGAGCCTTCTTGGTCGCCGGAACAGCAGCTTTTTTCGCAGCAGGCGCTGGAGTTACCGGTTTGGCGGCTGGCTTGACGTCTTGCGCGGCGACCATGGTCACTGGCTTCGGCGCTGGCATGTTGTACTTGCTCAGCAGCGCAACCATGGTGTTCTGCGGGGTCACCAGCAGTTCGACACGACGGTTCAGGGCACGACCTTCAACGCTGTCGTTGGCCGCACGCGGCGCTTCCGAACCCATGCCGCGCAGCATCAGGCGATCACGCTGCAAGCCGCTGAGACGGAAGATCGCCGCAATGGACTGGGCACGTTCCTGGCTGAGTTTGATGTTGGCAGGCGCGGCACCACTGGAATCGCTGTGGCCAAGGACCAGCACGGCAGTTTTCGGGTCGGCTTCGAGGATTTTCGCCACTCGGGTGAACGGACCGAGGGTGACCGGCAGCAGCATGGCGGGACGATCCGGATTGAACGAGCCTTCGACCGGTGCAGTCACGACCAGCACGTTTTCACGGCGTTCGAGTTGCAGATTGCTGTCCTTGACCGCTTCACGCAGGCGCGGTTCGTAGTCGTCGAGCCAGGCCTGGGTCACTTTCGGATCCGGCATCGGCACGGCTTTGGTGGTGGGTTGATCCTTACCGCCAAACGGCCACCACCATTTGCCACCCGCGTCGGCTTCAGCTTTGGCGACGGTCGCCGGTTTTTTCGCTTCCGGGGCGACTTCAGCCTTCATGTCAGCTTTGACCGCTTCATCATCAGAACCGAACGGCCAGTACCACGGGCTGCTGCTTTGAGTCTTGGCCACGGGTGCGGAGGCCGCAGGTTTCAGCGGGGCGGGGGCCGGAGCTGGCTCCTTGGCCGCGACCTTGTCGGAAGAACCGAACGGCCACCAACTACCGCCGTCCGCATCGTTTTTCGGGGTCTGTGCACAACCGGTGATCGCTACACACAGGGCCAGGGCGAGGGTCTTTTTAGATGACATTGAAAATCCACAAAATGAAGTAATGAAAAATCAGAGCACTTTCGCCCGGATAAACAGCCGTTTTGAAACGAAAAACCGCTTGAGGTTCCGACCCTGGGACCTCGGATGAAACTTTACAGACAAGTGGCAAGCACCCGCGCGAGCTTCTGCGCGCGGGGATCCATCAAGACGTACGGCCCAAGGGTATTTGTCACAAAACCAAACGCGACATCATGCTCGGGGTCAGCAAAACCGATGGAACCGCCCGCGCCCGGATGGCCGAACGCACGTGGGCCGAGGCCGTAAGTGGCGTTGGGCACATCCGGTTGATCAAGCATGCAGCCCAGACCGAAACGGGTCTGGGTCAACAAAGTCTTGTCTTCGCCGAGGCTGTGTTCGCGGGTCAGCTCTTCGAGCATGTCGCTTTCGAGCAGGCTGCCGTCGAGCAAACCAGCGTAGAAACCGGCCAGACTGCGCGCATTCCCGTGGCCATTGGCCGCCGGTTGCTGCATGCGTCGCCACTCCGGTTTGTTGGTGCTGGTCAGCACCGACGGCGGATTGGTAAAAGCGCGAGTGGTCATGGCGGCCGGTTCGCGCATGGTCACTTGCAGCAGGCGTTGCGCGGCGGCATCACCAGTATTGCCCTTGCCGCGAGCGATATGCGCCACACGGTGGAACTCTTCGTCAGCCAGACCGACGTGGAAATCCAGTCCCAACGGCTTGGCGACACGGGCGACGATGGATTCGCCAGGCCCGCGACCGTCAGCGCGGCGCAGCAATTCGCCGATCAGCCAGCCGTACGTGATCGCGGCATAGCCGTGACCAGTGCCCGGCGTCCACCACGGTGTTTCAGCCGCGAGGGCGTCGACCATGGTTTGCCAATCGTAGAGGGCTTCCGGCGCCAGCAGCTCACGCAGCGCCGGCAGACCGGCCTGATGGCAAAGCAATTGGCGCAGGGTGATGGATTCTTTGCCGGCAGCGGCGAATTCCGGCCAGTAGCGGGCGACCGGAACATCCAGTTGCAGCTTGCCTTCACCGACCAGTTGCAGGGCGGTGACGGCGGTGAAGGTTTTGGTGCAGGAGAACAGGTTGGCGATGGTGTCGCTGTGCCAGGCCTCGGCGCCATCCTTGTCGGAGGTACCGGACCAGAAGTCGAGGACGGTTTCTCCACCGACCTTGATGCACAGGGCTGCGCCGCGTTCCTGGGGATCGTCGAACAGTGCAGCAAAGGCTTCGCGCACCGCTTCGAATTGAAGCTCGTAATGTCCCTGAATCTGCACCCGCAACTCCCCCGCGAAAACGCTCTACAAAGTGGCCCGCATTGTTCCAGCCCTAGAGGGATTTGGGAACAGCTGCGGGCCAGACGGTTAAAAGCCAAGTCAAAAGATCGCAGCCTGCGGCAGCTCCTACATGAGATCGCGTTCCTCTGCAGGAGCTGCCGCAAGCTGCGATCTTTTAGCGCATCACAGATTAATGACCATTCCCCGAGTGCCCACCCGCGTGCCCTGCTCCCGCACCTTTGCCTGCCTCACCTTTCCTGCCGCCTTCGGCTTCGTGCTTAAGGGCTTTCTCGGCCTCTTTGCCAAGCTGATCAATGGCCTGCAAATTGCTCTTGCGCACTGACTCGACGAAGCCCTGATACGGCAGATCCGTCACTCCCACCAGACCGAAGTGGCCATTCTCACCATCAAGCAGACGGCCGGTTACCGGTTGGTCCAGATACTGGAACCAATGCACGCCAACAATCGACGGTTCACTCAGCGCTTGTTTGAGGAAGTTGGCGTAGGCCGGGCCGCGATCTTCTTCCTTGGCCAGTTGCGTGACGCCGCCCCAGAACGGGCCACGATCCGCTGAGCCAAAGTTGAATTCGGTGATCATTACCGGTTTGTCCAAAGCGCCCAGTGCGGCAAAGTCATAACCGTCCTGCGGTTTCAGCGTGTACATGTTGAAACTCAACACGTCGCAATACTGCGCGCAGGAGGCTACAGCTTCAGGGGTGCTGATGGCGAAGCGACCGCCAAGCAGCAACTGGTTCGGCGCGTGCCATTTCAGCGAGTCGGAGATAGTTTTGAAGTAAGTGTCGGCGAAGACTTTCTGGAAATATTTGAAGTCAGCCTCGATTTCCGGATGTTCCGGGTTCGGCAGTGGTGGCACGAAACCCGGGTCTTCCATCAATTCCCACGCCGGCAGATCAATGCCCCACGCCTTCGACAGCCCCGCCTGATTGCGATACTTGTCGCGCAATTGCTTGAGGAACGCTCGCTTTGCTGGAACGTCGGTGGTCATTTTCAGGGTGCCATAGGCCAGCGCATAGCGGGATTTCGGATCATCGCCGGGACCTGCCCACGCCAGTTCGTTGTCGGCGTAGTAGCCGATCAGCCACGGATCGTCGCGGTGATCGCGGGCGGCGATGGCGACAGCGCGCTCGGTGGCCATGGCGAAACGCGGATCAAACGGATCCGGCATACCGCCCCACCAGTCGCTGCCGGTGCTGATGCTGGTGTAGTCACCGACGATCGACAGCGGCAAGGTGTAAGGCACACGCTCGGCATCACTTAGCGAATCGGCACTCCAGTTACCAACCGTGTTGAAGCCCCAGGCTTGTAGGCGATCGAGCGTGTGGCTGGCCCACTGTTGCTCATCAATGGTGGCCTTGCACGGCTCAGCAGCCTTTTCCGCCGTCGCTTGTACGGTTTCAGTTTTGGCTGCCTCAGCGACACCGGACTTCGGCTCCGCAGGCACCGAGACAGGTTCAGCCGAGCTCACTGCGGCCGTTTCAGCGGCGGCAGACTTGGCCGCTTCGGCGACTCCGGACTTGCTCTCACTGTCGGCTTTGCACGGTTCACCGTACACGCGCTGCAGGTTGGCGCCATAGAAGTCGTACCAGCGCCCGTTGCCGTATCCCCGGCCCTGATCAACACCGTTGCCGCCACGGTTGTCACCCTCGCCAAAATGCTTGGCCAACGGTTCTTCAGGTTTAGGCAGGGATTCAAACATGTACTCACGGCCAGCCACGTAGGTTTGGTTGACCTGGGGGCTGACGGTGTTCACGCCCAACGAGTAAAACGGATGACCTTCAGGCGTGACCAGATACCAGCGGCCATCACGCTTTTCAGTACGGAAGAAACCGCTGGCCTTGAACGCCGGGCCTTTGTTCCAGCCGCCAAATTTGTCCAGCGAAGACTTTTCACGCTCGGCCAGCCAAGTTTTCAGCTGTTGCTGTTCCTTGGCGGCGGCAGATTTCAGTTGTTCGTCGTTGCTGATTTTTTCCGGCCACTTGCTGCGCGTCGATTGCCCGTAGGCGTCGACCAGATTGCCGTAAACGGCCTGGGTGACCGATTCGCCGTCCTGCACACCGAAACGCTCCAGCAGCAAACTCTGCGCGACTTTCGGCTGATCCAAAGACAAGCTCACCGAAACCACTTGGCTGCGATCGATCTCCCCGCTGCTGCTGACCAGCAGGATCCGCTGACCATCGACCGTCATTGGCATGGGTGGCCCGGCTTTCATGCCAAGACTCAGCGGTGACGATGCCACCAGCGGCACCAACAGGGTTTGCGCAGGCCCGGCCGGCAGGTCGACGCGGCTGACCAGGGTGCGGCCGTCGTTGCTCTGGATCTGTACGTAGACCGTCACCGCCCAGTCCATTGCGCTCTGCAAACGCAAAGTCATCATGCCTGACTGCGACCAGTCCCAAGCGCCGGTCTGCGGCGTCAGACGCAAGGTCGGGCGGGCCACCGGGTTGAACGTCACCCGGCGCAGCACTTCGCCCTCAGGCGTTTGCTCGGCGTTGGCTTGCGGCAGATCAGCGTTTTCGGTGGCGATTTTCACCACGTCGGCAGGACGGACAAAGTTGAACAGGGTCTGCTGACCGGCGGGCGCTGCCAGCAACGGGGCAGCGAAGATCAAGGCAAATACGGCAGGCAACGAACGGCGGATCATAAGAACGGAGTTCTCCCTAACGACCAACAATGGCCAATGGAAAAGCGATGGCAGAGAGATAGACAACACGGCGGGCAAAACTGCCCACCGTTGTCTCAGGATATTTCACGACGGAAAGGTGGCAACGCATTGAGGATCGCCTTGCCATAGCGCTGGGTGACCAGACGCCGATCAAGCAAGGTGATGGTGCCGCGGTCTTCTTCGGTGCGCAGCAGTCGCCCGCAGGCCTGAACCAGCTTCAGCGAAGCATCGGGCACGGAGATTTCCATGAACGGATTGCCGCCACGGGCCTCGATCCATTCCGACAGCGCCGCTTCGACCGGATCGTCCGGGACCGAGAACGGGATCTTGGCGATTACCACGTGTTCACAGTACGCACCCGGCAAGTCCACCCCTTCGGCGAAACTGGCTAGACCGAACAGCACGCTGGAATCACCGCCGTCGACCCGCGCCTTGTGCTTGTTCAGGGTTTCCTGTTTCGACAGGTTGCCTTGAATGAACACTTGCTTGCGCCAGTCGCGGTCGAGACCGTCGAACACGTCCTGCATCTGTTTGCGCGAGGAGAACAACACCAGGGTGCCGCGCGAGCCTTCGACCAGATCGGGCAACTCACGGATGATCGCTGCCGTGTGTGCGGCGGCATCGCGTGGATCGGCTTTCAGGTCCGGCACCCGCAACACACCGGCGTCGGCGTGATGGAACGGGCTCGGCACCACAGCCGTGACGGCCTTTTTCGGCAGTCCGGCGCGCATGCGGAAGCGGTCGAAAGTGCCCAGCGCCGTGAGGGTCGCCGAGGTCACCAGACAGCCGTAAGCCACGTTCCACAAGCTGCGGCGCAAGGTTTCTGCCGCCAGGATCGGGCTGGCATTGACCTCGATATCGAACAGCGAACCGCTTTCGGCCAGAGTCAGCCAGCGCGCCATCGGCGGGCTGTCTTCCGGGTCTTCGGCGGTGAACGCAGTCCACAGCTCCCAGTTGCCGGAGGCACGCGACAACAGGCTGCCGAACAGCGGATACCATTCCTCAGCCTGATTGCTGGCGATGCCGATGTTGACCTCGCCGTCCATGCCTTCCTTGAGCAGGTCGGTCAGACGGGTGAACAGATCGTTGAGACGGGAAAAACCTTTTTTTAGCTCGATGCCCATTTCGCGCATGTGCTCGGGAATCACCCCGGCGACGAAGCGATGCCGTGGCCGCTCGCGACCCTCGACGTCTTCGCCGGGTTTGAAATCGGCGACCTGCTCACAGGCGCTGAACATGAACTGTTGCTGAGCCTTGATCTCACGCGCCAGTTCCGGCACTTGTTCGATCAATTTGCCAAGATCGCCTGGCAGCGGATGCTGGGCCAGCAGTTTGGTCAGGTTCTTCGCGGTGGTTTCCAGCCAGTCGGCGGTGGAACGCAGGCGCGTGTAATGGGCGAAGTGGCCGATGGCCTTGTCCGGCAGGTGATGGCCTTCGTCGAACACGTAAATGGTGTCGCGCGGATCCGGCAACACCGCGCCGCCGCCCAGTGCAAGGTCAGCCAGGACCATGTCGTGGTTGGTGACGATCACGTCGACCTTGCCCATACCTTCGCGGGCCTTGTAGAAGGCGCACTGGCCGAAGTTCGGGCAATGGCGGTTGGTACACTGGCTGTGATCGGTGGTCAGGCGCGCCCAATCGGCATCTTCCAGTGCATTCGGCCAGCTATCACGGTCGCCGTCCCACTTATTGCCGGCGAGCTTTTCGATCATGCTGGTGAACAGCTTTTGACTGGCCTCATCGACCTCGATCTTGAAGCCTTCTTCTTCGAACAGCTGGGCAGTGGCGGTTTGCGCGTGGCCTTCCTGCAAGAGCATGTCGAGCTTGGACAGGCACATGTAGCGGCCACGGCCCTTGGCCAGGGCGAAGCTGAAATTCAGCCCGCTGTTGCGCATCAGGTCGGGCAAATCCTTGTAGACGATCTGCTCCTGCAGAGCGACGGTCGCGGTGGCAATGACCAGGCGTTTGCCGGCCAGTTTGGCGGTGGGGATCGCGGCCAGGCTGTAGGCCACTGTCTTGCCGGTACCGGTACCGGCTTCCACCGCGACAATCGCGGGGTCGCCACTGCGCCGGCCTTCGTCGTCGGTGTCGATATCCCCGAGGACTTTGGCGATTTCAGCGATCATCAGGCGCTGGCCGTAACGCGGTTTGAGGCTCTTGGCCTCTAGAAAACGCGAATAGGCGCCCTGGATCGTGGTTTTGAGTTCAGTACTGATCATGGATTGTCGGGCGCAAAAAACGCTGGATAAATTTTCAGTGGTTTCGGATGGCGGCTATCATACCCCGCTAATTAATCCCGCGCAGAACGGAGTGCCCCAATGACACCTTTTAGCCTCGTTTACCCCCTTCATGTGCTGTCCGCCCTGGTGTGGGTCGGCGGCATGTTTTTCGCCTGGATGGTCCTGCGCCCTGCGGCTGTGAAGGCCCTAGACGGCCCTGCCCGCCTGACCTTGTGGGTGGAAGTGTTTCAAGGTTTTTTTCGGTGGGTCTGGGTCGCGGTGATTCTGTTGCCGATCAGCGGCGTGGGCATGCTGCATTTGCAGCAGGTCGGGTTTGAGACCGCGCCGAAGTATGTGCAGGTGATGATGGGCTTGTACGTGGTGATGACTGCGCTGTTTATCCGCATTCAGGGGTTGATGCTGCCGGAATTGCGCACGGCGGTTGATGCAAAGGACTGGCCGGCGGGTGCGGCGGTGCTGGGGCGAATTCGCCGGGTGGTGGGGCTTAATCTGATTGTGGGGTTAGTATTGGTGGCGATTGCGGCGGCGAGGCCGTGATCGTTCCCACGCTCTGCGTGGGAATGCCGCAAGGGACGCTCTGCGTCCAGTGACGCGGAGCGTCACGGGCTGTGTTCCCACGCGGAGCGTGGGAACAATCAGTGATCTTACAAGCGCTGCACAGTCACCGCCCCCGCCGCCCCCACTGGCCCAGGCTGGCCATCCGCCCCGGCCTTGCCGTTCTTGCCACCATCGGCGCGATACACCAAGCACCCCTTGGACTTGCCGCCCTTCCCTGCTTTGCCGCCAACACCCGCCGGGCCACCGTTGCCACCTGCCACATTGACCTTGATCAACTCCGCCGGAAACTCGCGAGGCACTTCCAGCCGCACCAACGCACCCGGTGCGCCCGGTTGGCCGTCACTGCCGTTACTGCCATCAAAACCATGCCCGGCCGCGCCATAAGTGCAGCCTGGGTCTTCGCCGTTACCGCCATCGAGGCCGACAAAGCCCGGTGCGCCGGTGCCGCCACGGGCATCGACCAATAGCTGCGGCGCGTTCAACGCCTTGAATTGCAGATTCAGATTGCGCCCCGCACGGGCGGCTTTTTCATAAGTCCCCGGCGCCCCGCGCGCAGTGATCTGACTGCCTTCGCTCAGTTCGGCGCGGGCAACTTTCAATTCCAGCGCCTGTTCAGCTGGAACGATTGCAATGCGCGCTTCATGACCGAGACGCAACTCGCCCACGGTCAATTCGGTCACGTTGGCGGGAATCAGCAAGGTGCCGTAATCGGCCACGTCCAGACGTTCGAGCTGCAAGGTGCTGGTGGTATTGGGCAAACGCATCAGGGAATTGGTTTCGACGCTGACCACTTGGGCACAGGCCAATGGGCTGATGAATGCAGCGAGCAAGCAGAGTTTACGCATGGGAAGAAGCCTCCGGAGCGGCCGGGGCCGGGATGGTTTGCAGGTGAAATACGCCGAACAGCAGGATGCGGCCACGGTCACGCCAAGGGTGCGGGCGACCTTTGAGGCTGCGATTGCACAGCAGCACTTCGAATAAATGAATCAGCAACAACAGACCGCCGGCCAGATTGACCAGCAGATGCAACGGATGTACGAACGGCACCAACTGATTGGCCAGTACCACGCAGCAGAACAGCAGGGTCAACAACCGCCCCAGCCCCCAGAACACTTTCATACGCTCCCCCGTGTTGCGAATTATTCTTTGGGCGCACAGTAACGGCTTCTGCGGGGGATAAGCCAGAGGGGAAAATGAAAAAACTTCGATCGTCTGCCAAATGGCTGCCGAAACGACGCTAATCGTCGCCCGGCAGCTCTAGCCTGCGCCCTACAGACGCTTCCTAACGGTTGATGTGCAACTCCACACGCCGGTTCTGCGCACGACCTTCATCGGTGGCGTTATCGGCAACCGGCTCGCTTTCACCGCGACCTTCACTGGTGAGTTTGTTCGGCGCCAAGCCCTGGCTCAGCAAATACGCGGCGACACTGCTCGCCCGCCGTTCCGACAAAGCCTGGTTATACGCATCCGAACCTTTGCTGTCGGTGTGACCTATGACCTTGATGCTCACCACATCGGCACTGCGCAGTTTGTCCATCAGCGTATCGAGCTGGGCTTTCGCCGCCGGGGTCAGGTCGGATTTGTCGAAATCGAACAGCACGTTGCCGGCATCGCTCAAGGTAATGACCTCAGTTTGCGGTGCAGGCTCCGGCACTTTTTCCGTGACCGGGTACTGTGGCAGCGGGCAACCACGGTGATCGACCGGGGTGTTTTCCGGAGTGTCCGGGCAACGGTCGCGGCGGTCAAATACACCGTCGCCGTCTTCATCGCCGTCCTGGGCATAACAGATCAGTCCGCCGGTAAGAATCCCCAGCGCCGCGCCGCCGCCGGCCCATCCGCCACTTTCAATGGCGCCGAGACCGCCACCGACCAGCCCGCCGATAAGGCTGCAGATCGGCCACGTACGTTGATTGAGGGGTGCAGTGCCATCGCTGTGGGTGGCGCAACCGGTGAGCAAACTGCCTAGCAGCAGCACCGGCAAGACGGACCTTGAGAAAACAGTCATTGTGAAAGCTCCTGTGTCACCGGCCCATACCGGTTACACAGGAGTAAAGACCCGCATCCGCGACTGCACAAGCCGCGGATGCGAGAGGGGCTTAACGCTGGATTTTGATTTCGGTACGACGGTTTTGCGCGCGACCGTCAGCGGTTTTGTTGTCGGCAACAGGCTGGCTTTCACCCAGACCGGACACCGAAACGAAGCTGGCGCGTGGCACACCTTGCTGGATCAGGTAATCCACCACCGAGTGCGCACGACGATCCGACAGTTTTTTGTTGTAGGCATCGCTGCCCACGCTGTCGGTATGCCCGGTCACGGTCAGTTGCGCCGTCGAGGATTCCTGTTTCAGGCGGGTGGCGACCTTGTCGAGCACTTGCTTGTCAGGGCCGGTCAGCGTGGCTTTGTCGAACTGGAAGTGCACATCACGGATAACAATGGTTTCTTCCTTGACCACTACAGCTTCTTCGACCACGGGTGCAGGCGCTGGTGGAGGGCAACCGTCAGCATCGACCTGTACGCCTTTAGGCGTGCCCGGGCACTTGTCGCGACTGTCCGGCACGCCATCGCCGTCTTCGTCGCCATCGCCGTGAACCCAGCAATAGGCCGCTGCCGTGCCACCGACCAGCAACGCACCGTAGCCGGCCCATGCCGAACTTTCGGTTGCGCCGAGACCGGCACCGACGACACCACCGACCGCCGCACAGGTCGGCCAGTCGGTTTTCTGCAAACCTGCGCAACCAGTCAACACACTGGTTAGCAGAATCAAAGGTAACGCTGTCCGAACTATGCTCATCTGGTTTTCTCCTGAGGGATCGGCTTAGAACCGATTCAGGGAGTAAAGACCGGAGTTTTAATCTCCGCCAGCAATAGGCCACCGCTGTTTGCGAGCCTGTTCACAGGACTTCGGCACATTTACCCGAAACGGGCGGAACAGGGCGCTTTGCCGCCACCGTCAGGCAGGCTAGTCTTGGCGGTCTGATTGAGGAGCTTCGATGAACGTCGCCATTTCTTCCCGTACGCCGCAACAGGCATTGGCCGTTTTGCTGGATCGCTACGCCCCGGCGCGGCTGTTGCTGATCGGCGCCAGCGAATTTCCAGCCCTGAGCGTCTTTAAAGAGGCACATCCAGACACCGTCGTGGCCCACGCCGCGCCGGGGGCGTTGCCTGCTGAACTGGCGGCACAGCGTTTCGATCTGGCGCTGGTGGTCGATTGCCTGGAACATTTGCCCAAACGCGATGGCCTCAACTTGTTGGGCGGGATTCGCAATCTCAACGCTAGCCGCATCGCCGTGCTGGCGGATCTGGCGGCCAGCGGCTGGCAGGAAACCGACTTCTATTCACTGGCGCTGCAAGCCAGTGAATGTTTTCAACGCGACGATCAAGTGCTGACCCTGTTCACCTATGATCTGCTTGAATACAAACAAGTCCCCGACTGGCTCAACTCACGGTTCTGGGCCAATCCGGAAAACTTCGGGAAATACTGGTGGTAATGCAATGAGTACAGCCATTTGCCCGTGCGGCAGCGGCAATCTGCTGGAGGCCTGCTGCGGCCATTATCACGACGGCCATCCGGCACCGTGCGCCGAAGCGCTGATGCGTTCGCGCTACAGCGCCTATGTGCTGGGGCTGATCGACTATCTGGTGGCGACCACCCTGCCCGCCCAGCAAGCGGGCCTCAATCGCCAATCGATCACCGACTGGAGTGCGCAGAGCACCTGGCTCGGCCTTGAAGTCGAGAGCTCGGAAGTCTTCGGCGGCCAGCCGGAACACGCTTTCGTCACCTTCACCGCGCGCTGGCATGACGGTCAGGGCGAGCATAGCCATCGCGAGCGTTCGTCGTTCGTGCAGAACGCCGGGCACTGGTACTTCATTGATCCGACGGTGCAGTTGAAGCTGGGGCGCAATGACAGTTGCCCGTGCGCCAGTGGGCAGAAGTTCAAGAAGTGCTGTGCGGGATATTTCGGCGCTTAAGATCAAAAGATCGCAGCCTGCGGCAGCGCCTACACAGGATTTTCGTTTCCCCTGTAGGCGCTGCCGAAGGCTGCGATCTTTTAGCGGCTAGACTGCCAGCAAAGGGAGTAAAACCATGCTCGGTCGCTGGCGCACACTACATTTTCTGTTTTTGATGCTGATCCTGAACCTCGGCGGTTGCGCATCGTGGTTCAACGATGACAGCGTCGACCCCGCCGTGCATCTGGTGAAAGTTGAAGTGGTGCGCGCCAAACTGCTCGAACAGAAATTCATCCTGCACTTTCGCGTCGATAACCCCAACGATAGCGACCTGACCGTGCGCGGCCTCGAATACCGCATTCATCTGGCCGACATCCTGCTGGCCGAGGGTGAGCATGAACACTGGTTTACGGTCGGACCAAAACGCAGTGCTTACTTCAAAGTGCCGATCCGCACGAACCTGTGGCCCCGGGTAAAAGATGTGGTGAAAATGCTGAAAAGCTCGAATCAACAGATTCCCTATCGCTTGCAGGGTGAGATGGAAACCGGTTTATTCATCGCTCACTACGTGCACCTTGAGCGCAATGGCGTGATAATCCCCGCCGATTTAATTCCGGAGCAACACCGATGACCCAGCAACCTCATGTCCATGGCCCTGACTGCAACCACGATCATGACCATCATCACGAACATGACCACGGCCACGTTCACGGCCCGAACTGCGGCCACGCCCACCAGGAACCGGTGCGCAACGCCCTGAAAGACGTCGGCCGCAACGACCCGTGCCCATGCGGCAACGGCAAGAAATTCAAGAAGTGCCACGGCGCGTGATGCCCGGGGCGAAGAGCCTCTTCGCCTGACCTGCCGCCTTCGCGAGCAAGCTCGCTCCCACAGTCATTCGAGTTCCTCCAGTTGGAATGCAATCCCTGTAGGAGCGAGCCTGCTCGCGATGAGGCCGGCACATGCAACATCGTTGGCGTCTGACAGACCGTTATCGCGAGCAGGCTCACTCCTACAGGTGAGCGGGTTTCTTCAGTTGCAATGCAATCCCCTGTGGGAGATTCTATGGTTGAGGGGAAGCCCTCAACTGACTTTTGTCTGGTATTCGCTTTGCCCTTTCAGCAAGGCGAATACCACCCGAGCAAGTTTGCGAGCCAGCATCACCAACGCCTGCGTGGT